>NZ_JBHWIY010000123.1:0-1050 GCF_042731715.1 Streptomyces sp. NPDC059832 | reverse complement strand
AACACAGTGGACGCGAGCAACTGAGGACAAGCCCTCGGCCTATTAGTACCAGTCAGCTCCACCCGTTACCGGGCTTCCACATCTGGCCTATCAACCCAGTCGTCTACTGGGAGCCTTAACCCTTCAAGAGGGTGGGAATACTCATCTCGAAGCAGGCTTCCCGCTTAGATGCTTTCAGCGGTTATCCTTTCCGAACGTAGCCAACCAGCCATGCCCTTGGCAGAACAACTGGCACACCAGAGGTTCGTCCGTCCCGGTCCTCTCGTACTAGGGACAGCCCTTCTCAATATTCCTACGCGCACAGCGGATAGGGACCGAACTGTCTCACGACGTTCTAAACCCAGCTCGCGTACCGCTTTAATGGGCGAACAGCCCAACCCTTGGGACCGACTCCAGCCCCAGGATGCGACGAGCCGACATCGAGGTGCCAAACCATCCCGTCGATATGGACTCTTGGGGAAGATCAGCCTGTTATCCCCGGGGTACCTTTTATCCGTTGAGCGACAGCGCTTCCACAAGCCACTGCCGGATCACTAGTCCCGACTTTCGTCCCTGCTCGACCCGTCGGTCTCACAGTCAAGCTCCCTTGTGCACTTACACTCAACACCTGATTGCCAACCAGGCTGAGGGAACCTTTGGGCGCCTCCGTTACTCTTTAGGAGGCAACCGCCCCAGTTAAACTACCCATCAGACACTGTCCCTGATCCGGATCACGGACCCAGGTTAGACATCCAGCACGACCAGAGTGGTATTTCAACGACGACTCCACAACCACTGGCGTGGCCGCTTCAAAGTCTCCCACCTATCCTACACAAGCCGAACCGAACACCAATATCAAACTGTAGTAAAGGTCCCGGGGTCTTTCCGTCCTGCTGCGCGAAACGAGCATCTTTACTCGTAGTGCAATTTCACCGGGCCTATGGTTGAGACAGTCGAGAAGTCGTTACGCCATTCGTGCAGGTCGGAACTTACCCGACAAGGAATTTCGCTACCTTAGGATGGTTATAGTTACCACCGCCGTTTACTGGCGCTTAAGTTCTCAGCTTCGCC
>NZ_JBHWIY010000122.1:0-1057 GCF_042731715.1 Streptomyces sp. NPDC059832 | reverse complement strand
CGCAGGAGGCCGCCGGCGGGCGGATGCGGGAGAGCGAGCGGGGCGAACTGGAGCGGCTGCGGCGGGAGATGAGCGAGAAGAACAAGCGGATACGCGAGCTGGAGATGGAGCGTGATGTCCTCAAGCGATGCATGGTCCTCTGGGTGAAGTGACCGAACAGGCACCGGCCGAGGTGGCCGCGTTCGTCGGTAACCAGAGGACCGAACACCACGTCCCGCACCGTCTGGCCTGCCGCGTGCCAGTCCTGGTTCTACAAGTGGCGCCGGCCGCCCTTCACCGCCCGCCATGTGCGGAAAGGGCAGCTGTCCGACGCGGTCCGGCGGATCTTCGACGGCTCGGGCGGTACCTACGGCTCCCCGAAGATCTGGATCACGCTGGTGCGGGAGGGCTGGCGCGTGTCGGTGAACACTGTCGCGAAGCCGATGGCCGAACTCGGCCTGGCCGGACGGATGCCCTGCAGGCGACGGGGCCTGACCCGGCCCGGCAAGCGGGCCGCTGCCCCGGACTTCGTGCGCCGGGACTTCACCGCCACCGCTCGTGACCAGGTGTGGGCGGGCGACATGACGGAGATCGTCACCGGGGAGGGCAAGCTGTATCTGGCCACGGTCATCGATCTGTTCTCCCGGCGGCTGCTGGGCTATGCGATGGGCGAGCGCCACGATGCCGAGCTCGTGGCCGCATCCCTCAACATGGCCGCCGCCACCCGCGGCGGCGACGTGAAGGGCGTGATCTTTCATAGCGACCGCGGCAGCGAGTACGTCTCCCGGCGCCTGGGCGTAACGCAGCCCATGGGCCGGGTCGGGTCGTGTTTCGACAACGCCGTCAGCGAGGCGTTCAACAGCGTGCTCAAGGTCGAGTACGTCCACCGGCACACCTTCAGCAGCCGCACCGAGGCCCGGCTGAGGATCGCGACCTGGATCACCGGGTTCTACAACACGCATCGGCTGCACAGCGTGTACGGATACCGCAGCCCGATCGACTACGAACAAAGCCACCCGGCCGACTCCGCTCTGAAGCTGGCCGCATAGAAGATCTCCACGGTTCGAGGGGATTGACA
>NZ_JBHWIY010000121.1:0-1097 GCF_042731715.1 Streptomyces sp. NPDC059832 | reverse complement strand
GAAGCAGCAACAGAAAAGCGGCCAGGGCCGGCACTCGTCTGCGCAACATGGGCAGGACCTGCACGGATATACCTCACAGCTGGAGTGGGAGTGGGTGTGGGGCCGGTGCGCGCCGCCGCCGCATTCGATGGCGACGATCGGCAGCTCGGCGGTGTAGCGCTCTTCAGCGCTGTCGCGCGGCCCGAGCGCGTTGGTGTCCGGGATCAACTCGGAGTCGGTGAAGCAGTTCGAACCGGTCTCGGCAGTCCTGCGGATCGAAGTAACCGGAATCGTCATCGAGTTGCTACATGCCATTCGTACTCGGGCCGCTCGTGGCTACAGACTGCTCGCACGCCTTCTCAACATGGTCACGACATTCAGCGGTCCGACGGACAGGCGCCTCTGGGTGACGAAGCCGAAGTGTTGATAGAGCGCCACATTTCCGGGGTCCGCGGTGGTGAGGTAGACCCCGGCCGCGGATGATGTGTCGGCCAGCAGACGGTCGAGGAGACGCCTCCCCGCCCCGCGGCCCGCGGCGCCGGGAACCACCCCGATGAACTCCAGCGTCCAGGCACTCTCGGGCGCACCGGCTTCGGTGAGGTCGAGATAGCGCAGGGTCCGCTGCACGGACCGGGGACCGCAACGCGCGAGCGCACGGGCCGCCCACTGCGCCTGAGCGGCAGGTGAGAGCCGAGCTCCGGGCGGGGTGAGGACGGCGGCCGCGATGGGGCGGCCGCCGTCCTCGGTCAGGGCGTAGCGGCGCGATCCGGGAATGGTGGCATCGGCGCGCAGGGTGGCGTCGAACCAGTTCTCCCTGGTGGTGGACGAACCGCCGCAGATCCAGGAGGTCGCCGACTCACGGGCAAAGGCATCGGCCAGCACACGTGCGCAGGTATCCACCGTCGGGCAGTCGTCGATCTCTGGTCCGCGCTGAGCCGGGTCCGTGAACTGTCGGTCGGTCATGATCCTCCTCCATCAATGATTGCCCACTTCCATACCGATCGTATAGCATTCGATCGTAAGGAACTAGATAGGAGTGAGCGGATGAGGATACTGGCACTCGGTGGACCCGGTGCGATGGGGGCTGTAGCGGTGCGGGTGGCGGCCGGGCTGCCCAA
>NZ_JBHWIY010000120.1:0-1098 GCF_042731715.1 Streptomyces sp. NPDC059832 | reverse complement strand
GCACTCCAACAAGCCACGGACGAACTCCTCACCCGCCACGAAATACTCCGCACCGCCTTCGACCTCACCACCTACTCCCAACCCCTCCAACTCGTACACGCCACAGCAGAGCTGCCGGTCTCGGTCCGGGCGGCCGACGACGGCGAATGCGAGAACGAGCAGCGCACCACGCCGTTCGACACCGCGGTCCCGCCGCTGATCCGGATCAATGCCCTGATCGAGGGCGAGCACGACTGGCAGCTCGTCTTCACTCACGCCCATCCGATCCTGGAGGGCTGGAGCTACCACGCGCTGCTCACCGAGTTGCTGGAGCTGTATCGCGGCTTCCGGGACGGTGACGATGAGGCCGTCGAGCCGACGGCGGGGGGCGGCAGCCGCTTCGCCGACTACATAGCAGCCGAGCGGAAGTCCGTGGCGGCCGGTGTGGACCAGGCCTACTGGCAGCGCATCGTCGGCGACCACGCCACGCTTGCCGTTCCGGCCGGCTGGGGAGACGAGTCGGTCGCCGCCGGCACCGCCCACCGCTTCCCGATCGAGCTGCGCGACTTGAACGAGCGGCTGCGGGCGCTCGCCGGTAGTGCCCGTGTGTCGATGAAGAGCGTGCTGCTGGCGGCACACCTGAAGGTGATGAGCCAGCTGACGGACGAGACCGCCTTCCACACCGGGCTCGTGTGCGACACGCGTCCGGAGCTGCCCGGCGCCGACCGCGTCTACGGTATGCACCTCAATACCGTGCCGTTCCCGTTCGAGGCGGGCCGTGCCACGACCTGGCGCGAGCTGGTGACCCAGGTCTTCGAGCAGGAGACCGAGCTGTGGCCGCACCGCAGGTACCCGCTCCCCGCCATCCAGCGGGACGCCGGCAGCGGCCGACTTCTGGACGTCTACTTCAACTACCAGGACTTCAGCAAGGTCGACGGCGAAGAGGTCGACGAGCTGGGCGACATCGACGAGGTACCGACCGAGTTCCCGCTGATGGTCGCCACCCGTGGCAGCTACATCGTCCTCACCGCGGACGGGCGTTCGGTGTCGGCGGTGAACGCGGAGCGGATCGCCGCGATGTACCGGCTGGTACTGGAGGCCATGGCCACCGACCCCGAC
>NZ_JBHWIY010000119.1:0-1104 GCF_042731715.1 Streptomyces sp. NPDC059832 | reverse complement strand
GACACTCGGGCCCTCGGCCTGCACAACCTCAGCCCACGGCACGAAAACGGTCCACCGACCCCGTCGGCGGACCGTCACGAAAATTCGAGGTTAGGGCGAGTGTTATCTTCTTCGATCAGCACCCTAATCCTGCTGGCGAGTATCCTCAAACATCCAGAATCTGGGTCTACGACCTGCGCTCAGGACGACGATTCGACCCCAGCGATAATCCGCTCAACCAACGGGACCTGAACGCCTTCGTGTCTGCGTACGGTCCGGGTCTCCCCCGAGCGGAGCGCCGGGAGACAGAAAACTTCCGATGCTTCGGCATCCACGATGTGCTCGACCATGACCACGCAAGCCTTGATCTCACACCGCCGAACAAAGCCTCAGGGGAGGGCTCCCCTGCCGCTCCCGAAGAGATCGCCCAAGGTGTTCTTGAGGATCTGCAAATAGCTCTGCAGGAATTCAAGGAGCTGACTGCGGAGCTGCTGTACGACGACGCTGAGTGAGCCGCATATCGCCAGTCGCGCTGGCTGCCGACGGTCACGTACCTCCCCAGGTGGTGCTTGAGGCGGTGGTCAGCACGGAAGCCACACAATCAGCAGATTAACCTCGCCGTTTCGGTTGAGATGAGGCCGGAAGCAGGGAGGAAAAACGAACGTGCCTTCTGAGCTGGGACGATGAACCTTAGGCTTGTCCCGTAAATGATCTTTGAGTCGATGGAGGCATGGCTGCTCGGGCGACGACGGCCGCTCCTATCCGGCGAGGTTGAGGTTGTGCAGGCGGGCGATGCCGAGCATGGCTTGGTGAACCCCGTCCCCTTTGAGGCGGCAGTCTCGGAGGATCTTCCAGGTCTTCATGCGGGCGAAGGTGTGCTCGACGCGGGCGCGGACCTGTTTGTGGGACTTATTGTGGGCCTGCTTCCACTCGGACAGCTCTTCGCCTTTGCGGCGGCGGTGAGGCATCACGAGTCCGGTGCCGGGATAGCCGCCGTCGGCGATCGTCATGGTCGTGCCGACGGCGGCCTTGGCGCCGGATTCCTCCCACGCCTTGCAGTCGTTGCGGTTGCCGGGAAGGGGCTTGCCGACCACGACGACCAGGCGGGTGTCGGCGTCGATGACC
>NZ_JBHWIY010000118.1:0-1125 GCF_042731715.1 Streptomyces sp. NPDC059832 | reverse complement strand
CGGACTCGCTTTCGCTACGGCTTCCCCACACGGGTTAACCTCGCAACACACCGCAAACTCGCAGGCTCATTCTTCAAAAGGCACGCAGTCACGACATACAAGCAAGCTTGCATGCGACGCTCCCACGGCTTGTAGGCACACGGTTTCAGGTACTATTTCACTCCGCTCCCGCGGTACTTTTCACCATTCCCTCACGGTACTATCCGCTATCGGTCACCAGGGAATATTTAGGCTTAGCGGGTGGTCCCGCCAGATTCACACGGGATTTCTCGGGCCCCGTGCTACTTGGGTGTCTCTCAAACGAGCCGTCAATGTTTCAGCTACGGGGGTCTTACCCTCTACGCCGGACCTTTCGCATGTCCTTCGCCTACATCAACGGTTTCTGACTCGTCTCACGGCCGGCAGACCATGAAAGAGAGATCCCACAACCCCGCATGCGCAACCCCTGCCGGGTATCACACGCATACGGTTTGGCCTCATCCGGTTTCGCTCGCCACTACTCCCGGAATCACGGTTGTTTTCTCTTCCTGAGGGTACTGAGATGTTTCACTTCCCCTCGTTCCCTCCACACTGCCTATGTGTTCAGCAGCGGGTGACAGCCCATGACGACTGCCGGGTTTCCCCATTCGGACACCCCCGGATCAAAGCTTGGTTGACAGCTCCCCGGGGCCTATCGTGGCCTCCCACGTCCTTCATCGGTTCCTGGTGCCAAGGCATCCACCGTGCGCCCTTAAAAACTTGGCCACAGATGCTCGCGTCCACTGTGCAGTTCTCAAACAACGACCAGCCACCCATCACCCCACCCTTGCAGGCGAGTTCACTGGGGCCGGCGTTTGAAGGCAGCCTTACGGCCGTACCTTCAGACACCCAACAGCGCGCCCAGTACCCGGAATTCATCCGGTTCGTTTTCCACGCTCCGAAGAGCAGTACTCACGACCCGGTTGAACCACCAGGTACTGAATAGTCAACGTTCCACCCATGAGCAACCACCGTCGAACATTTGCCGACGTAATGGCCTCTGGACTCCTTACGGAATCTAGATGCTCCTTAGAAAGGAGGTGATCCAGCCGCACCTTCCGGTACGGCTACCTTGTTACGACTTCGTCCCAATCGCCAGTCCCACCT
>NZ_JBHWIY010000117.1:0-1174 GCF_042731715.1 Streptomyces sp. NPDC059832 | reverse complement strand
AGCACTACCCCGCCGAGTTCAAGGCAGACGCGGTCGCGCTGTACCGGTCGCGTCCGGGAGCGACGATCAAGTCGGTCGCCACCGACCTCGGGGTGAACACCGAGACGCTGCGGAACTGGATCCGGGCCGCTGACGGACGTCGGCCCGGTGCTCACGCCACGCCCGCGGCGGCGCTGCAGCCTGATGGTGACGGGGTTCAGGCGGAGTTGGCGGCCGCACGGAAGAGGATCCGCGAGCTGGAGGAGGAGCGGGACATCCTCCGCAAGGCGGCACGGTATTTCGCCGGGGAGACGCGCTGGTGAGGAGCCGTAAATCAACTACTGCCTGATTTGATCTTGTTGTCGTGGTAAGTGATCACCTTTTGCAGAGCTTCGAGTGTGCGTGGTGGATGCGTCTGTGGGGTGAGGGTGGAGGTGAGGTCGGTTCCGGCGAAGGCCAGCAGTGGCCTGCTCGTCATGGCGTGGTAGCTCAGCGTGTTGCGGTCGTGTCCGAGGATCTTGCCCATCAGGGTCAGGGTGACGGTGTTGCGGCTTCTGAGCAGAGCGACCAGGACGCGGTGGCGGTGGTCGAGGATGCCGAATCCGGGGTTGCGGCCGCGCCGGTCCCGCCCTTCGTTCTGGCGCTGGGCCTCGGCCAGGATCTGGCGACATGGTTCGAGCTGGAGCACGAGCTGGTCGAACTCCTCGCGTGTCAGGCCGGTCAGGACGGGGTGAGTGAGGAGGAAAGTCGCCTCGGCCGGGATCGGCGGCGGTGCTGGCTCGGGTGCGGACCGGGCAGCTTGTGCGGGGTCGTGCGGGGCGATCGTGTAGTTCCACTCGCCATGGAACTCGTCGCGGGTGACGCGCTTCGTGATCGCTTTGCGGTCGGCCCGGGTGAGTTTGCGGCCGGTGGGGTAGGTGTTCTCGTCCAGCGCGGCCTTGACGGTCAGTCCGGTGCGGGTCCGGGTAGCGGAAATCGTCTGGATCAGTACTTCGTAGCTGGTCAGGGGTCGACCGCGCAGGCTGTGAGTGATGCGGGAGAACAGGCGGTGTTCGACCTTGTTCCATTTCGATGTCCCGGGCGGGAAGTGGGCAACGGTAATGGACAGGCCGGACTCGTCGGCGAAGGCGGCGAGGTCCATCTTGAACAGGTGGGAGTCGGAGGAGTTCGCTCCGCCGGAGTCCGCTGTGACTAG
>NZ_JBHWIY010000116.1:0-1248 GCF_042731715.1 Streptomyces sp. NPDC059832 | reverse complement strand
GGCGAATTCCAAGGGTCGTGGCAACACAGGTGATCAACTGGCTGTTGCCAGGAGCTTAGCGAGACGCTCGGCTGGGGTTTCCCAGTCGAGCGTTTTGCGTGGTCGGCCGTTGAGTTCGGCGGCGACGGCGTCGAGGTGTTCGCGGGTGTGTGCGGACAGGTCGGTGCCCTTGGGGAAGTACTGGCGCAGCAGGCCGTTGGTGTTTTCGTTGGAGCCTCGCTGCCAGGGGCTGGCCGGGTCGCAGAAGTAGACCGGCACGTCCGTGGCGACGGTGAACTCACGGTGGCGTCCCATCTCGCTGCCCTGGTCCCAGGTCAGGGACCGCCTCAGGTGGGTCGGCAGGGTGGTGACGGTCTCCATCAGAGCGTCACGGACCAGTTCGGGGCTTCGGCCGTTCGGCAGGTGCACGAGCATCACGTAGCGGGTGGAGCGTTCGACGAGGGTGCCGATGGCCGAGCCGTTGTCCTTGCCGATGATGAGGTCGCCCTCCCAGTGGCCGGGCACCGCTCGGTCCTCTGCTTCGGCGGGGCGCTCGCTGATCATGACCATCGGGTCGCGGAAGCGGGGTCTGCGTTGCTGGGCCTGGCGGCGGGGTTTGCGCCGCACGCGGCCGGTCCGTAGCGCTCTGGCCAGTTCACGGCGCAGTTCGCCGCGGCCCTGGACGTAGAGGGCCTGGTAGACGGTCTCGTGGACCACGTGCATCTCCGGCCGCTCGGGGAATGCCTGGCGCAGAGCCTGGCAGATCTGCTCCGGGCTCCACCGTAGGTCCAGGCGGCCCTGGATGAAGGCGCGTAGTGCGGGGTTCTGGCCGATCTTCCCGGGCTTGGGGCGGGGCCGGCGGGCATCCGCGCGGGCCTGGGCGGCATACGGACGGTAGCGCCGACCGCCTCGCGGATCAACGGTGCCGTTCCGTCGGATCTCCCGGCTGATGGTCGACGGGCTGCGGCCCAGCTCGGCAGCGATCGCACGGACCGTGGCCTTCTCCCGCAGTCGGTCGGCTATGTGGATCCGGTCCGCCTCCTTCAAGTACCGGCTGGGACCCGACGAGGGCGCCGCCCGCTGAACAGGCGGCGCTCCCTTGTGCGTGGGGGCCGGATTCCTGCCGTTACGCCACCGCTTGCCGGTCCGGTAGTTGATCCCGACGATCCGGCATGCTTCGTAGCTGGTCAGGCCCTGGTCCATGAGCCGGAAGTATTCCTCCCGCTCACGGACCAGCTTCTTGCGGCCTTGGGCCACCGTCCGCACCTT
>NZ_JBHWIY010000115.1:0-1303 GCF_042731715.1 Streptomyces sp. NPDC059832 | reverse complement strand
CGACGGCTTGGCGTCGGCGGCGCCAGTTCGACCAGCTCAGTGCGTGGTGTAGCCCTCGGTGTCCGCTCAGGTGCGGGGGCCGGGCACGACAAGCTGCCAGGAGTCGCCGAACCTCCGCCACTGTGAGCCCGATGACCCCGGCTGTCTCACCGGTTCCGCCCCTTTTTCCGGGGGCTGGTGCGCCGTGGCGGCCAGGAAGGCGTGCGCGAGCATGGCCAGGGTGATGTGCCGGTACCAGCCCACGTAGCGGCGGACCTCGTACTCGTCCAGGCCGCACTCGTTCTTCGCGGCCTGGAAGCACTCCTCGATCGCCCAGCGTGCCCCGGCGACCCGCACCAACTCCTGAACCGTGGTCTGCAGGGGTGCGTAGGCGAGGTAGTAGGCGATCTCGTCCGGCTTGCTGATGCTGCGACGGGCCAGTGCCCACCGCATCCGGTGAGGCATCTCGCCCTGGTAGTCGAACTCGGCGACGGCCGGCAGCCGCACCGCTGCCCAGTGGTAGATGCGGGGTCCCTTCGCGCCGTCGCCGCATGAGATCTTCTCCCACGCCTCGTCCGGGGCCTGTGCGAACAGAACATCGATCCGTGAACAGCCCACGCTGAATTGAGACTTGGGGACCGCCAGCACGTAGCCGACGCCCGACTGTTCCAGCAGCCGGCGGAAGCGGTTGTCCTGACCGTAGGCGGAATCCGCGGTGACCCAGGTGATGGGCAGCGGCGAGGCGAGAGCCCGCAGCACCATGTGCCGGGCCAGTTCGCCCTTGGTGGCGAACTCCCGCTCGTCGGGGACCCTTGCGGTGCGGCAGCGTTCCCGGTCCTCGGTCCAGGATTTCGGGAGGTAGAGCTCGCGGTCGACCAGGGCCCGGCCGCGGGCGGAGGCGTAGGCGGCGAAGACGCCGATCTGGCAGTTCTCGGTCCGGCCGGCGGTTCCGGAGTACTGGCGCTGGACCCCGGCGGAGGTGATGCCCTTCTTGACGAAGCCGGTGTCGTCGATGATCAGGACGCCGCCGGCCTCGCCGAGCTTGCCGGCGACGTATTCCTGCAGGCCGTCGCGGATGTCATCGGATTCCCACTTCGCACCGGCGAGGAGGTGCTGCAGGCCGTCGGGGGTGGAGTGACCGGCCTGTTCGGCCAGCTGCCAGCTGTTCTTGCGGGCCACCGGGGCGAGTAGCCCGCGTACGTAGTCACGCATGCGGCGGCGAAGCTCAACACGGCCGAAATGATGGCCGATGGTCAGGAAGAGATCGTCCAGTTCCAGGTCCCACTGCGCGGTGGCAGACTCGGTGATCACCCTTGGAGGCTGC
>NZ_JBHWIY010000114.1:0-1392 GCF_042731715.1 Streptomyces sp. NPDC059832 | reverse complement strand
TACTCCAGTCAGATTTCGTGTCCTGAGCTGCTGGTTGTCGTTGTTCGGGTATGGACGTGATGCCTGAAGTCGATTGCTGGAAGGCCGAGTTGGAGTCGGCTTTCGCTCGGGTAGCGGGCCGGTTCGGGAAGGCGGATCTGCGGTGGCGGATGCGTGACTACGTGCGGGGTCTGCTGGCGCCGGTCGGGCGGAAGAACGGCTGGCAGCTGGCCGAATGGGCCGGCCACCGTGATCCGGCGGGCCTGCAACACCTGCTGAACGGTGCCCGTTGGGACGCCGATGCCGTACGCGACGACGTGCGGGACTACGCCGCCGAGCGGCTCGGTCCGGGCGGGGTACTGATCATCGATGACACCGGGTTCGTCAAGAAGGGCACCACCTCGGCCGGGGTGGGCCGGCAGTACACCGCCACCTCGGGGAAGATCGACAACTGCCAGATCGGCGTGTTCGCCGCCTACGCCACCAGTTCGGGCCGGGCCCTGGTGGACCGGGAGCTTTACCTGCCGAAATCCTGGACCTGCGACCGTGAGCGGTGCCGGGCAGCGAAAATCCCTGATGAACGCGGCTTTGCCACCAAGGGGGAGCTGGCCCGGGACATCGTGCGCCGCTGCGTGGCCGCGGGCCTGCCGGCCGCCTGGGTGACCGCGGACGAGGCTTACGGGCAGGACTGGAACTTCCGACGCCTGCTCGAGCAACTCGACATCGGCTACGTGGTTGCGGTGCCCAAGTCCCAGCAGATCAAGTCCCTGGCCGGCTGCTGGCGCATCGACCAGCTCATTGACGAAGCCCCCGCCGATGCCTGGCAGCGACTGTCCTGCGGCGACGGAGCGAAAGGCCCACGCGTCTATGACTGGGCCGCGGCGAAACTGCCCGCCAACATCATTTTCGACCCGGATCCGCCGACCCATCATCGCTGGGTGCTGGCCCGCCGCAGTCTGTCCGACCCCACCGAGATCGCCTACTACCTCGCCCACGCACCCGTCGGCATCGAGATCGACGAACTCGCCCGGATCGCCGGCAGTCGGTGGGCGGTCGAGGAATGCTTCCAGGCCGCAAAGAACGAGTGCGGCCTGGACGAGTACGAGGTCCGCCGCTATCCGGGCTGGTACCGGCACATCACCCTGGCCATGCTCGCCCATGCCTTCCTCACCGCCCTGGCCGCCCAAGCCGCCCACCGGGAAACCGCAGAAACGAACCGACCAGCCTCGCCTCCCTCACCATGGCGGAAATCCGACGGCTCCTGGACACTCTCCTGCCCCACCCCAGACCTGAACTCAACCAGCGTCAGCATGCCCTGAGATGGTCCCACTGGCGCAGACGCCACCAAGCCATCGCCCAACGATGCCACTACCTGAAAAGAGCCAGCTCAGGACACCAAATCTGACTGGAGTA
>NZ_JBHWIY010000113.1:0-1445 GCF_042731715.1 Streptomyces sp. NPDC059832 | reverse complement strand
ACCCGAAAGTCAGCTAACCGGTCCCCTTAACGTTCCAGCACCGGGCAGGCGTCAGTCCGTATACATCGCCTTACGGCTTCGCACGGACCTGTGTTTTTAGTAAACAGTCGCTTCTCGCTGGTCTCTGCGGCCACCCCCAGCTCATGGAGTAAATCCACTCACCAGTGATGGCCCCCCTTCTCCCGAAGTTACGGGGGCATTTTGCCGAGTTCCTTAACCATAGTTCACCCGAACGCCTCGGTATTCTCTACCTGACCACCTGAGTCGGTTTAGGGTACGGGCCGCCATGAAACTCGCTAGAGGCTTTTCTCGACAGCATAGGATCATCCACTTCACCACAATCGGCTCGGCATCAGGTCTCAGACTATATGCACGACGGATTTACCTACCGTGCGTCCTACACCCTTACCCCGGGACAACCACCGCCCGGGCTGGACTACCTTCCTGCGTCACCCCATCGCTTACCTACTACAAGTCTGGTTCATCGGCTCCACCACTACCCTCAACTCCGAAGAGATCGGGCCGGCTTCACGGACTTAGCATCGCCTGATTCAGTATTGGGCGTTTCAAAGCGGGTACCGGAATATCAACCGGTTGTCCATCGACTACGCCTGTCGGCCTCGCCTTAGGTCCCGACTTACCCTGGGCAGATCAGCTTGACCCAGGAACCCTTAGTCAATCGGCGCACACGTTTCTCACGTGTGTATCGCTACTCATGCCTGCATTCTCACTCGTGAACCGTCCACAACTCGCTTCCGCGGCTGCTTCACCCGGCACACGACGCTCCCCTACCCATCCACACAGGCGTTGGCCCTTCATGTGTGAATGACACGACTTCGGCGGTACGCTTGAGCCCCGCTACATTGTCGGCGCGGAATCACTTGACCAGTGAGCTATTACGCACTCTTTCAAGGGTGGCTGCTTCTAAGCCAACCTCCTGGTTGTCTCTGCGACTCCACATCCTTTCCCACTTAGCGTACGCTTAGGGGCCTTAGTCGATGCTCTGGGCTGTTTCCCTCTCGACCATGGAGCTTATCCCCCACAGTCTCACTGCCGTGCTCTCACTTACCGGCATTCGGAGTTTGGCTAAGGTCAGTAACCCGGTAGGGCCCATCGCCTATCCAGTGCTCTACCTCCGGCAAGAAACACACGACGCTGCACCTAAATGCATTTCGGGGAGAACCAGCTATCACGGAGTTTGATTGGCCTTTCACCCCTAACCACAGGTCATCCCCCAGGTTTTCAACCCTGGTGGGTTCGGTCCTCCACGAAGTCTTACCTCCGCTTCAACCTGCCCATGGCTAGATCACTCCGCTTCGGGTCTTGAGCGTGCTACTGAAACGCCCTATTCGGACTCGCTTTCGCTACGGCTTCCCCACACGGGTTAACCTCGCAACACACCGCAAACTCGCAGGCTCATTCTTCAAAAGGCACGCAGTCACGAC
>NZ_JBHWIY010000112.1:0-1581 GCF_042731715.1 Streptomyces sp. NPDC059832 | reverse complement strand
CTTGGCGTTTATCCTCGGCGGGCTTGGTGTTCCTTGATCGATTCGGCGCGTTTGACCGTCTTGCCGACATCGTGGTGCCTGGCCCGGTTTTTATTCTTCGAGCCTGCAGGCCGTCCCGGCCCTGGCCGGGACGGTTTCGGCGCGGCCGCGGGCCGGGCCGCGGCCGCGCGGACGTTGCGAAACCCCCGCCGCACCCGGGCGGGGGTGAGCCGGCGGGGCTCGGTCGGTCGTTCCCAGGGACGGCGAAGGTCCTCCGCGAGTGGCCGGGCCAGGCGGAGCTGGGTGTGGGCGGCGATGATGAGCCAGGTCCACAGGTCGGCGGTGTCCGCGTGACGGACCTTCGGGGCGGTCCAGCCGAGCGTCTGTTTCATGAGCCTGAAGGTGTGCTCCAGGTCGAATCTGCGGAGGAACGACTGCCACCAGCGCTCCACGTCCGCCGGGGTGGCGGCGGTGGCCGAGCACCACAGCCAGACCGGTTTCGGGTCACGGTCGCCCGGCAGGCGCTCGACCTTCAGGCGGATCAACGTGCCGTGCAGGATGGGCAGTTCCTCTTCCGCGTGCTCCAGCCAGGGGCCGCGGTGGGTGAGCCGGGGGTGCATCCGGTCCCAGGCTCTGGCCTCGGCCTTGCCATAGCGGGTGGTGTCCGTGACCGTAGTGACGTCGGGTTCGTGCCAGCTTTCGGGCTTGCCGAAGGTCAGGACGCCGCCGTGCCGACGCGGCCGTCCGCCCTTCGGCCCGCAGCGGACGGGACCGGGGTCGCGGAGCATGACGCGGTCCGAGCGCAGGCGTCCGACCAGGACGACGGGCAGGTCCGCCAGGGCGTGGGAGAGGTAGGCGACGTCGTAGCCGGAGTCCATAACGATCCAGATCTCCGGATCACCCGCCTGCCACTGCTGGGCCCGGATCAACCGCTCGACGACATTGCGTAGTTGGGCAGCGGTGACGGCGGTTGCGTCTTCCGCCGGCCCCAGGCGCACGGCATCCAGCAACGCGACCCAGGAAGTCCGGCCGGTCTCCAGGGCGCCGACGAAGGAGTACGGCCAGCCCGGCACGAACTGATCCGTCTTGCGGTCACCGCGCCCGTAGACGTGGCAGAACAGCCGGTCGTCGCTGGTCGGGGCGTCCGGGCGGAGCCAGTTGCTGACATCCACGGCCAGCACGATCCGCCCGTCGGCAGCCCTCGGCAGCGGCAGGCCGGCCAGCGTGCGGCGCAACCGCGTCGGCTCAAGCCAACCCCGGTCCAACGCGGCATACAGGGCCCCGTGCCCACGTCGGTGTTCGACCGCCAGGCAAAGCTCGACCAGGGTCTTCACTGGCCCGTCCGCGCACAGCACCGCGTCGGTGAGCTCGAAGAGGGCATCCGCGCGAGCGTAGAGGCATTCGTAGAGCTCGACCCGAAAGCGGGACAACACGTCCAACGCCTCGCCTGCGGGCGCATCGACAGACAGACTCATACACAGCGGCCGTTCTCTTGTACTTCGTGACTCGACATCTCGAAGTGTGAAGAACGGCCGCCTCCGCTGTCCCGGAAAGAACCGCAGATCAGTAGGCCGAGTGACCTGCGACGTTAAACGCCAAGCT
>NZ_JBHWIY010000111.1:0-1605 GCF_042731715.1 Streptomyces sp. NPDC059832 | reverse complement strand
CTTGATCTTTAACCTCGCGGTCCGAACGAGTCCTCGTACTTGATCACTCAGACTAGTAACTGCCGTACATGCGGGCGGCCTTCGGCTGAGCATGTGATCCGACCAAGGAACACACAAGCTCAGCACGAAGGCCGTGGGAATGAGTCTGTCGCATCATGCTGTCCGGCAGGATCCGTTCGCGGGACTGTCACACTTCCGGGGTGCGTTCTACTCCTGTCTGACCAGGCGTGCGGATGCGCTGTTCGAACTCGCGGACGCGGTGTTGTGCGTGGATGGGCCGGTCCGGTCGCTGGTGGAACTGTCGCTGGTCGGTGAACACCGTCGCGGGCACGGC
Organism: Streptomyces sp. NPDC059832; assembly: GCF_042731715.1. Taxonomy (NCBI): domain Bacteria; kingdom Bacillati; phylum Actinomycetota; class Actinomycetes; order Kitasatosporales; family Streptomycetaceae; genus Streptomyces; species Streptomyces sp. NPDC059832. The sequence continues at coordinate 1,271 of NZ_JBHWIY010000111.1, read as the reverse complement.
GGCCTCTATGACGCCCTGTCCGCGGGGCGGGTCGATGTCGCCCGGCTGCGACGGGCCCTGGCCGCGGTGCCGCTGCCACGGGCGGCGGACGGCCGGCTGGTGCTGGCCGCCGACCTCACCTGCTGGCTGCGGCCCAGCGCCCACACCTCACCGCAGCGGGTCCTGTGTCACACCTACGGACGGGGCAAGGGCCAGCACATCCCCGTGCCCGGTTGGCCGTACTCGGTGATCTGCGCCCTGGAAACCGGTCGCAGTTCCTGGACAGCACCGCTGGACGCACTACGCCTGGCACCGGGCGACGATGCCGCCACCGTCACCGCCCGGCAGATGCGCGAGCTTGTCGAGCGGCTGATCACGGCCGGGCAGTGGAAGGACGGCGACCCGGACATTCTTATCGTCGTGGACGCCGGCTACGACGTGCCCCGCCTGGCCTTCCTGCTGAAGGATCTGCCGGTGCAGGTCCTGGGCCGGATGCGCTCGGACCGTGTCCTGCGACGTGCAGTACCAAACCGCGAGCCCGGTGTCCGAGGCCGCCCGCCCCGCCACGGCGGCGAGTTCGTCTTCGGCGACCCGGCCACCTGGGACACTCCCGATGCCCAGACGGTGAGCGCAACCCACCTCTACGGCAAAGCGATTGCACGGGCATGGGGCCGCCTCCACCCGAGACTGACCCACCGCTCGGCCTGGACCGCCGAGCTCGGTGCCCTGCCGGTCATCGAGGGGACCGTCATCCGTCTGCAGGTCGAGCACCTGCCCAGCGGTGCGACACCGAAGCCGGTCTGGCTGTGGTGGTCAGGCACCGATGCCACCGAAACCGACGTCGACCTGCTCTGGCAGGCATTCCTGCGACGCTTCGACATCGAGCACACCTTCCGGCTCTTCAAACAGACCCTCGGCTGGACCTGCCCGAAGATCCGCACCCCCGAAGCCGCAGACCGCTGGACCTGGCTAATCCTCGCGGTATTCACCCAGCTCCGGCTCGCTCGCCCACTGGCAGCCGACCTCCGCAGACCATGGGAGAAACCTGCCCCGACTGACAGGCTCACCCCAGCGCGAGTCCGTCGCGACTTTCGGCACCTCCGGCCGAAGGCCGCCTGCCCAGCCGGAGCACCGAAATCCTCCCGACCCGGCCCAGGACGCCCACCCGGCCGCAGGAACAACGAGCCCACCACGCGCTACGACGTCCACACAGTCGGCAAACCAGGCCCCTCGAAGCGACGGACGAAGAAGTCAACGACCCCACGTCCACGCCGCACAGGTTAAAGACCAAG
>NZ_JBHWIY010000110.1:0-1620 GCF_042731715.1 Streptomyces sp. NPDC059832 | reverse complement strand
CGAGATACACGCCGACCTCCATCTCGGTCTGCTCCAACTCGCCTGCAGCATCATCTGCTTGAGACGACTCCGAACCGCATTCTGAAACGATCAGTTAGGAGCGTCAGCTCGACCGCCGAGTGCATCGCACCCGGCGCACACAGCACCGCGTCCACCAGCTCGAACAGCTCATCGCCTCGAACGGTCAGACACGCGTATTTGCGCACGGAGCTTGCCGGTCCGAGCGGTGTACTGACGTTGCCTCACGCAGCCCTGATGGCGCATGGCCGGGCTTGACGTTGCTCTGCCCAAGTGGATGGGGTGAGGCTTCATTCGTCCAGCTGACCTTCGCCGGTCAGCCGTCGGCAGCGGTCGGATTCTTCGGCCAGCTGGGGGTCGCGCCTTTCCGGGCGAGGCGCCTGATCATGAGGGTGATGGCGGCCCAGGTGATTAGAGTCTCGGAGTGCTGGACGAGCCGTTCGTAGTCCCTCGCGTGGCGGCGGGCGTGCATTTCGCAACGGTTCGGTGGCTTTGTTCACGAGAACGGGTTCTGGCACAACTTCTGTGATGACGGCCGTCCGATCGCCGCATCGGCTCGGTAGGTGAGCGGAAACAGCAGGTCAGCAGGTTGGCCCGGCGCGAGCACGAGTACAGGCGGGGCGGCATCACGGAAGTTGTGCAGAACCCGCTCTCGTCGACAAAGCCAGTTCGGCTCCGCACCAAGGTCACGAAGGGTGCCGGCAGCGCGGCCGCCGCCTTGGCGATGGTCTTCAAGCTGGTGGAGTCTGCCCAGCAGCGGTGGCGGGCCGTGAACGCACCCCACCTCGTCGCGCTGGTCGGTGCCGGGGCCGGCTTCGAGCGGGGCGTCCTAGCGAGAGATCCGCGGCCCGCGCGGCATGAACCCCACCGACTACCGCCGGCCGGAAAACCGGTGGCAGGCCCGCCAACCCGTGGTGAAGATCGCGGCATGACCAACTTCCTGGAGACCGACCGACTCGTCCTGCGCGCGTTCACGACGGCCGACACCGACCACCTGCTCGCCCTGGACAACGACCCCGAGGTCATGCGCTTCATCGACGGAGGCCGCCCCACCAACCGCGAGGCAATCGAGACGCGGACCCTGCCGCGACTCCTGCACGACTACCCGTGCTGGGGGACCCGCGGCTACTGGGCCGCGCAAAAGAGGACCACCGGTACCTTCCTGGGTTGGTTCGAGTTCCGGCCGCTGAACGAGCACAGCCCCGCCGTGTTCGAGCTCGGCTACCGGTTGAACCAGGCGGCATGGGGGCACGGCTACGCCACCGAAGGCCCCGGGCCCTGATCCACAAGGGGTTCACGAACTTGGAGGTCGAGCGGGTCACGGCGAACACGATGACCGTCAACACCCGGTCCCGCCGCGTCATGGAGAAGTCGGGCCTGTCCTTCGTCCGGAACTTCACCGGGGACTGGCCGGAGGCGATCGAGGGCGGGCGTTGACCCCGGATTTTGGACACCGGAGAGACTTGGATCTTGATGGTCCAGGAGAACGGAGTCCCTGTGGGGATGGAGCACTACCCCGCCGAGTTCAAGGCAGACGCGGTCGCGCTGTACCGGTCGCGTCCGGGAGCGACGATCAAGTCGGTCGCCACCGACCTCGGGGTG
>NZ_JBHWIY010000109.1:0-1667 GCF_042731715.1 Streptomyces sp. NPDC059832 | reverse complement strand
CTAACCTCGAATTTTCGTGACGGTCCGCCGACGGGGTCGGTGGACCGTTTTCGTGCCGTGGGCTGAGGTTGTGCAGGCCGAGGGCCCGAGTGTCGCCTCGAGGTGGCGCCGGGTCCCACTGCTCCGGGTGTTGAGGTGCTGTCGTAGGGACGGGGAATCCGCTGGTCAGCCAGGGTCGGGCAGTTGGGTGAGCCGGTCGAGGGCTGCGGTGATGTGACCGGTCCAGGGCCAGTGCCGGGCCAGGCGGAGGATTCGCAGACGGCCTGTGGTCACGAGCTGTCCGGCCGCGGTGAACAGGCGGAGCCGCAGGCGGCGGGGCTCCCAGAGACGGGCCTTGCCGGTCAGGGCGAGCATCGGCATCCAGGCCAGCAGGTCGAGAGCCATCTGCACGATCTCCAGCCAGATCCGGTTCTGGGCCGTGCGGTGCAGGGGCAGGTTGCGCAGGCCGGTGGCACGGGCGGCGCGGATGCGGTCCTCGGCCCGGGCCCGCAGCCGGTGACGGAGCTCGAGCTCGGCGATCGGCCGGCCCAAGGTGTTGGTGGCGAAACAGGTCAGCCGCATGCCGTCCGCATCCGTGAGCCGCAACTGGGCCCCGGGGTGCGGTCGTTCCTTCCTGACGATCAGCCGCATGCCCTTGGGCCAGCTGTCCAGGACGTCGCCGGTGAGTTCAGCGACCCAGGCGCCGTCGCGGATCTCGCCGTCCGCCTCGACAGCCGCCGTCCAGGCCGATGCCGGAACCTTCAGCACGTGCTGGTGGATCGCCTCGGTGATCACCATGCCGACCGAGTAGGACAGCCACCGTCCCCGCTGGGCGAGCCAGGCGACGAAGTCGTGGGTGCCGCCCGCGGAGTCGGTGCGGATCAGGGTCCGGCGCCCGCGCCGGTACTTCTTCGGCAGCTGGGCCAAGGCCAGTTGGGTGGCGGTGATGTGGTCGGCCGCCGTGTTCGATCCCGCGTTGCCTGGTCTGAGCAGGGCCGCGACCGGTTCACCCGTGCCGCCCGGTCCGTGGTCGACGAACCCCATCAGCGGGTGGTGGCCGTAGGTTCGCTTCCACGTGGGTGCGGCGTCCTCCTTGTCCGAGTGCGCGATGACCAGCACCCCGTCGAGGTCCACGGTCACCGTCCCGCCCGCGTCAGGCGCTTCCCGGTCGGCCAACCGCCAGACATGTTGGCGGACTTCAGCCCGCGCGGCACGGATGGCCCGCAGGGCCTTCTCCTCGGAGGCTGCGAGGGTGTCGATGAGGCGGGAGACCGTCGGGTCGGAGGCGACCGGCCCGAACACGGCCGGCTCGGCCCGCAGCACCCCGACATCCGCGAGGCAGTCCCCGCCCAGCGCGACCGCCAGGGCCACGTCCAGCAGGATCTTGCCCGGATCGTGCACCGCCCGAGCCTTCCGCCACGGCGTCAGCGCCGCTGATATCGCGGTGTCCAAGCCAGCCTTGCGGACGGTCTCGACCAGCAGCACGCCCCCGGCCTGCGAGACCACCGCCCGGCCGCCGCCCTCAATGCGGACACGCGGGTACGACCCGATACGCTTCTTCACCTGGAGAGTGCTTCTTTCCGTGCAGCCAACAGGACCCTAGACAAGTCCCATCGTTGCAGGTCAGGAGCACTCTCCGCTTATTTGATCAAGCATCGGACACCCCACCTCGTGATAGCGCGAGGCTA
>NZ_JBHWIY010000108.1:0-1669 GCF_042731715.1 Streptomyces sp. NPDC059832 | reverse complement strand
CAACCGCAACACCGCCGCCTTCGCGGTGGAGTCCCTGCGCCGCTGGTGGAACGACCAGGGCAAGGCGGACTACCCCGGCGCTGGCAGGCTGCTAGGCCGTGTATCGAAAGTGGATCTCGGGCTGTGAATGATCACGGTTCATGGGGCGGGGAGATCTCACGGACGAGCAGTGGGCGGTGCTGGAGCCGTTGTTGCCGAAGGGTGCCAGGGCGGGGCGGCCGCCCGTCTGGCCTCGGCGGCAGCTGATCGACGGCATACGGTTCCGGGTCCGTACCGGTGTTCCGTGGCGGGATGTACCTGTCGAGTACGGGCCGTGGGGCCGGGTCTACGAACTGTTCCGCCGATGGCAGCGGAACGGCACCTGGCATCGGATCCTCACCCGGCTCCAGTCCCTGGCCGATGCGAAGGGTGCGTCAACTCCACGGTCTGCCGCGCCCACCAGCATGCGGCCGGGGCCCGCAAGCAAGGCGACCTGCAGAGGAACCACCAGGTGGCGTGTTCACCGAGCCCCGTGATCACGGTCTAGGAAGGTCGCGCGGCGGGTTCACCACCAAGCTGCACCTGGCTGTCGAGCAAGGTCAGAAACCCATGTCGATCGTGGTGACGGCAGGACAGCGTGGAGACTCGCCGCAGTTCGAACCCGTTCTGGCAAAGGTTCGCGTGCCCCGCCTCGGGCCGGGCCGGCCACGCGTCCGCCCCGATCGCGTGCGGGCGGACAAGGCGTACGCCTCCCGCAAAAACCGCGCTTACCTGCGTCGCCGCAGGATCCGATGCACCATCCCGGACAAGGCCGATCAGGCACGCAACCGCCAGAAGCTCGGCTCTCGCGGCGGCCGGCCGCCGAAGTTCGACAAGACCGACTACCGCGAGCGCCATGCGGTGGAGTGCGGCATCAACCGCCTCAAGAGGCACCGGGCCGTGGCCACCCGCTACGAGAAACTCGCCGTCCGATACGAAGCGACCGTCCTCGTCGCGGCGATCAACGAGTGGCTGTGACCAGCACTGCCGCAGCGGGTCCTAACGTTCCTTCGCAGCCTGGTTGCAAAAGGTGATCATTCGGTCGGGATCGATCCGGGCCCACGGCAACGCGCTCATCCAACTGTCCCACGCCTCGCGTCCGTACACATCGATGAGGAATGACGCCAGCCCCTGGTCCTCTGCCGGAGAGACCTCCTGAGCCCTGCCATGCACCGTGATCTGCAGCCATTCGCCGTCGATGACCGAGGCCGAGACGGCAGGGCGAGCGCGGATGTGCCGGAACCGCAGGGAACTAGCCCCCGACCCGAAGTAGAGACGCCCCCGATAGAGCAGCCCGTCGACCGGGCCCACACGAGGCTCGCCTCGGGCCGTCGTGGTAGCCAGGGCCATCACACGCATGGCACCCATCCCGGCGACCACACCCGCGGCATCGAGACGGCGCTCCTCACCGATGATTGAACGGAGGTGAGGGCCTGCCGCAGCGTACGAGTCGTCGAGCAAGCGCTGTAACCATTCCAGATCTTCAGGACTCTCATGCATGCCATCAGCTTGCCAGAACACTGATCAGCATCATGGCGGCACTTCTGATACACGCCCTAGTCACAGCGGACTCCGGCGGAGCGAACTCCTCCGACTCCCACCTGTTCAAGATGGACCTCGCCGCCTTCGCCGACGAGTCCGGCCTGTCCAT
>NZ_JBHWIY010000107.1:0-1671 GCF_042731715.1 Streptomyces sp. NPDC059832 | reverse complement strand
TCCTTGCGCTCGGACCCGTCCCCGGCGACCATCTGCGTCCCGCCGAACAACGCGGTGATCTTGTTGTGACAGGTCCGCTCCGCCGCCCAGAACGCGGCGACCGCAGCGGTGATGTCGTCACGGAGCTGATTGTGCTCCTCGACCTTGTCCCCGTCGTACTCCCAGTCGTCATCGTCCTTGTTGTCGTTCACGAACGTCGCCGCGTCCGCCTTGAGCTGTTCGAGCTTCGTGACCAGCGGACGGATCTCCGCCGCATAGTCCGACAACGACGACGCGACCTTCTCCAGATCGTCCGCGAACCCGTCCGCCCGGTCCTGCACCGGCTTCGTCGACGCGAACAACTGCTCCGCCTCCGGAGCCTCGTAATACGCCGACAACGCCTGGAAATGCGTATGGACCGACGAACCGGTGTCCCGGATATGACCCGCATCCGCCGTCAGGCTCGCATGATCCTTCTCCAGCTGACCCAGATCACCCGTGTACTGCGGAATCGCCTCAGGCTTGATCACCGCGACTGCACCCCCGGCTTCTCCGGATCCAGATCCACCGCACCCAACGCCTTGCGCTGCGCCTCGGCCGCCATGTCCAGGTCACCGTTCAGATACGCGGTCGTGGCATCCACCGCACCCGTCAGCGACTTCCCCGCCCGAGCCGCGATGAACTTCAGATCAGGGGTGGTGTGCTCCGCGAACTGCGACAACGCCAACGCGACCAGACCACCAACCGCCTGCTCGCCACCCTCCCCGCCCTTGCCCCCACCACCACCGCCGCCACTGCCGCCGTCGCCGCCCTCGGCGGTGATCGTGCCCGCACTCGACGCCGCCGACGACAGATGATCCCCGTACGACGTCGCATACGTCTGAATCTTCGACGCGATCTCACCCGTCGTCTTCAGCACACCCTGAATACCCTGCGGCTTCAGATCCCAGCCGGTCATGCCCTACCTCATGCTCCCCGTTACCGCCCCGACCCCGAACCCACCCCCAGGCAGGTTTCCCGGACGAGTCAGCCGATGTTGTCGACCGCGGCCTTCGCACGCGTGATCGTGTGCTGCGCCGTGCCGTCGTTCTTCTCCAGCGTCGTCTTCAGCAACTGGATGATGTTCCTGACCTCCTGCGAGGAACGGTTCCACCGCAGTTCCTTGCCGTGGTACTCGTCCGCCACACCATCGGCCGCGAAGTCCGCCATCGCCGCCTTCACCTGACCGTCCCGCGCCGCGATCACTTCCTCCAACCGCCCGATCACCACCTGGATATTGCCCTGCGCATCCGCGGACGCACCGATGTCGTACGAACGACGGTCACCGTCACCAGCCATCAGAAACCCAACTCCCCGTTGTCACCGGCCGCCGAAGCGCGCCGCGTCGAAGTTCGCCGCCGACATCTGCTGCCGCGCGTTGTCACCCTGCTCCTGATCACCCGAACCGAACGCCTGCTCCATCCCCGACTGACCACCGAGAAGAGCCGAGAGCGAACCGTTCAACGCCGCCGTGATCTCATCCGAACGACCCTTGAACGAATCGAACGCCGCACGGCCCGCACCGTTGAACTTCCCCTCCAACGGCGCCGCCGCCTGCAACAACTGACGAATCAACGTACCCAGATCATCACTCGACCCACGCGACTTCGACGACAGATTCGTCAGAACCTGCGCCCCCATGTCGAACTTCAT
>NZ_JBHWIY010000105.1:0-1829 GCF_042731715.1 Streptomyces sp. NPDC059832 | reverse complement strand
GGGCCTTGACCCCGGATCTTGAACACGTCTATGCGGCTCGGGTCAGGGTAGTTGTTGTTGGGCGGAAGGTGTTTTCGTAAGCGATCGGGGAGCGCTGGCCGAGCCGGGAATGCCTGCGTCGGGTGTTGTAGCGGGACAGCCATCGGAAGGCGTCGAGTCGGGCCTCACGTTCGCTTGGCCAGCCCTTTCGCCCCTTCAGCGTCTCTCTTTTGAAGGTCGCGTTGAACGATTTCGCGGCGGCGTTGTCCGCGCTGCTGCCGACCGCGCTCATGCTCTGGCGGACGTCGGCGAGGCGGCAGGCGTCAGCGAAGGCTCGGCTGGTGTACTGGGCCCCGTGATCGGTGTGGATCACCGCTCCGGCGAGGCTGCCGCGGGTCCGGATCGCGGCCGCCAGGGCGTCGGTGACGAGTTCTGTGCGCATGTGGTCAGCGATCGCCCATCCGGCCAGACGTCGTGAGTACAGATCGATGACGGTCGCGAGGTAGCAGAACTTCCCGCTGCCGACGCTCAGGCAGGTGATGTCGCCGACGTACTTGGTGTTCGGGGCCTCGGCGGTGAAGTCGCGGCCGATCAGGTCCGGCGCCCTCACCGCTGCCGCATCCGGGACGGTGGTGCGGTGCCGGCGCCGCAGACGCACTCCCTGAAGGCCGATGGCCCGCATGATCCTGGCAACGCGCTTGTGATTGACCGTCTGACCGCCTTCATCACGGAGCTCGGCGGTGACCCTCGGGGCTCCGTAGGTGCCGTCGGAGTCCCGGTGGGCCTTGCGTATTCGGGCCGCGAGCCGCTCATCGGCGGCCTGTCGGGCCGCGCGGTCCGGGGCGGTGCGGCGCCAGTAATAGAAACTCGAGCGGGCAATGCCCAAGATGTCGCAGAGCCGCTTGACGCCGAACCGGCGCTGGTGATCCTCAACGAACTGGCAGCGGTTCAGGAGTCGTCAGTAAATTACTGACGGTTTCCATGCGGCTGCTGTACGTGCCGTGATACGTGGGCTGTCGTGGGGATTTCTGAGGAGGACCTGGCGGTCCTGGACGTGAAGTTCGCGGCGTTGTTGCCGCATCTGGATGAGCGGCAGTGCCGTTTGTATCTGGCGTCGGAGGCCTAGGCGCTGGGGCACGGCGGGATCGTGGCGGTGGCCCGGTTGGCGGCGGTCTCGGAGTCGACCGTCGCGCGGGGATGCGTCGAACTCGCCGGCGGGGCGGAGCCGTTGGGCCGGGTGCGTCGGCCAGGTGGTGGCCGCAGGTCGGCTGCTGAGCGGGATCCTGGTCTCCGGCCGGCGCTTGAGGCGTTGATCGAGCCGCGGGAGGTGGGTGATCCGGTGTCTCCGTTGCGCTGGACGACGGCGTCGTTGCGGGACTTGGCCCGAGAGCTGAGCGATGCGGGGCATCCGGTCAGTGCTCCGGTGGTCGGCGGGCTGCTGCGGGAGATGGGGTTCAGTCTGCAGGGCATGGTCAAGACCCGGGCCGGCTCGCAGTCCCCGGACCGTGACGCCCAGTTTCGGCATATCAACGCGGCCGCTGAGAGCTTTTTGGCCCGTGGCCTGCCCGTGGTGAGTGTGGACGCGAAGCAGAAGGAGCCGATCGGCGAGTTCGCCCGTCCCGGCCGCACCTACCGCCCCAAGGGCGATCCGATCACCCCTCCGGACCATGACTTCACCAGGCCGGACACCCCGGTCGCCATCCCTTACGGCGTCTACGATCTCGGGCGAGACACCGGCTGGGTGAACGTGGGCACCAACCGCAACACCGCCGCCTTCGCGGTGGAGTCCCTGCGCCGCTGGTGGAACGACCAGGGCAAGGCGGACTACCCCGGCGCTGGCAGGCTGCTAG
>NZ_JBHWIY010000104.1:0-2000 GCF_042731715.1 Streptomyces sp. NPDC059832 | reverse complement strand
GCGTAGGTGAGTGATGTGTCGCCCGAGGTGACTGCTGTCGCGTTGGGGACACGTGCGGCCTGCGCGGTGAACAGTTCCGGCACACAACCCGCCGGTTCGTCGGTCTCCGTGTCGTTCCAGCGGGAGACGACGTGGACGTGCTCCTCATTGGGGAGGCGCGTTGCCAGTGCGTCCCCGTCGGGGTCGGTGGCCATGGCCTCCAGTACCAGCCGGTACATCGCGGCGATCCGCTCCGCGTTCGTCCTCGACAGCGCCGTGGCATCGACGGTCAGCATCAGATGGCCGGCGAGCGTGGTCACGGCCAGCGGGAACTGCGAGGTGGTGCTGCCCTGTTCCGCCCCGACATCGATGAGGTCGGTGTCGACCTGGTGGTAGTTCTGGTAGGTGAAGAGGACCTCGACCACCGGCTGCCCGGCCTCGGTCAGCCGCTGGATGGACGGCAGGGGGAAGCGGCGGTGCTCCCAGAGATCCATCTCCTGCTCGAAGACCTGGCGGACCAGGCCGGCCCAGGTGCGCGCGCCACGGCTGTGCGCGAACGGCACCGTGTTGAGGTGCATGCCCAGTACCTTCTCGGCGCCGAGGAGTTCGGGGCGGGCGTCGAAGACGAGGCCGGCCGAGAACGTCTCCTCCTCGGTGAGCTGGCTCATCACCTTCAGATGGGCGGCGATGAGCACGCTCTTCATGGAGACGTGGGCCCGCTCGGCGAGTGCGCGCAGCCCGTCATCGAGGTCGCCGTACGCGACCGGCAGCCGGAAGGAGGGCTCGGGCGCCGTCTCGTCCCCCCAGTTCGCGGGCAGGGCGACAGCGGGGTGGTTGTCGACGATCCCCTGCCAGTAATCGCGGTCGACATCGTCGTCCAGGGACTCCAGCTCACCGGCGATGAAGTCGGCGAACCGTACTCCGACGGCCTCCCGGCCCGAGTCGGGGTCCTGGCCGTCGCGCACCGCGCGGTAGACGTCCAGCAGCTCCATCAGCAGTGAGTGGTGGCTCCACCCCTCCAGGATGATGTGGCTGTGGGTGAGCGCGAGCGACCAGGATTCAGCGCTCTCGACCAGGGCGGCCACGCGCAGCAGCGGCGCCGTGCCCAGGTCGAAGGGGGAGCTCTCCTCCCGCTTGATGTACGCGCGCACGGCATCCTGTCCGGCCGCCTCGTCCAGGGCGGTGAGGTCTTCCACCGTGACCGGCGCCTCGGCGTCGGCGTGCACCAGCTGCATCGGCACGGAGAACTGGGTCAGGTCCAGGGACGTACGAAGGATCTCGTGCCGGGCCACGACGGTACGTACCGCCGTCTCCAGTGCTTCACGGGAGAACGCGTGCCCGTCATGCACCCGGAACGATGTCACCCGGTGGTAGTCGTCGCCGGCGTCCGGCAGGAGCACCTCGACCGCCATACCCGTCTGGACCTGCGAGAGCGGGTACGCGTCTGCCAGGCCATCGGGTATTCGGTCCCGGTCCTCAGCGGGAACCAGGGAAAAAGGGGCGGTCCCCGCCTCCTTGGGAACGTCCGGCTCGGGTTCGGCCTGCTTCTGCTGAAGCATCGCGAGCAGGTCGGCCACCGACGTGTTCTCGGAAAGGCCGCCCGACGTGAGGTCGATACCGGCCGCACGCAGCGCCCCGGTCAGCGCCTCCGCCGCGTCGGCGGTTGCCGCGGGGGAATCCTTCTCCGACGGTGACATGCTCTCCTCCTGAGGTGCTTGAGCCGCGAGGTGGTGGGCCAGCTCGGCGACGGTCTGGTGCGTGAAGATCGTGCGAACGGTCAGGCTGTAGCCGATCGCCTTGAGCGCACCGACGAGTGACACAGCACGGATGGAGTCGCCGCCGAGATCGAAGAAGCTGTCCTCGACGCTGACCCGTTGCAGCCCGAGAGCCGTCTCCCAGGCACCGGCGATCCTTGCCTCATCAGTTGTGCGTGGGGCTGTGTAGGGTTTTTCGTTGTTTCGTTCGGGTGTGGGGAGGGCTTTGTGGTCGAGTTTGCCGGCGGTGTTGAGGGGCCAGGTGTC
>NZ_JBHWIY010000103.1:0-2080 GCF_042731715.1 Streptomyces sp. NPDC059832 | reverse complement strand
TGATGCTCCTATTGGCAGTCAAGCGGTGTGGGGTGCCTGGTCGCCGGTCATGTGTAGGGGGCTCGCGGTTTCGGGCGTCGGCGGTCCGCAATACTTCAATGTATGGCGCTGACACAGCAACTCGCACGGGTGTCCCCGCAGTACCTGGCTCAGTGCCGTGCAGCTGCGGAAGTGTCACCGGACGGCAACCCCGATTGGGCCCCGCCCGCAGAGGACACGGTGGATCTCGACTGGGCGATCTGGGGCTTGATCTGGTTCTGTCAACGCATGCGCATCGAGGGGCCATGCGTCCAGGTCCTCAAGCGGAGCATCTCGGGAGACCCGGGCGGCGACATCGAGTTTCTCGATCATCCCGGGGTCTATGACGGCTTCGACTCCCCTCCAGCCCTTCTCGCTCCTGCAGCAGTGGCCGAAGTGGCCTGCGGGCTGGCCGCTTTGGACATCGGCGAAGTACTCAGCTGCCTGCCTGCGGACCACTTGGAAGCTGCCGAAACATGCGGATTCCGAGGGTTCAACGGACACCCGCGCGAGTACCTCGTCGAGCATTTTGGGCTGCTGCAGAGCTTCTATCTCATCGCCAGCCGACGTGGCCTGGCAGTTCTGACCTGGACAGACTGAGCACGGTCCCAGGAGAGCGGTCAAGCGGCGGTGAGCCAGTCTCGATAAGCGTGGGCGAGGCCGTCGTCGCGGCGTGTGCCGCGTTCGATGCAGGAGATCACTGCCGGCCAGACGCCGAAGTGCTCGGCGACGGTGGTCAGGGTGATGTTCTTGGCCTGGCGCGCAGGTCGGAGGTCAGAGACGTCCGGGACGCTGACCGGTGTGGTGAGGTAGCGGAAGATCTCCCGGGCGATCGCCCTCTTGAGCAGGCGGATGATCTCCTTCTTCGTGCGTCCGGCGGCGGTCTGTCGGGCGACGTAGTCGCGGGTGCGGGCGTCGCTGGACATACGGACGAGAGCGATCCGGTAGAGAGCGGCGTTGGCCCTGCGGTCTCCGCCTCGGGAGAGGCGGTGGCGGTTGGTCCTGCCGCTGGAGGCGGGGACGGGCGCGACGCCGCAGAGCGCCGCGAAGGATGCCTCGGTGCGCAGGCGGTCGGGGTTTCCTCCGGCGGTCACCAGGAGCTGGGCCGCGGTGTCGGGGCCGACACCGAACGCGGCGCGCAGGCCGGGGTTGTTCTCGGTGGCGGCTGTGTCCAGGGCGGCGGTGAGGGTGTCGTGTTCTGCGGTCAGGGCCTGGACCCGGCGGGCGAGGGTCTTGAGCGCGGTCAGGAGGGCGACGCGCGGTCCGTCGCCGGTGGGGCGGAGCCGGGAGATGGCGTCGACCTGTGTCTTGCCGCGCAGGGCGGTGTACTTGACGCGGATGTCGTCCGGGGCGGTGATGAGGATGTGCGCGATCTGATTCAGGGTGGCGGTGCGGGCCTTGACGGCGGACCGGGCGGCGTTGTGGAGGGCGCGTATGCCGCTGACGGTGTCGTCCTTGGGTATGACCGATGCCCGGCCGGACAGTGCGGCGCGGGCGGCTGCGTAGGCGTCGATGGGATCGGACTTGCCGATCCGGCGCCGTTCGGCCTTGTCTGGCCGGTTGACCTCGATCACGGTGAGGCCCGCGTGGCGGGCAGCACGGGTGAACCCGAGGCCGTAGGAGGAGGTTCCCTCTACCCCGACGGCAGTCACGGTGCCGTGGGCGTTCAGGAACGCGATTGCCGCAGCGTAACCGGCCGCCGTGGTCGGGAACTCGGCGTCGGCGACGTGGCCACCCCGGTCGGTGATGACAGCGACGTGAATCGTGTCCGCATGGGAGTCCACTCCGCCGAACACCGCAGCCTGTTCTGTGGCGGACGTGGTCGTCGCTGTCATCCTGTGAGCTGCCTTCCTGGCCGGCGGTGACACCGGCCAGGTGAGTCAGACAGGACATTGAGGGGGCCTCTGGCCAAGCTCCTATCAGGTCATGCTCCACCTGGCCGAAGCCATGGAGAACGGGTCCCGGCAGCCGGACAGAACAACTGCAGGACAGCCCAGCAGGGCGTCAGTCAGACCCTGAGCCACGACCACCGGAACCCGCTACGAGTATCAATGTCAGACCC
>NZ_JBHWIY010000102.1:0-2226 GCF_042731715.1 Streptomyces sp. NPDC059832 | reverse complement strand
GCCGCTGGTCCGCCCGCGCGAACGGCTCGAACATCTCCGCCGCGAAGTCCTCCAGATCACACCGGACCGCAGCCAACTCCCCACTCAGCACGTCCTGTCAACGACACGACCCATCAAGAAGACACGCCATCACGGACCGCACATGACCAAGCCCTACTAGAAGCCCTGCGTGACCTGGAGAGGGTCACGGCGCTCGGCATGAGGGCACCCCACAGGCTCGTGGACGGCACCGCAGCCGCCGGCGATCGCAGCCAGATGAGCGCGGCCCGGTTCGACTTCCTCGTCCAGCAATTCCGCCCCGAGGTCATCACCACTACCTTCAACCCGCTCAGCCAGTTCCCCGACATCGAGGCCGCCGAGGACGAGGCGGACGAAGACATCTTCAGCTTCGCCCGCCGCCACGGCATCGCCACCATGACCTGCAAGCCCCTGGCGCAGGGACTGCTCACCGGAAAGTACCCCCAGGACACGGCCTTCGGCCCCGGAGACGTCCGCTCCCGCATCACTGCGCCGGTCCCGGAAGCCGTCCAGCGAGGCCTGCAGCCTCTGCGGGACCGGTTCGGATCCGCCCCGCAGGACCTCGCCCGGGTCGCCCTTCACTACTGCCTCAAACGCTGTCCGGACTCGATCGTTCTGACCGGATTCACCAGTTCACAACAGGTGGCCGCGAACTACGAGGGCCTGGAGATCGAACTGAGCGAACCGGACTGCGAATTCGTCAACAGTGCGTACGCGGCCGTGCGCGCCGAGCTGGTGGAGCTCGGCCACCTCCGCTCAAGGGATGCGGTGTCCGTGCCATGTATCCCCGGACCGAGCCGGCCTGCCCACGTTCCCGAGGAGCGATGACGCCCCCCGTGCGTGCCGCGCAAGGTGAGAAATGGAGGCCCACATGAGCCCAAACAGTACCTATTGGATGAACTACGCCATTGGCGTCGCACAAAGGGCGCCACAATCAGGTCGGCGGGTCGGCGTTGCGCTCGTTTCTGAACACGACTTGATTTGCTCCGCCTTCGAGGGCGAAGTTCGCGGCGCGTCCTGGTATCGCATTCTGCGGCGCAGGATTCAAGAATTCGGAATATCCAGCGCACACAGCGTATACCTGACGATCAACACCCTGTCAGCGGCCTGGTCGTTTGAGCTTGCCGAGCTCTTCAAGGAAGTGCGCATCGACAGGGTTTATGTCGGTCTGCCAGACCCCGCGCTGACGAGTTACCTCGATGACGATCCCGTCACTGTACTAGGTCATGTACACCGCTTCCCCGACGATTTGCAGCGCGAGATCCTCGAGCAGAACCGAGATTTCTACGCAGTGAGCGAGCAAAATATCGAGTGCAACCCCCACTACTCCACACATCACATTAGTGAAGCCGTCTCCACCAGGCTAAGGTCGAGGGGGTTCGCACTTTCCAGGAGCGATGTCAATGCGAACAGGGGGGAGGTTTGCGCTCGCTTCTCTAATCTGCCAGAGGTATGGGATCAAGTGCAAAGAGGCTGATCGTGCCCTAAACGACGCACTGTCCGAAGCGTTTGACGCGAAGTACGGCACCTATGACTACGCGTACGACGCTCGTGTCGCCAACTTGAGGTGGACCGACGACTTCATGTCGGTTTACAGGAGGTCGTCCACAAGGTCTCTGTCTATCGTTAACATCCTCAACGTCGGCGTCGGAGCCGGTTACGAAGCAGCAGCCTTGTTTTCAGATTGTCCGCAGATCACCTTTGTTGACATCGCGGAACGTGGCCCTGCAAATATAAGCGAACGTATTCCCTCGTCGAGAACTGTCGTCTCTAGCGCCGAAGACCTGTCTGCCCTACCGGAAAACAGTTACGACCTGTATGTCTCCTTGAGAACGTACAACTCGTCGTTCTTCGATACGTCCGCAGCGGCCTCAGAGGCGCACAGAGTACTGAAGCCCGGCGCGGTGATTATTGTCTCCGTAGCCAACGGATTTCTGTATACTCAGCGGGGCTGCGTCGTGCCAGGACTGATCATCCCCGGCGCTGAGTTCGTCGACCTCTATCGCGGGATGGACACAGCCAATCTAATTGGTGCGGAGCTCGACTGTGCTGGATTTAAAGATATCTGAATGTTCCCGACAAGTGTCGAGATTTACCTGTCGGCTGTGTCACCGCCTAAGGGCTGTCCCGTAATCCCTGGTGGATCAGCGTGCGGCGTCAGATGCGGTGCATCGCAAGGCGGAGGGACGCCCGAATACTGGATGTATT
>NZ_JBHWIY010000101.1:0-2346 GCF_042731715.1 Streptomyces sp. NPDC059832 | reverse complement strand
GCGGAATGAGGTCAGAGTCGAAATGTCCGTACGACGAAGGTCTGTCCGGCGACCGAGGGCCAGCTCGCCCAGCTCTGGTCCGCGGCCAGGGTGGGCGCGCCGACTCCGTCCGGCAGGCCGGCTGCGGTGGATACCACGCGTAGCGGCAGGGGGCCTTGGCCGCGGGTGCGGATGACGACGTCGATGCCGTCGGCGGGCGGGGCGGCGTAGCCGAAGCTCCAGTTCCAGGCGCCCTGTGGGTGCTTGGGGCTGCCGGTGAGCTTCGCGCCCTCGACGGTGGCGTCGAGGATCTGGTGTGCACGTGTGTCGGCGTGGACGTCGATGGTGTGGGCGTCGGCGGGGGCCTGGATACGGACCCGGATCGTGCGTACACCGCCGGCCTCGGTGGCCGAGGCGTTCTTGGTACGCGGTGTGTCCAGGGGTGCGGCCTTGGCCGCCCCGTTCGCGAGCACGGCATCGTCCAGTGCGGGGACGCGGTCTTCGAAGCGAGCCGGTTCACCGGTGAGGAGCTTGCCGACGGCGGGCTGGGAAGTGTCGCCGTCGCTGACCCAGGTGGCCTTGCCCGTGTCGGACTCCAGGACGTATCCGAGGCTGACCGGCCGGGGTTCATCAGCGCTGTAGCTGTCGAGGGCCGTACCCACGACCAGCGTGCCCGCACCTGCCACAGCCGTCGCGAGCATCCCGACGGTAAGCGCACGACATGAGGGAAGGGGCTCCAGGAGGCTCAGCAGCACCGCGGCGAGCAGTGCCGCGAGGACCAGCGGGGCGGCGATGAGCGACAGCCCCAGAGCGGGCAGCAGCAGGAGCACGACCGGCAGGACGAGCGCCACAACCGGCAGGGCCGTCACCGCTCCGGCCACCGCCCGCCACGGGGAGTCGGCAGGTGTGAACCGCAGCGTCACCGCGAGAACCGCCAGTCCGATCAGCGCCGGCCAGGTGAAGAGGTAGGCGCCCCCGGGCAGTAGCACAGCGCAGACCACGGCGAGCATCGCGAAAAAGCCGAGCACACCCACCATGATGTCCAGCGGCGACGCCTTGCGACGGGCCCAGCGGTACCAGGCGACAAGCAGCACCAGGAGCAGCAACGCTCCGCCCCATGCGTACCGGCCGAGGTGGTGGACACTGCCATCACTGAGCGCGAAGTCCGGCCGGGCCAGGCTCAGCGCCGACCACCCGGCCAGCCCGATCACCGCCGCACCGATCAGCGTGAGGGGGAAGGTCAGGGCGGCCCGTCCGGCCCCGCGGGGAGACAGACCTCGGCTCCGGCCGAACCACAGCAGCAGCGGCACGCCCAGGAGGGCCGTCAAGGCGAGCGGCAGGGCCAGCCATGCCGGGTAGGACACGACTGTGCCGAACAGGGAGAAGTACGTGGCGTCCGGACCGCTCTGCGAGAGGTCCGTGCCGCCGAGCCGGCGGACCGCTCCGAGGGCCGCGTCCCCCATGTCCTGCACGCTCGCGGCATCGAGCCGGGAGATGCTGTCGTGGGCGGTATGGTAATGCGCGGAGCCGCCCATGAAGGCGAAATTGAGACCGCGCATCCCGGCCTCGTCGAAGACCGTCAGATCGGTGTCGTTGGGCAGTTTTTCGTAAATCGCGGCGGAGAACGACGTGGTGACCGCACCGGAAGCCCGTACGGCGGAGGTGAGACCGGTGCCCGCCATTTGGAACATCACGACAGGCCCGGACGCGCCCCGGCCCTCCATGTTCACCACGACGGTCTGCTGGGGGTCGGCGGTCGGGCGGGAGCCGGTCTCCCCGTCGACGAAAGCCTGCGCGCCGAGCAGCCCTTGCTCCTCGCCGTCGGTGAAGAGGAGCTCGACGTCGTTGCGGAGCTGCGGCCCGGCCTTGAGGACGCGGGCGATTTCGAGGATCGCGGCGACGTTGGAGCCGTCGTCGCCGGCGCCCGGGGCGATCGGCACGGAGTCGTAGTGGGCGACGACAAGGACCCGGCCGGTGGGCTGCTTGCCGGGGATCGTGGCGTGGACGTTGGAGACGGACCCGACGACGGCCGGGCTGTCTGCGTCGGAGGGGGCGACCCGGGTCTGGACCTCGGGCCTCAGCCCGAGCTTCCGCAGCTCACCGACGAGATACTCCCGTACGTCCGACTGCGCGGCCGAACCCGCCGGGTGCGGGACCTTCGCGATGTGGTCGAGCTGTGCGACCGCACGGGCCGCCGAGAAGTCACCATTGGGGGCGGAGGCCGGCCGGGGCTCGGATATGCGCAGCGGCAGCATGGCCGCGATGCCGGTGAGAAGCAGCAACAGAAAAGCGGCCAGGGCCGGCACTCGTCTGCGCAACATGGGCAGGACCTGCACGGATATACCTCACAGCTGGAGTGGGAGTGGG
>NZ_JBHWIY010000100.1:0-2705 GCF_042731715.1 Streptomyces sp. NPDC059832 | reverse complement strand
GGCTCCAGCTCAAGACCGCCGCCGGGACGAACACCGAGGCCATCGAGATCCTCGCCGAAGCCGGCCGCACCAAACGGATCCGCAACACTGCCAGGGCCAGCCTCAGCCACCGCAGCGAGAGCTGAAATCAACTCACCCACAACTCTTGACTGGCTTCGTTCACGAACAACAGCAGCGTTTGTCCACCAGTTTGGGTTCTGGCTCAACTTCTGTGGTCTGTGACTTTGGGTAACCAATTAGATCTCGAACAGGGCTTCCTCTTGTGGCGGGATCGGAGGGTCAAGGAGGTCGCGGAGGCGGGTGATCTCCTGACACCACTTCGACCAGTTCGCAGCTTCAGCCCACTGTTCGGCGAGTTCAGACCGGTCGGAGACCACGCGGTCCAGGGCGTCGACGGCGAGCATTCGAAGGTCTGCGGGCAACTCCGGCACCGGCTCTGATGGGCCATAGTTCAAACACGCTGGCTCGCCGTCAGGATGCTGGGCGACGACCAGGGCAGCTGCGGCCACTGCCCGCTCGCCGTCGTAGATACCGAGGAAGTCCACGAGGCTGGCGGCGCGTACGAGCACGCCGCGGATCATGGGTTCGCGTTCTTCCCGCGCTGCCTCGTCCAGATCACCCCCGAAGTCGGCGGCGGTGTCGTTGTCGAAGGGGCCGGTATCCCAGGTGCCCATGTCTCTCCTCGCGTGGCCGTCTGGAGGATCGTCGCACTGGCCACCGACAACGTGGTCACGAGGCAAGCAGCACCCGCTTGCGCAGAAGCTTGAAGCCAGCGCGTCCGTACATCTGTCGCTTGATCATTTTGATGCGGTTGACGTGGCCTTCCACAACGCCTGAGCTCCAGGGAAGGGTCAGGCCGGCTGTGACAGCGGCGAGGTCACGTTCGAGGCCGTTGATGAAGGTGTGCATGCTGGGCAGGTCGTCGGCCCGGACCGCCGCTATCCACTCGGGGAGCCGTTCTCCTTGGCGCTGAGTGAGCATTTGCCCGAAGGAACGGACGTGGCCGGCGAGGGCGTCCAGTTCGGGGCAGTGGGCCAGAACGGACTTCAGTTTCAGCCGGTCCTTCTCCACAAGGGCGTCCGGGTGGGTCAGGATCCACCCGGAGACTGTCCTGGGCGACGGCGGCCGACCATCCGGCACGGTGTCCCGGAAGGGACGAAGGTAAGCACGGACCGCCCCGTACCCACCGGCGTATCCGTGGCTCTGGATCTCTTTCCAGAGGGTCCAGGCGTTCGTGCAGCCCTCGGCCCATCGCTCGTGCAGGTACGGCTTGAAGTCGTCGAGCTTCGTCCTGCGGTTCTGCCACTGGCCTTGGAAGAGGTCTTCAGGGCTTGCCGCATCGGCCAGGCGCTGAACGGTTCGGTAGGTCATCCGGAGCTGACGGGCGACTGCCCGCCGGCTGTGTCCTTCGCCGAGCATTTCGTGCACGATGGCGTGCTTCTCGCGAGTTCGGTCGGCGAAGCGGTGTCCAGTCGGCCACGGGGACGAGCCAGCTTCGGGCACCGGTGGCGCGGTGACGCTCTCGGAGCCGGGCACCGTGAATGGCGCTCGCAGGCAGCTCCGATGGCGCGATACGCATCGCTCGGCGGCTTCGCCGAGGTTGCGCCAGAGATGGAAACGGTCTGCGACCTGCACCGCGGTGGGAGCCCCGGTGCTGGCGCCTTCGGCGAAGAAGGGGGCACGATCGCGACAGACCACCTCAACCTCAGGACACTCAGCAAGCCAGGCGGCGACAGTGGCTGCCTCACGGTCCGGCAGCAGATCCACGGGCCTGCCGGTTTCGACATTGACCAGCACGGTCCCGTAGATACGGCCCTTGCGCATTGCGTACTCGTCGATACCCACCACCCGCGGGGCCGATGGCTGAGGGTCAGGCATCGCATCGACCAACCGAAGCACCGTGCTGCGGCTGACGGAGATTCCGAAGACGTCGGCAAGACGCGCTCCAGCGCGGCCGGCCAATGCAAGACCCACCTCGGCCAAGGCCGAACGCAGCCGGTCAGTCCGCTGAGCGTGACGGCGGGTCAGTCCAGGGATCTGCTCAACGAAGGTCTGCCGTCCACAGGAGGTGTCCGCGCAGAGGAACCGCCGGACCTGCAGGCGCAGCACCACACGCCTTCCCGCGCTGGGCAGATCAGCAGGAAACCGCAGGTAGGACCCATGAAGCCGGTTCGACCACCTTCCACACCCCGGACACTCCGCACCAGCCGACTTGCGGGCGATTCCGATCCAGATCGCCTCGCCGTCGTCCTCCGCTGACATCACCGCGACTTCAGGGTCCGACAGGAACAGGACTTCCAGACGCAGCAGCACTTCGTTCACGGCCCCGAACTTTCAGGCACGACAAGGCAGCCATGGGGCATTTCAAGACGATCGAGCGAGAGCCAATATGGAGATCAACAGTCACGGAGCGTGGATGCTCCACAGAAGTTGAGCCAGAACCCAAACCCATGAACATCCGACGGCACTACTCGTGAATAAAGCCACTCTTGACTATTGCTCGTGCCCGACCACCCCCGAACCGTCAGCGGAGACGTGGAGCTTGGGACGAGAACCGATACCCCGCACGCAGAAAGTGCCTTCCGCTTGAACCGACAGAACCCCTCAACAAAAGGCTGTCCCGCAAGTGGGTCAGGCGTGTGGGAAAGCTGCGCTCAGGTGCGTGGGTTCCTCCAGAGATGACGCTCGTCGAGGGTCCCAAACCG
>NZ_JBHWIY010000099.1:0-2820 GCF_042731715.1 Streptomyces sp. NPDC059832 | reverse complement strand
AGTGGTCGAGTTCGTAAGTCCTTCGGGGGTTGATCATGCTGCCAGCGCGACGGAGGATTCTTCTGGGTGATCGGCGGTGTGCCGGTCGAGCCTGGCCAGCAGATCGTCCAGGTCGGAGGTGGTGAACTTCCACTGGAACGGCTGCGCCGTGGCGTTGTAGCGGTCTTCGAAGGCTCGGAGCCGGTCCCGGATCTCGTCGAGGTCCGTGAAGTCGTTGGGCGAGACGACCTTGCGCTGGACGATCGAGAAGAAGATCTCGATCTGGTTGGTCCACGAGGCGTGGACGGGGGTGTGGACCATGACAGCGTTGGGGAAGGTGCTGGTCAGACGGTCGATAGCGGCCTTCCCTCGGTGGGAGGAGCCGTTGTCGACGATCCAGAAGACGTGTTTCGCGCTGGCGTAGGGCTCTTCGCTCATGACCTGGATGACCAGGTTCATGAAAGGCACGATGCCAGTGGTGGCTTCGGTACGGCCGAACACCTTGGCTTGGTGGACGTCGTAGGCAGCCAAGTAGGCCAGGGCGCCACCGCGGTCGTATTCGTGGTTGATGCGCATCGCCCGGGCCTGGCCGGGGGCCAGGGTGGGGTGGCAACGGCAGCGGGCCTGGACGGAGGTCTTCTCGTCCGCACAGATCACGTACTCGTCCCTGCCCAGCGGGATGCCGTCGGAGATGCGGGCGTACAGGTCCATGATGCGGCCGGCCTTGGCGCGGAAGTCCGGGTCACGGATGAAGATCCACGACTGGTACTGCCAGGGCTTGAGCGCGTCGCCAGCCAGCCAGCGCCGCACAGTCGAGGCGGAGATCGATCCGGCAATGGCCCGGGCGACCACCTCTCGGGCCAGTTCCGGACATGACCAGCGAGCGAGCGGCGTGCCGGTTTCGGCAGGCAGTTGGCAGGCCAGAGCTTTGGTCTCGGCGACCTGCAGCGCGGTGAACATTGGCGGGCGGCCGGTGCGTTCGCGGTCAGACAGCCCGGACAGGCCGTGCTCGGCGAACCGGCCCCGCCAGGTGCGGACCGTGTCGAGATGCAGCCGCGTCTCGCGGGCGATGCGCGCGTTGGACCGTCCACGTGCCGCATGCAGCACCACCTGCGCGCGCATCCGCAGCCGGTACTCGGTTTTGTGGCCGTAGGCCATCTGCCTCAGCCGTTCGCGATCGGCAGCACGCAGGACTATCGGACGGGCACGGGCAACAGGCAAGGCAGACAGGCCGATCAGGAGAAGTGGATCAACAGGTCATAGCCTGCCGCACCCGGCAACCGGCCCCTCGGTCAGGATGGGCGCCATGCCCACGCCCTCGGAGCACACCCGCCTCTCCCTGGAAGCGCGCCTCGACGAGCAGGCCCGCACCGCCTGGCCCCAGCTGAAGCAGCTGCACGTCCGCCACCGCGGAGCCTTCGCCTATGCGGAGGCCGAACTGGCCGACAGCGAACGGGTCAAACTAATGAGGCTGCGCTACACCGGAGCCGTCGGCAGATGGGGCTTCGCCCTCTACCTGGCCAGCAGCGACCGCTACGAGGACTCCATGCTGCCCACCGGCAGCCCCACGGGCACCCCCGCAGACGCACTCGACTGCGCCTGCCGGCTCCACCTCACCGCACCCGGCACCTGACCAGACGCCAGCCACAACACCCCGCCCCCCGCCGTCAACTCCCGAAGGACTTCCGGAACGCGAGGGCCACTCGGGTATCGAGAACGGGGACCTCACTGCTCCGTTCGTTTACCCCTTCGGGCGGACTGACCGGCCCTTGGCTGCTCTGGCTGTGGTTCTTGATCACAGCGGGCCGGTGACGTGCGGATACCTCTGCTGCGTCTACCTGTTCAGTTTGTGTTCGATCCAGGAAGTGGCGAAGTCGATGACTTCCGCGGCCTCGAACAGATGACTCTGAGCAGCGCCGACTCTGCCCTGCCGGCCGATTCCCGCGGTGAGCATGTCCCGGGCGATCGCTTCGAACGGCTCTTGCCCCTCGGACACCACTGCCGAGTAGTCGAAGGCCCCGTCCTCCGAGTCGATGTCGTGGAAGCGGCGCCAGACCCGCTGACCTTGCACAAGGATGGGCTGTTCGTAGTCCACGAACCGCTTGCTGGGGGCCTTGGCAAGCGCCTCGGCGTGGTGCAGCAGAGTCATGGTGTCCAAGGGAGCGCCGAGCAGAAGGACCCGGCCACTGCGGGCGACCAACCGTGCAAGGGGGCTGTCCGGGCCATGCGGATCATCCCAGGAGTGGTCGGCCATCAGCTCGGCTGCTGCCGCTCCCAAGGCCGCGAAACTGGCATCCGGATGACGGCTGCGAACGGCTCCGGGCCAGCGGCGCAGTGCTTCGGGGAGGCGGCCGTTGTTGTGGTCTGCCTCGCTGAGGTCGGGGTCGTAAGCGGGATGTTCCGCACGCAGGGCGGACTGCCAACTCTGTGGCCACGTGACGAAGTCATAGGGGGGCGCGTCATTCCAGCCGCAGGTCACCATGAGGGTTCCCTGCGGTCCGACCACGTCATGGAGGGCGCCGATGATGGTCTGCGGTCCTCCGGCCACGTAACCGATGGCGGACATACGGGTGTGGAACATGACGATGTCGCCGTCTGCGAGGCCGAGGGCAGCCAGGTCACGGCTGATCCGGCTTCGGACTACGGGACCGCCCGAGCGCTCGAGCAAGTTCATTTCGTCCATGATCGCGAACCTATCCCTGAGCCACGTATCCCGGGCAACCGAATTGATGCCTTTTGGCCAGCGGTTCTCGATGTCGTCCGGGGGCCGGCGCGCAGAGTCAGCAGCGCCCACGACCGGCCCCAGAGTCAACCCCCGAAGGACTTACGAACTCAACCACT
>NZ_JBHWIY010000098.1:0-3177 GCF_042731715.1 Streptomyces sp. NPDC059832 | reverse complement strand
CGGGTGACTTCGACGTCGATGCCCAAGCGGGCACCGTGATCGATGACTTTGGTGCGGTAGCCGGTGTCGGCCCAGGCTTTGGTGATGCGGGGGTACCCTTCGGCGATGTCCGAGAGCAGGTGGATGCCGCCGGCGTTGTCGGAGACGCTGGCGGCGGTGACCAGCACGGCCAGGAGGAGGCCGAGCGTGTCGACGCCGATGTGTCGTTTGCGGCCTGCGATCTTCTTGCCCGCGTCGATGCCCTGGCTGGCCGCGGGCACATTGGCTGAGGTCTTGATGCTCTGGGCGTCGAGCACGCAGGCGCTGGGTTCGGCTTCGCGGCCTTCGGCCTTCCGGACCAGGCGTCGCAGGAGACCGTTGAGCTGGTCAAAGACCTCGTCCTTCTGCCAGGCGGCAAAGTATCCGTAGACGGTTTCCCACGGAGCGAAGTCGTGCGGCAGATACCTCCATGGGATCCCGGTGCGGTCGACGTAGAGGATGGCGTCCATGATCCGGCGCAGATCGTGCTCGGGCGGCCGGCCGATGTCCAGGCCCTTCCCTCTTCGTTCGGCCCGCCAGGCTGCCAGAGTTGGTTCCAGCAGTTTCCAACGGGCATCGGACAGGTCGCTCGGATACGGTCGCGGTCTGCGAGGCATGTTTCTGTAGTAGCGATGACGGCTCTCCCATTACAGGGCGCAAACAGGTGCGACCGGGGGCGTGTTGGGATCAGACAGAAGCGAAGGGACCGAAACGGGCCCTCGAAAGACGTCACCCGCCCCACCTGCCACAACAGCCGTCTGAAGCCTCAGCCGACCCGAGCCGTTCCGTCACCCGAATTGTGATGAAGCGCCCCGGACGGGATAAAACGCTCTTTCAGACCGCGTTTGAGATCTCGATCTGGGCGATGTGCGACTGGTCCGGTCGGGATCGAAACCTGGTTGCGCCATGGTGAAAGATGAGGGACGTGGTCATCAAGGAACGCGCCGTGGAGCTGGTCGAGGCCCTGCTGTCGAGAGAGCGGCAGGAGTCACCATGGATGGCACAGCTGCCCGAGCTCGCTGTCCTTGACGTGGAGGAACACGCCCTCGGTTGGCTGGTCTTCTGGCAGTCGGTGGAGTACATCCGCAGCCGTGATACCGGGAAGATGTTGGTGGGCCATGGGCCCTATCTGGTGGATCGACAAGACGGGAGCATCCACCACATCCCTGTCACTACCTTCGTCGGCGAAGGCTGGGAGGAGCTCTACCTTCAACAGGTCAGAGGTATCCGACCTCCCGATCCGCTGATCACGGATGTCCTGGCACTCGTGCACTCTGACGGGACGATGGCCGCGATACGCCACCTACGGAAGCAGGCTCCGTTGTTGGGACCACAGCAGGCGAAAGCTTATGTCACGGCTGTCCGGGACGGGAACGAACCTCCAGAGGAACTGGTGAGACTCACCCGGAAGCCGGAGATGTGCCCTCCGTTGCCCATCAGTACGCTGGCGGGCCCGGCTCAGTAGCGGCCCGCTAAAGGGGACGGGGCCCTGGCCGCGTTGCCCGACCTTGTCGGGTGAGTCGGCGGACCATGATGCCGATCATTGCCCAGCGGATCATGGTCTCCGAGTGGGCCGGGCTGGTTTCGTAGTCGCGGGCGAGGCGCCGGTGTGCGGTGAGCCATGAGAAGGTGCGCTCTACCGCCCACCGCTTCGGCTGGACCTGGAAACCACGCTGGCCAGGGATCTTGCGGACGATCTCCAGGTCGCGGCCGAGGATCTCGGCGGCCCATTCAACAAGGCGGCTGGCGAATCCCTGGTCGGCCCAGATCTTCTTGACGTTGGGGTGGTCGAGCCTGGTCCACAGCAACGGCCGTTTCGCACCGTCGCGGTCCTGAACGTTCGCCGCGACGACGTGGACGGCCAGGAGCAGGCCGAGAGTGTCGGTGACGATGAACCTCTTGCGGCCCTTCACTTTCTTGCCCGCGTCGAAGCCCCTGGTGGCAGCAGAGACCGTGTCAGCGGCGCGAACTGACTGCGAGTCCATCAAGCCCGCGCTCGGCTCCACGTCGCGTCCGTCAGCTTCACGGACCTTGCCGCGCAGGGCGTCATGGATGCGCCCGACGGTGCCGTCGTCGTGCCACCACGTGAAGTACCAGTACACCGTCGGCCAGGGCGCGAAGTCCTTCGGCAGCTGCCGCCAGGCACACCCGGTCCGAACTACGTAGAAGATCGCATCGACGATCCGCCGCCGCGGATGCTTCTCCGAGCAATGCTCAGGACTTGTGGATCGGTTCCGGAAGGGCATGCAGAAGGCGTACCTTCCCGAATGATCTTTAAGGTCTCCGAGTAGGCCCGCGTTGCAGCGCGGGTCGGGAAGGTACGCCCGTGCTCAGCGTAGTCACCGACAACGGCTCCACACAGTCTGGCTCCCTGATCGACGAGATCGTGCGGGAAGGCGCCCGCCGGATGCTGGCCGCCGCGCTGGAAGCGGAAGTCAACCAGTACATAGCCGAGTTGTCGGCTGAGACCGACGAGTACGGCCGACGTCTCGTGGTCCGCAACGGCCGCCACAAGGAAAGGACCGTGGTCACCGCCGCCGGACCGATCGAGGTCAAGGCCCCGCGGATCAACGACCGCCGCGTCGACGATGAGACCGGCGAGCGCAAGCGGTTCTCCTCGAAGATCCTTCCGTCGTGGTGCCGCAAGTCCCCGAAGATCTCCGAAGTGCTGCCGCTCCTCTACCTGCACGGCCTGTCTTCCGGCGGCTTCGTCCCGGCGCTGGAGCAGTTCCTGGGCGGCACGGCCGGCTTGTCGGCCGCGACCGTGACACGGCTGACCAAGCAGTGGAGCGACGACCACACCGCCTTCCAGAACCGGGACCTTTCCGACCGCGACTTCGTCTACGTGTGGGCGGACGGCGTGCACCCGAAGGTCCGGCTCGGCCAGGCCCACTCGTGCGTCCTGGTCCTGCTCGGGGTACGTCTGGACGGCACGAAGGAGCTGATCGCCCTGGCCGAGGGCCTGCGCGAGTCCACCGAGTCGTGGGCCGACCTGCTGCGCGACTGCCGCCGACGCGGCATGCGTGACCCCGAGCTGGTCATCGGCGACGGCGCCATGGGCCTTTGGCGGGCGCTCGCCGAGGTGTTCCCGGCGGCCAGGCCGCAAAGGTGCTGGGTTCACAAAGCCCGCAACGTCGCCAACTGCCTGCCCAAGTCCGC
>NZ_JBHWIY010000097.1:0-3458 GCF_042731715.1 Streptomyces sp. NPDC059832 | reverse complement strand
GTCGCAGAGCAGTCCCGCGAGCATGTCGCCGTACCGGTCGGCGTACAGAATCCCTTCGATCACCACGTGGTAGCCCGCGTCTAGCGCGTAGCGGGCGACCGTGTCGATCAGCCCGATGTTGGCGCCGTCAGGCACATCACGCTCCCTCAGCACGATCCTTCGCAGGTTGTCCTGCCCGACCACAGCCAGGCCGCGGCCGAACCGGTCGCGGATACCCGCCGCGACCGAGGACTTGCCTGACGCCGAGTTCCCCCGAACGACGACAAGCCGGGTCACTTCACTGCCCACGATCGGTCGTGGGCCCGGGGTGAACTGACGCTCCCCAGCGTCCGGACCGGCCTGCCCCGGGACGACGGCCTGAACAGGGCGGTACCGGTCTGCTTCAGGGAGGTAGGGGATCGGGTCACCAGGGTCCTGGAAGTGCACGGCCATCAGCTGGCCACTGCGGTATGTGTCGAGCCCGGCCCGGCAGTAGGCAACCATGGGCGCCGGAAGGGCATCGAAAGGGAACCAGTCCATCGCGTCGCACACCGCCGGCTCAAGAATGCGGGGTGTGCCCTGCCACGCGCGGACCTCGAAGAACATGCCGACCCGGGCTCCGCCACTGGGAGCACGGTGGTGCACCGTGACAGCGAAGCGGACATCGGCCGGGTCAATGATCAGGCCGGTCTCCTCCCGGGCCTCGCGAACGAGCGCCGTCACGGCGTCCTCGTGAGCACCGTCCAAATGCCCGGACGGGAAGTGCCAGAGTCCCGCCGCGTAGACGGTTCCGGCGCGGCGGGACAACAAGACCTCCGGGCCCGCTGCGCCGTCGCGGCGCAGGATCAGGTGGACATCCAGCGGCTCGGTGTGCCGCCCCGTGCTCACGCCGCACCGCCGCGGCGGGCGAGGAGCACGGTGAATACGGCGTCCTCGACCAGCCCTTCGCCGTGCACGTAACCCTCCAGGAGCCCGCGCGCTTCCTGTTCGAACCGCGCATGCCGGCGGCCGGCCAGACCGGGTGGGGTACCGGGTTCATCGAACAGGGAGGGGTGGGCGAAGCTGGTGCTGCGCAGGTAGCCGACGACCTGGTCGGGTGTCCACGTGCGGCGGACAGCGAAGCGGTGCTCGGTGACCTTGCTGAAAGCGGAATCGGCGAGGTCGTCCTCGTAGCGGCTGCGCGGTTCGGTGTATGTCCCGGTCGTGCCGGCCCGCCGCCCGTCACCGAGGTAGGACTGGATCAGCGCCTTCAGGGCTGCGGTCCAGTGCGCCTCGTACGTCCACAGGCTTCCGTCGCCCATGACTGCCACCGCGGCTGTGGGGCTGGTGACCCGGTCGGCCATTCTCAAGGCCGCTGGGCGGTCCAGCCAGTGGAAGGCCCGGGCACAGGTGACCAGATCAGCTTGGTATCCGCCGACCGGCGCGGAGAACGTCTCCGCGGGGACAGTGTGGAAGGCCACGGTCGCTTGTCCGTGCAGTGGCCGGAGCTGCTCGGCGGCAGTGCGGAGCATGTCGCTGTCTGGGTCGACAAGGTCGACGCGGGTGATTCCGGGAACGGCGGGCAGCAGGGCGACCGGGACCTGCCCGGTGCCTGAACCGAGATCCAGCAGGGTCGGCCGGTCGAAGCCGTCCAGGCTCTCGCTGAGGATCCGGACGGCTTCGTCGGGAATTCCCGGGCGGTAGCGGGCATAGTCGGCCGCCGAGTCGAACAAGGTCACAGAACCTCTTTCCATGCGGGAAGTGCAGTGCGGGTGTGCTGTCATGGCGTGACGGAGAGGGCAGGCAGTTCCCATCTGAGGGCGGCGGTGCCGGTTCCGGAAGTGACGTGCTGCTGGGCGCCGTCGTCCGGGACGTCGATGTGGAAGGCCGCGGGGGATCCGGCCCGCATCCAGAGGCCGTGGACGTGATCCAGTTCGGCCCACACATCGCGCGGACCATGAACACGGACGGTGCCGTCACCGGGACCGGCCACGGCCCAGGAGTTCTCCTCGGGGGCCACCACGGTGAGTGTGTCGGCCTGGAAGTGCCGCACCACCCCGGGAACGAGGTAGGCGGCAGCCAGCCAGAACCCGTACGCGTGATCCGGGGGCGGAGCGAAAGCGGTGGGGCGTCTCTTCCCGGGGCTGTTCGCGATCTGCTGGAGATGGTGCTGGGCGGTGAGCCAGGTGTATCCGTGCAGGGGGCGGTGGCCGCGAGGTCCGCCTTTCAGGACGGCTTCGACGTGCCCTCCCGTCGTGCGCGTCACCAGGCAGTGCCCCGGCCAGCTCGGCGTCCGCGTTGCCAGCGTGGTCAGTAGCCGCCCGCCAGGAGCGAGCTGGTCCACCCACGCCGACGGCAGGCACGGCACGCCGATCCCGGAATGGATCCGGTCGAACGGCGCCTGCGGAGCGTGCCCGTCGAGTGCGTCGCCGGCCACCACCCTCGCGCCGACGCCGACCCGGTCGAGAGACTTCTGTGCGAACGCGGCCATGCGTTCGTCCCGTTCGACTCCGAACGCCCGCCCGGGCCCGGTGAGCGCCGCGGCGAGCGCGAGCGAGACACCCGGACCGGTCCCGAGGTCCAGGAACCTGTGCCCGGCGTCGATCCGCATCCGTTGAAGGACTTCCACGGTGTACGGGGTGAACGTCGACATCGCCGTCATTCGCCCCCCGCTCACGACGCCACGGACCTGACCCTCAAACCGTTCACCGTCACGCTGGACCAGGACCGACTCGCCCGAGTACACGAGCTCCAGCCACTCCGCCTGGTCCTTGGGATGTGCTCCGTCCAGCAGCTCCCACACCACCGGCTCACTGCCCTGTTCACTACGCCGTACGTACGCCCGTGGCATCAGCACGCCGCGGTCCAGGCGCGACAGCGCGTCCCGCAGGCGTGGATCGGTCAATATCCCGTCGGCTTGCAGACGTTCGACCAACGCCCGGCGCGCCGATGCCGTACCGATGGGCCGGCCCTCGGTCACCGAGCCGGCCGCGCCGGATTCAGCTTGCACCGCAGTGCCTGCCACCGGTGGCAGGCACTGCGGGTGCCCAGCCGAGCTCGGTGTACGCGGTGCCCGCGAGGATGCCTTCGATCGCGGCACGGGTGTAGCCGACCATCAGGTCCGGCAGACCGTCCAGCGGCCACCACTGCCAGGCCGTGCATCTGTCGGGCTCGCGGACCTCCGGCTCCCCGGACCACCGGCTCGCCCGGAGGAACAGCTGGATCCGGGGTTCGGCGTTCTCGCCATCGTCGAGCAGGTGCACGGTATGCACCAGAGTGAGATCTGCGGGCTCGACGATGATCCCGGCCTCCTCAAATGCCTCCCTGATCAGGCACGCGCGAACGCTCTCCCACTCCACATGACCTGCCAGGGCATGCCACACGCCACCCGCGAACTCCACATCCGGATGGCGCCGACCAAGCAGAGTACGGCCGTCGCGCTCCAGGAACAGGTGCGCGCCGATCACGTTCTTCACCGCTCCGGCCCCGCCCTGACAGGC
>NZ_JBHWIY010000096.1:0-3747 GCF_042731715.1 Streptomyces sp. NPDC059832 | reverse complement strand
TACCGCAGCCCGATCGACTACGAACAAAGCCACCCGGCCGACTCCGCTCTGAAGCTGGCCGCATAGAAGATCTCCACGGTTCGAGGGGATTGACACCGGCAGCATCACCACACTGCGTGAAGACGACGTCTTCCACAACCGCCAGATCGTCAGCCTCAGTAACACCTGCCATCTCGACTTCGCCAGAGCCGGATGGCCTCAATTACTCGATTGCCCGGAGCAGGGCGCGAAGGGCGCGGTCGAGAGTTTCGCGTTCGTCGGGGGTGAGGCCGGAGAGGAGGCGGGATTCGTTGGCGGCGTGGTCGGTGACTGCGGCGTCGACGACCTTGTGTCCTCGGCCGGTGAGCGCGACATGCAGGCTGCGGCGGTCGGTGGGATCGAGGCGGCGTTCCACCAGGCCGTCCGCTTCCAGGCGGTCCAGGCGGTTGGTCATGCCGGCGCGGGAAAGCATCAGCGTCTTCGCGAGGGCGGACGGGATCAGGGTGTAAGGGGGCCCGGATCGGCGCAGTGCGGCCAGGACGTCGAACTCGCCGCGGCGCAGGCCGTGCTGGGCGAAGACTTCCTCGAGTGCGGGGGTGAGGATGAGCGAGAGCTGACCCAGCCGTCCGAAGACTCCCATCGCTGACAGGTCCAGGTCCGGCCGTTCCTTGTGCCACTGGTCGAGGATCTGGTCGACCGCGTCCCCGGGCTTCCGGCGTTCCTCGGCAGTCGCGCCCTGTTTGGTCACGTCTTTCTTGGTCACGTCCCCTATCTTATTCGACGGCTGATAGTTAGATGTCGTACTATTCGGCGTGGAATCACTTCTGTCGATCTCGATCCCGGCTCGCGGCCGGGGTCGGATGCGGCTCCGATGAATGGAGAGGCATATGTCCTTGATCACTCCCGATGCCCAGGGCGGAATTCTGGTCCGGGATGCCGAGGCCGAGATGCTGGGCAGCGCTGACAGCGCCGTACGGCTCTTCGCCGACGCCAGCACCACCGGCGGGGCCCTGAGCGCCCAACGGGTGACCCTCACCGCGGGTACCGACGGAGCCTCACCTCACCACCACACCGGATCCGCCGAGCTCTTCTTCGTGCTCGGCGGTCGGCTCCAGGCGCTGACCGGGGACAGTGTGATCACCGCGGACGAGGGAGACTTCCTCCTCGTGCCACCAGGACTGCCGCACGCTTTCGCTGCCGAACCCGATGCGGACGCCGACGTGCTGATCGTCATCACCCCCGGCGTCGAGCGCTTCGACTACTTCCGGCTGCTGGACCGTGTCCGCAAGGGCACGGCCGATCCGCAGGAAGTCCTGGATTCGCAAGAGCGCTTCGACAACTTCTTCGTGGAAAGTGCCGCGTGGCGGCGGGCCCGTCAGCGTCACTGATCCGCCCCCGCCACCCCGACTCCGACGGCTACGAGGCCGACCTCGCCGACGCCCTCGACCAGCTCATGCGCCACGCCCGCACCGGACACGCCACCCCCACCGCACAGCACCTGATCACCCGCACGCCGGCGCTTCCGCGGCCCGTCGGCGGCCGGGTCACGTCACCGGCGGGCAGGACCATACGAACTCTTCGACACCCGGCTCGAGGATCGGGCCGGACACGCGGTCACCGTCCTCGACGCGACGCTGTACATGTGACACAGCCGACGCCGCGGTCGGTCCCCGTTTCCGTCCGGCCGTGCGTGCGTGCACCGGCCTACGATCCGCCGAACGCCGTGGAATCGATCGTCCAGACCCAATCTTCAGTGAGGAATCGTCACACATGAGCGACAACCGCACCATCACCAACCCTGCCGGACTGCACGACCCCACCCCGTTCGGTTACAGCCATGCCGCTTCCGCACCCGGCGATCTGGTGTTCATCGGTGGGCAGTACGCCTCCGACGACACCGGCCAGGTCGTGCCCGGCGACTTTGCCGCACAGGTTGAGCGGTCCTTCGCCAACCTGCGCACCGCGCTCGCCGACGCCGGTCTTGGCTTCGAACATGTCGTACGGCTCGGCACGTACATCGTCGACCATGACCTGGAGAAGCTGGAAATCCTCGGCAAGGCGCTGCACGGCGCCTGGGCCGACCGGCTGCCCGCCCAGACACTCAGCGGGGTCGCCTCGCTCGCGCTGCCCGGGATGCTCTTCGAGATCGACGCGGTCGCGGTCCGCCCGGCCGAGGGATCCGAAAGCTAGTGCCCTGAACCGGGAATCCGGTTCAGATATCCGGCGAGGCGTTCGAGGATCTCGTCTGCGGACTTCGTCCAGACGAAAGGGTGTGAATCTTCGTTCCAGGTCTTGATCCAGGTCCGGATGTCCTTCTCCAGGCTCTGGACGCCCCCGTGGACGCCTCGCCGTATCTGCTTGCCGGTCAGGAGTCCGAACCATCGCTGCTGAGTGTTGGCGCTCCGGCGCGCGCGAGCCGCGGAGGCCTACGCGTATGGCACGACCACTACCTGCACGTCGTCCTCATAGACGACCCGACCCGGACCGGCGGAACGCAGCAGCCGGCAATCGACGCCGTGGGCGGCCAGAATCTCCGGACAGCCAGGGACCCGCACGAGGAGATGCTCGGCTGACGGCTTGAACCACGCCGCAGCCCCGGGGTTGATCCCGTGGTCGTAAATGGTGGAATCAACAGTCGAGGCGTCGGCGTACGCGGCGTTGTACCAACTGTTGTTGCTGCGGCGGAAGAGCTCCTGTTCTTCCGACAGCTTCCCCTCCCGCACAAGAGTGCTGATGAGGCCAAAGACGCCGGTGAAGTGGCATCGCAGATTCCGGTGCGGCGACTCGAACCGTACGTACTGGACGGTCTCGCTGTCGCTGTCAGTCAACCCCACAGGGCTATCTTCTCACCACGCTCCCCGCAATCCGGTTGGCGTTCTCCCGTCTGCCAGCGGCGGCCCCACACGCGCTGACGCACTCGCATCAGGGATATCAAACACGCATAGAGGAAATAGACACTCTTCCACGAGAAGCCGCAGCAGTGGACGCCAGCAAAGGCAGCCCCTGGACATCCTTGCCCGACTGCTTCCTGAACCATGACCGAACGGTCATGCCGGTCGACACCGGCCTACCGGGCGAACCCGAACCCGGTGGCGTCACCCGAACCGATGAGAGTGACGGCCGCCTGCTGAAGCCCGGCAAGGACACCGCTTCCCTCTGTGCGTTCATGCCGCCGTTACGGCGTGACGGTGTAACGGTGTAACGGCGTGAAGACAACATCGCTCTGAGCTGGTGTTTGCCCGGCAGGCGGCGCCTCACCCGTCCGTTCGACGCCCGAGGCCGGACGGCCCAGCACTCACTACCGTCGCATCTGCTGATGCGATGCCCTCCGCGGCAACATCACAGTCTCGCTGCACGTACTCGGCTCGGCCGCAAGCCGCGGAGATGACCCGTTTCAGTGTCCGCAGCCGGACATGGGGGTGACGAGATACTTCCAGGTCTGGGGTTCGACCTGACCGTCGGGCTTGAGACCGCTGCAGCTCCGGACGGCACGTACGGCGGCATCGGTGCCTTCACCGAAGCTGCAGTCGAGGGCGAGCATGCAGTCGTAGTCGTAGTTCAGCAGGCACTGGATCTGCTTCACCTTCGAAAATCCTGGCCGGATACGGCGGCTAGCCACCGGGGCCGGCCGCGCGCACCGCCCCTACTCGGTCGTGTGCGTGGGGTAGACCTCAACGTCGGTGTAGGCGCCCTTGATGTCCCCCGCGCCCGCGGGCCACTTCAGGCTCACCGTGTGGGTCTCGTTCGGGGGCGTCACCAGGATGTTGG
>NZ_JBHWIY010000095.1:0-3785 GCF_042731715.1 Streptomyces sp. NPDC059832 | reverse complement strand
AACAACTGACGAATCAACGTACCCAGATCATCACTCGACCCACGCGACTTCGACGACAGATTCGTCAGAACCTGCGCCCCCATGTCGAACTTCATTCAATCCCCCTGCCGAGCCTGTGCAAACAAATGTGCTGACCATCCCTATCAACTCCGGGGTGCTGAAGCAATCGAGGACCTCGGGGCTGTGGACAGGCTGTGACAGGGCTACCGAAGCACGGCGCAGGCCATGACGTGTGAAAACGAAGTACATGACCGGGCCGCGGGGGAAGGGGAGCCCTCCCGGCTCGACGGGGCTCCCGAGGATCTTCGGTCGATCTTCACTCCCTGCACACGTTTTTGAGCGGCGATCCGGCGAGCCTCTTCGTCGTCGATTCGATGAACGCGGCGGCTTCGATCTCGGTGATCTCGACGTGGTCGATCTCGTTGTGGCCGAGCGCATACAACCGGAGGGATTCGGTGGGCTCCCAGCGGAGATTCCGGGTGAACGCCTCGTCGTACGTTTCCGCTTCCCGGCCGATGGTGCGGCGCCGGAGGATCCCGCGCGGGCTGTTCCGGGGAAAGCCCTCACTGATCTCCGCGTAGTAGGTGACCCGGCTGCCAGGGGCGACGTACTCGCCGACGCCGAAGAACGGCCGGCCCTCCTCGGTGCCGCAGGCGTGCGCCCACAGATCCGCACGGCGCATGTGCTCGCGCATCAGTAGCGGGCGTGAACGACCGTGGGCGAAGGCCGAGTCCAAGATCGTCCCAGGCGATGGCCCGCAGCCGCTCAGGGGCGGCCCGCGACGGTTCGCTGTTCATTCGTAGCTCGTCCCCGGCCGGCATCGCCCGGACGCTCCTCGACCTCGCCATCGGCCGCAACGCGTCAGGTGCGGGAGGAGCCCCGGACGGCCGACTGGAGCTCGGCCGCTTCGATGTCGCCGATCTGGGTGTAGACAACATCGGTCTTCTTCTCGTCGGAGAGCTGGAGCAGGTCCGTCGGCTCCCAGCGCAGGTCCTGCGTGAAGACCTCGTCGCGCTGCTCCGCAGCCTTGAGCAGACGCCGCCGCAGGACGGGCCCCGAACAGTCGGCTGTCGCGTGGTAGGAGATCCGTCCCTTGGCGTCCAGGGCGTCCAGCGTGCGCCCGTCGAAGGTGAGGAAGGGCAGGTCCGCGAGGTGCTTCTGAAGGCTGCGGGGCTTGATGGACACACCGGTCAGGTCGAGGAATCCGGCCCCGTCCTGAAGGAACTCGCCGCCCCGCTCGTAGAAGAGGATCAGGGGCTCGTAGAGGTCGGGCAGGTCGGGCGTCGCGATATTGCCCTGTGCACGGAGCTCCGTAAATCGTACGGCCGCCCCGCAGGTCTTCCGGGCGCCGTATGCGACCTTCTTGAGGCACTCGTCGAGCTCCGTGGCGAGTGCCGGTGGGAGCCGGAACTCCTTGTCGATGTATTGAGTGACATCGAAGAAGGGCCAGTCGGCCTCGGCGCCGTATGCCTGGGCCCACAGAGCGGAACGTCGAAGGTACTCGTGCATCAGCAGACGGCGGGACTGCGCGTGTTCGAAGGCGTGATCCCAATCGCCGGACCAGTCGGCTGTACGCAGTCTTTCCAGCAGGGCGAGTGTCGATCCATCGGTCATTTCAGGTCCAGTCCGTTCGAACGGAGCTCCTGGAAGGCAGCCTCCATCACCTCGTTGATGTTTGAGAGGTCGGGCGCCAGTTCAATCTTCGGCGCATCGAGCCCGAGCCCTTCCCATTGCGCGAAGCCGCCCCTGCGCTCGCTGAACTGCCCGACGGAATAGCCGCTGCCCCGCTCGAACATGAGCAGGATCGGCTCGTAGGGATCGGGCAGCTCGGGCAGCTTGACCTTGCCCTCGGCCCGCAGCGCGGCCCAGCGGACCGCGCCGCGGCACACCCGCTCGATGGCCGGCTCCAGGTCGTCCCAGGCGATGGCCCACAGCCGCCCGAGGACGGCCCGCGACGATTCGCCGCTCACTCGAAAACCCGCCCCTGGACCGATGAGACCGATCGGCCCGGCAAAAAACCTGCCAGGCCGGTCCGGGCCGGTCAGAGATTCGCGTCGACGTACTTGGCGACCTCCACCATTTGGGCTTCGTTCTCGGGGGGCACCAGATAGTCGTGTTCCCTGATCCGCGCGAGGAATTCCTCGGGGAGTTCTACGTGGTGTGTCCAGACGTAGAACCAGAGGTCTCCCCTCCAGAGCCACTCTCCGTCGGAGAAGATCGAGTCGCCACCGAGTACGGTCCTGCCGGAACCGAGCACGTCTTCGGAGGAGCCCATGACGCTGAAGACCTCGTGGCCTCCGAGCAGATACTCGGTGATCCGTTTGGCATCTTCGTAAGGGTTCGGCGCAAGGAAGTCCCGCACACTTCCTCTCGGAGTTCCGAACGAGGGTGCCCAGAGTTCCTGGAAGAAATCGGCGATCTGCATGGGTGATCCTCTGCTAGCGGGCCATGGGAAGGAATGTTCGCCAGTATCCTCCACCAAAGATCTTCGGAATCTGGTTGGGACCGAGCTTGGTGTTCACACCGACCTTGTTCGTCGGGGCCATCACAGGGACTCCGAGTTCATTGGCGACGGCCTGTGCGGCGGGGATGTCCAGCACGCCTTCTCCTGCCGTTCCCGTATGGCACGACACCAGCCGCACCGGGCCTCCGTCGTAGCTCGGGTTGGCCCGTATGGCATCCGCGATGTGTGTGGGGTGAGTGTCACCGGCAGAGAAGGACGATCCGGCCTCGTTCACCCGCCCGGGTTCGAAGAAGCCCTGGTTGTTTCCGTGCACAACCACGTCGTGGTACCCCGGGAGCGGCTCGACCAGGTCGAAGTTGACCCTCGTGCTCCTGTCGTAGCCCACGGCTGTTCGCCCGTCTCCGAAGTAGACGGGGTCGCCGGTGTTCAGAATCAGATCGCCGGGTTCCTTGGGCTGTGCCGGAATTCTGGATTCCGGTGAAACCCGGGCCTCGTAGTCGCGGCGGGTGCCCATATCGGCGTCGTGGTCCGGGGAGTGGGGCCCGTCGCCGGCATCAGGTATGGGGTGGTGATCGGCCGCAGGTCCGTCGGGCGAAGGCTGGTGACCGTCCGAATCGTGGGCATGCGGTTCGTCCGGCCCGTTGTCCGGGGTGTGCTCGGGCTCCGAGGAGCCACCCTCGTGCGGGTGTGCAGGCCCATCCGGCGTTTCCCCAGGGTGGGACGGGGTGTCCCCGCCGTGTCCCGTTCCGCTGCCGGACGGGTGGTCGGCAGGGTGGGTGGTCCCTCCGAAAGCGTCGTCACCCATGTGACCGACATCGGTTGCCGTGTGGGTGCCCGCACCGACCAGCGCCGGTTCTCTGACCGTGTTTTCCACGTCAGGGAGGTGAGGGGAGGTCTCGGCGGGCGCGTCCTTGGCGTGCTGGACGGTGTCGCCGTGTTCGTTGAGGAGGTTGCCGTCGTGGTCGAAGTACTGGGCGGGGACGTCGGTGTGGGTGGGGAGTTTGGTGGTGTTCTCGGGCAGGAGGGGCGCGTCGTCGGGGAACTTGACGTTGCCGTCAGGGAGCTTGACGCCGCCCTCGGGGATCGGGGCGCCGTCGGGGAGGTGGACGGTGCCGTCGGGGAGCTTGAGGGAGCCCTCGGGCAGGGTGATCGCGTCGTCGGGGAGTTTGGGGATCTCGATGGTGCTGATGCCCTTGAGGCCCTTGGTGATGTCACCGATCTTGGACAGGCCCGCGCCGGCGCTTTTGGCGATGTAGGTCATGGGGTCGATGACCTTGCCGGCCTTGCCCGCGACGGACAGCACCTTCGCGACCGCTCCGGC
>NZ_JBHWIY010000094.1:0-3841 GCF_042731715.1 Streptomyces sp. NPDC059832 | reverse complement strand
TCTTCGAGGAGAACCGCTTGCGCTCGCCGGTCTCATCGTCGACGCGGCGGTCGTTGATCCGCGGGGCCTTGACCTCGATCGGTCCGGCGGCGGTGCCCACGGTCCTTGCCTTGTGGTGGCCGTTGCGGACCACGAGACGTCGGCCGTACTCGTCGGTCTCATCTGACAACTCGGCTGTGTACTGGTTGACTTCCGCTTCCAGCGCGGCGGCCGGCATCCGGCGGGGAGCAATGCTCAAGACCTGTGGATCGGACTCGGGAGGGGTGCCTCGCGGAACGCGGAGGGCGTACCTTCCCGAGTGATCGACTTCTGGTCATCGAGTAGGCCCGCGTTGCATCGCGGGTCGGGAAGGCACACCTGTGCTGAGCATAGTCAACGAGGACGGCACCACCCAGAGCGGCTCCCTGATGGACGACATCGTCCGTGAGGGCGCCCGTCGGATGCTCACCGCGGCCCTGGAAGCCGAAGTCAACCAGTACATAGCCGAGTTGGCGGGCGAGCGGGACGATGCATGTCGCCGTCTGGTGGTCCGTAACGGTCACCACCGCAAGCGGACGGTGGCCACCGCCGCCGGGCCGATTGCGGTGAAGGCGCCGCGGGTGAACGATAAGCGGGTCGATGGCGAGACGGGCGAGCGCAAGCGGTTCTCGTCGAAGATCCCCGCCCCCTGGTGCCGGAAGTCTCCGAAGATCAGTGAGGTCCTGCCCCTGCTCTACCTGCACGGTCTGTCCTCCGGCGACTTCGTGCCCGCGATGGAGCAGTTCCTCGGCTCGGCCGCTGGGCTCTCGCCGGCCACGGTGACCCGGCTGACCAAGCAGTGGAGCGATGACCACGCTGCCTTCCAGGACCGGGACCTGTCCGGATCCAACTACGTGTACGTGTGGGCCGACGGCGTCCACCCCAAGGTCCGCCTCGGCCAGGCCCGCTCCTGCGTCCTGGTCCTCATGGGCGTGCGCACCGACGGCAGTAAGGAGCTGATCGCGCTCGCCGAGGGCCTGCGCGAGTCGGCCGAGTCCTGGGCCGACCTCCTGCGGGACTGCCACCGGCGCGGCATGCGTGATCCCGAGCTCGTCATCGGCGACGGAGCCATGGGCCTGTGGCGGGCCCTGGCCGAGGTGTTTCCGCAGGCCAGACATCAAAGGTGCTGGGTTCACAAATCTCGGAACGTGGTCAACTCCCTGCCGAAATCGGCCCAGCCCGGCGCGAAGAAGGCGCTGCAGGAGATCTACAATGCCGAGGACCGCGATCACGCCGAGAAGGCGGTGAAGGACTTCGGGCGCGCCTACGGCGCGAAGTGGCCCAAGGCCGTCAAGAAGATCACCGACGACGTCGATGAACTCCTGGCGTTCTACGGCTTCCCGGCCGAGCACTGGGTCCACCTGCGCACCACAAATCCGATCGAGTCCACCTTCAGCACGGTAAAGCTGCGGATCAAGGTCACCCGCGGCGCCGGCAGCCCGGCCGCGGCCCTGGCGATGGTGTTCAAGCTCGCCGAGTCCGCCCAGGCTCGCTGGCGCGCGATCACCGCACCCCACCTCGTCGCCCTCGTCCGCACCGGCGCCCGCTTCGAACGCGGAGTCCTGATCGAGCGTGAGCAGGAGGCTGCGGCATGAGTGAGCGCAAGGAACGCCCGCTGCTGTTCCTGGACGTCGACGGACCTCTCCTGCCGTTCGGCGACGGCCCGCAGCGCGAGCCGTCAAGCACTGCGACAGATTCGCACCTGACGCGGCTTGACCCGAGCCTCGGGCCTCGCCTCGCGGCATTGCCGTGCGCGCTGGTCTGGGCCACCACCTGGGAGGAGGAGGCGAACACCGACATAGCACCCCGACTCGGCCTGCCGCCCCTGCCGGTCGTGCGCTGGCCGGAACACTCCGACGCGCATGAACGCGAGGACCAGTGGTACGGACTCCACTGGAAGACCCGAACCCTGGCGGCATGGGCGGACGGACGCCCGTTCCTCTGGGTCGACGACGAGATCACCGACGCCGATCGAGACTGGGTGTCCACCCACCACCCGACCCCAGCCCTCCTCCACCGCATCGCGTCGTCCCGCGGCCTCACCAATGAAGACTTCGCAGTCCTCGATCAATGGCTCCGGGCCACTTGAGGCTCCCCGCGGTGATACACAGGGAATTGACAATTGCTCCCGCGTTCTGCGTTCGAAGGATCCCGCCGGTCTCACACAGGAACTATGGGGACTGCTCGCCCTCTACCAAGCCCTGCGATCGGTCATGGCCACGGCTATGGAGACCCGGTACTGCACTAATCCGGACCGAGCCTCCTTCATCATCGCTCTGGAGGCCGCACGCGACACCGTCGCCATCATCGCCGGCCCCAAGGCGGCTCACAGCCCCGGCACCCAGGCCGACCTGGTCGGACACATCGGAACCCGGCTCTTGCACACCATGCTCCCCAAACGTCGTCCGCGGACCTCGGCCCGTGTGGCGAAGCGCGGTATCTCCCACTACCACACCTGGAATCAGGATCACCGGCCCCGTGACAGCAGCCCTATCACTGCCATCGACATCACCATCCGTGCGCCTACTCTCCCAACGTCACTGGACCCGGCTCGCAAGCCCTCCAGTTCCTGGGAACAGCTCTGCCAGATCTTCACTGCGCGCGCCAACCAACCCATGCACGCTCGTGACCTGGCCGACGCCCATCTGCGTGGCCCCGATCTCCGGGATGTCCGTCGCGGGAGCGGCGTGCTCGGTGTAGCCGTACCCGTAACTCGGCGGGACAAGGGGAAGGTGAGGGCGCGACGATCCCATGGAGGTATGGGAGTTAACCTTCACGTCGCCTCCACACATACTGACGTCCAGTGCAATGTCACATTGCAACTGCATCCTGAGTGCATCAGTGATGCCTATGAACGA
Organism: Streptomyces sp. NPDC059832; assembly: GCF_042731715.1. Classification (NCBI taxonomy): domain Bacteria; kingdom Bacillati; phylum Actinomycetota; class Actinomycetes; order Kitasatosporales; family Streptomycetaceae; genus Streptomyces; species Streptomyces sp. NPDC059832. Next base: position 965 of record NZ_JBHWIY010000094.1, on the reverse strand, counting down.
CGCCTCTGAACAGGGAGCACTACCCTCATGTCTCGTATCGCTCTGCTCGCCACCGCGGCCGTGGGCCTGGCCTTATTCGGCGCGGCCCCGGCCACCGCCGCACACGCCCCCACCACCACTGCCACCACGGTGACGTGCGGTCCGTCCGCCCTCCGGGTGGGCTTGTCGACCAAGGTGTGCGCCGAAGTCACCGGCAACAGCGTGCAGCTGTACGGCCAGATAAACCTGGCGGGCCCGCCCAGCCCAGGCTCCACGCTCCCGGTCAAGGACCTGACCACGACCCTCACCGGCAACGCCGTCGGCGGCACCTCCCTCGGCCACCTGGTGCAGCCGGTCCGTTTCCAAGCCGCGACCACCCAGGTCCGTGGCGTCGGCGGCACCGTCCCCTGCGGCTCGTCCGTCCACGCCGAGTTCACCCCATCCGCCCTCGGCTATCCCTCCAGCCCGGTGACCCTGGACGTTCCGGTCACCTGCTGACGAACGTCCGACACAATGAGCAGGCTGCGCGGCCGGAACCGGACGCGGAGCCTGCCCGCGGCAGCGAGGGCGGTTACTTCGGGCAGCCCTTGAATTCCCCGGTCTCCCACGCTGTGCGGCAGATGGCCCGCCAGGGGGCGGCCCGAAGATGAGGTGACCCCGGCGGTGACCTTCCCCTCGTAGCGTGGAGTCCGCGATTGCAGGGGGGTTGAGGGTCATGGGGTCCAAGAAACGGGCGTACGACGCCGAGTTCCGTGAGGGTGCTGTACGCATCGTGATCGAGACGGGGAAGCCGATCCCGCTGGTCGCCGACGAGCTCGGAGTCCACGCGGGCACGCTGCACGGCTGGGTCTCGCGCTGGCGCCGAAAAGGGTCGGCCTCCTCCGATCGGCCCGCAGGAGGCCGCCGGCGGGCGGATGCGGGAGAGCGAGCGGGGCGAACTGGAGCGGCTGCGGCGGGAGATGAGCGAGAAGAACAAGCGGATACGC
>NZ_JBHWIY010000093.1:0-3890 GCF_042731715.1 Streptomyces sp. NPDC059832 | reverse complement strand
TAGGTGGCGGACGGGCCCTCCATCTGGTCGAGGAACCACAGACGCTGCTGCGCGGACGAGAGCGGAATGATCTCCGGGCGCTCCTCGGGCATCAGTGCGGGCCGGGGCAGTTCGCCGCTGCCCGCGGTGACGCACTCCGAGAGGGCGAGGACCGTCGGGTTCCGGAACAGGTCCTTCACCCCGAGCTGGACCCCGAACGCGCGCCGGATGCGGCTGATGAGGCGGGTGCCCAGCACCGAGTGGCCGCCCCGGTGGAAGAAGTGGTCGTCGATGGTGACCGACGGCAGTCCGAGCACGGCCGCGAAGAGACCGCAGAGCACCTCTTCCTGTGGTGTGCGCGGAGCGCGACCGTTGGTGGCGTGGGAGACCTGGGGTGCGGGCAGGGCGCGTCGGTCGACCTTGCCGTTGGTGGTGAGCGGGATCTCGTCGAGGACGACGAAGGCGGACGGGACCATGTACTCGGGCAGGGCGTCCGAGACATGACCGCGCAGCTCGGCCACGTCGATCCGGGAGCCGTCGGCGGCGACGAGATAGGCGACGAGGCGTTTGTCGCCGGGCCGGTCCTCCCGGACCACGACCGTCGCCTGCCCCACACTCCCGTGGGCGGCCAACGCGGCCTCGATCTCACCGAGTTCGATGCGGAAGCCGCGGAGCTTGACCTGCTGGTCGGCGCGGCCGAGGTATTCGAGGGAACCCTCAGGGTTCCAGCGGACCAGGTCGCCCGTGCGGTACATCCGCGTACCGGCCGGGCCGTACGGGTCGGCCACGAAACGATCGGCCGTCATGCCCGGCCGGCCCAGGTAGCCACGGGCGAGGCCGGCGCCGGCGATGTACAGCTCGCCCGGGGTGCCCGGCGGAACCAGCCGCAGGCCCTCGTCCAACACGTACAGCCGGTGGTTGTCCAGGGGCTCGCCGATCGGGATCGCACCCATGTAGTCCAGCGGGCGGTGGATGCGGTGGGTGGTGGCGAAGGTCGTCGTCTCCGTCGGACCGTAACCGTTCACGACGGTGACATCCGGGCAACGGTCCATGACGCGGCGCACCGCCTCCGGCGGAACCACATCACCCCCCGCCCACACCTCACGCACCCCGGCGAACGCCTCCGGAACCTCCTCCGCCATCACCCGGAACAGACCCGCCGTCAGCCAGAGCGAGCTGATCCCGCGCTCCGTCAGCAGCCCGCCCAGGGTCCCGGGGTCGAGGTAGCCCGGGGGCGCCACCACGACCGCTCCCCCGTTCAGCCACGGCACCCAGATCTCGTGGGTCGCGGCGTCGAAGGTGTGCGGCGAGTGGAAGAGCACCCGGGTGTGGTTGCCGTTCGCGTACATGGTCTGGGCGGCGAGGTCCGCCACATTGCGATGCGTGACGGCGACACCCTTCGGCACCCCCGTCGAACCCGAGGTGAACATCACGTACAGCCACTGGTCGGGGTGGGCGCGGGGCGCCGGTGGTGTCGACGGGAGGTGGGCGAAGCCGTCGTTGCCGTCGAGCACGACGGTCTCGGCGGCGGTCCGGGCCACGATCGGGTGATCGGCCAGCGCCTGGTCGGTGAGCAGGACCGACGCCGCGGTCTCCGTGAGGATCCGCAGCAGACGGGTGTCGGGGTCCGCGGTGTTGAGCGGCGCGTAGACCCCGCCGGCCTTGACCACTGCGAGGAGCCCGGTGAGCAGGTCCGCCGACCGCTCCATCAGGACGGCGACGACGCTCTCCGGCCGGACACCGAGGCCCACGAGATGGTGGGCCAGCCGGTTGGCTTCCGCGTCCAGCTCCGCGTAGGTCAGCTCCCGGTCGCCGTCGACCAGTGCTGTCGCGTCCGGGGTACGGGCGGCCTGTGCGGCGAACAACTCCGCGAGGCCCGCACCGGAGGAACCGGTGACCGCGCCGTTCCATCGCTCAAGCAGCTGGTGACGCTCGTCCGGACCGATGAACTCCAGCTCGCCGACGGGGACTTCGGGGCGCTCGACGGCGTCGCCCAGCAGCCGGACCAGTCGGCCGGTGACGGCCTCGACGGTGCCGGCGTCGTACAGGTCGGTGGCGTACTCGACCCTGATGTCCAGTCCACCCGGACGGCCGTCAGCCGTGCGGTGTTCATGGAAGGAGAAGGTCAGGTCGAACTTGGAGATCTCCAGCGTCGTGAAGCCCGACTCGGCGGAGATTCCCGGGAGTTCGAGGGTGGGGGTGAGCGCCTCCTGAAGGGTGAGCACCACCTGGAAGAGGGGGTGCCGGGCGGTGGAGCGCTCGGGATTGAGGGTCTCCACCAGCCGGTCGAAGGGCAGGTCCTGGTGGGCCCACGCCGCCAGGTCGGCCTCCCGGACCCGGGAGAGCAGGTCGCGGAAGCTCGGGTCGCCGGTCAGATCCGTGCGCAGCACCAGGGTGTTGACGAAGAAGCCGACCAGATCGTCCAGGGACTGCTCCGAGCGGCCCGCGATCGGGGCGCCGATCGGGATGTCGTCCCCCGCGCCGGAGCGGGACAGTGCGGTGGCGACGGCGGCCTGGGCCACCATGAACATGGTGCTGCCGGTCTCCCGGGCCAGCCGTGTCAGCGCGTCGTGCAGCTCCGCGGGAATGTGGACGCCACGGGTGGAGCCGCGGTAGGTGGCGACCGCCGGACGCGGACGGTCGGCCGGCAGGGTGGCCTCGTCGGGCAGTCCGTCCAGTGTGTGGCGCCAGAACTCCGCCTGCCGCTCCCCGTCCGCCGCGAGCAGTTCCTGCTGCCAGAGGGTGTAGTCGGCGTACTGGACCGGCAGCGGCTCCCACGCGGGGGCGGTGCCCTGCGTACGAGCCGTGTAGGCGGCCGTCAGGTCCCGCAGCAGCGGGGTGGTGGACCAGCCGTCGGAGGCGATGTGGTGCATCACCACCAGCAGAACGTGCTCCTGGTCGCCGAGTGCGAACAGGACTGCCCTGACCGGCAGTTCGGATTCCAGGTCGAAGCTGCGGGCGGCCTGTGCGCCGAGCTCCGCTTCGAGTGCGGCCTCGGTCGTCTCGATGACGGGCAGCTCCACCCGGACCTCGGCCGCCGGGAGCTGCCACTGGTAGGCGGCGTCGTCCGCCATTCCGAAGAGGGTGCGCAGCGACTCGTGCCGCACCACCAGGTCGGTGAGCGCGAGCTGGAGGGCCTGATGGTCGAGTGCGCCCGTGAGGCGCAGGGCCAGCGGAATGTTGTACGTCGCCGAGGGCCCCTCCAGGTGGTGCAGGAACCAGAGGCGCTGCTGGGCCGAGGAGAGCGGCACGCGCTCGGGCCTGACCGCCTCCCGGAGCGCGGGCCGCTGCACCGCGTCACCGCCCGCTTCCACGTATTCGGCCAGCGAGGCCACCGTCGGGCCCTGGAAGAGGTCCCGGACGGTGATCTGGACACCGAAGGTCTGCCGGATGCGGCTGATGAGGCGGGTGGCGAGCAGGGAGTGCCCGCCGAGGTGGAAGAAGTGGTCGTCGATGGTGACCGACGGCAGTCCGAGGACCTCCGCGAAGAGACCGCACAGGACCTCCTCGCCCGGCCCCCGCGGTGCGCGCCCGGTGGCGTCGTTGCCGAACTGCGGGGCGGGCAGGGCGCGTCGGTCGACCTTGCCGTTGACAGTGAGCGGAATCTCGTCGAGGACCACGAAGGCGGACGGGACCATGTACTCCGGCAGCGTGCCGGCGATCTCGCGGCGCACCGCCCCGGTGTCGATCCGGGCGCCGTCGGCGGCGACGAGGTACGCGACGAGGCGCTTGTCGCCGGGCCGGTCCTCCCGGACCACGACCGTCGCCTGCCCCACCGCCTCCTGAGCGGCCAACGCGCTCTCGATCTCGCCGAGTTCGATGCGGAAGCCGCGGAGCTTGACCTGCTGGTCGGCGCGGCCGAGGTATTCGAGGGAGCCTTCGAGGTTCCAGCGGACCAGGTCGCCGGTCCG
>NZ_JBHWIY010000092.1:0-4160 GCF_042731715.1 Streptomyces sp. NPDC059832 | reverse complement strand
GGCTCCAGCTCAAGACCGCCGCCGGGACGAACACCGAGGCCATCGAGATCCTCGCCGAAGCCGGCCGCACCAAACGGATCCGCAACACTGCCAGGACCAGCCTCAGCCACCGCGGCGAGAGCTGCTGACTGCTCGTGCTGGCTGTTGGCGGCCAGTCCCACGGCACGAAACCCGCGACGACCGTGAAACGAGCCGAAATCCTCACCGCACACGTCCGCTTGAAACAGCTGGCCGCGGTCCGCGTGACATCCGTTGTCCAGTCGTCGTACGACGGGGTGCGCCGGGTCACTGATGTTCCGTAACCGGTTTGCCGATCGGACCGGGAGTGTGGCCGGTCGGCCGATGCGGTGTCGTGGGGGTGCGCCTAGCGTCGTGTTGACCAAGCCACCGCGCTTCGAGGGGAACGTTCGATGGACCAGCGAGGGACGACCGGAGTACACGCCGACGCCGCGGCCGTGGTCGGAGCGACCACGGAGTTCGAGCCGGACGTCATGGACCTGCTCGTGGAGACACTGCGCCGTGCGGTCAGGAGCGAGATGTCGGCCGTGGGGACGGACACCCTGCTGGGGGAGCTCGTGATGGGGGACACGGACGCCGGTGAGGCGATCGCTCCGGGGATGCGGAAGGCCGGTTCGCTCAGCGGCATGATCTCCGGTCGGGCGGGCCTCGGTTGGGTGAGCGACGACGAGGTGCACAGTGCGCCGGTCGGAGCCGGCGCCGATGAGGAAGCCCATCAGGAAGCCGATGAGATAGAGGTCGATGCCGCCTGGCGTGAGGCACGGTGGCGCTTCGGCCTTGGTTCGCGCGGATCGGCCGCAAAGAGCGGCCGGGCGCTGCCCGGGATGACCGGGGCGGTGCGCGCGTGCCTGCTGCTCGCGCTCAGGTCGGCCCGCGTCGAGGGGACGATCTCGGTGCGCTGCCGGCACGTGGCCCGTGCCCTGTTGGACCTGCCGGACACCAGGGCACGGGAAGCCCTACTGCTGCAGAGGCTGGATACGGCTGCCTCGGCAACCGCGCTCGACGGACTGGACGCGAACGCCGCAGCGGAGACCGAGGGACCGGAATCCCGCGGCGTCACCCTTCTTCGCCGGGCCGGAACGCTGGGTAGGAGCGGTAACCGCCTGACACGCGCGCTGACTTCGTGGACCTCCGGGGCCTCCCAGAACGGCTCACCGGTTCTGTTCGCGGTGACCGTCGAGGGCGTGCGGCAAGCGGTACGGTGCGGGCGTGCCGCGGCGGAGCCGGTGGATCTCCTGCTGGGGATACTGGCCTTGGACCGGGCACTGTCCGTTGCCGGGCGCTCGCTTCCCGGGAGTCTGGCAGACGCTAGCGCTGCTCCGGCCCTGATGCGCCGACACGGCGTACGGCAGATTTCCCTGGTCTCTTCGGCTTCAGCAACCGAGTCCGTTCCGGTTCCCGACGGCTCAGAGGTGTGGCTGTCCGCCGCCGCCGACCGGACCATGGCGGTCGCACGACTGTCCGCCGCCGAGCACGGTTCGCCCACGGTCGGTACGGTCCACCTGCTGTCCGCGCTGCTCGACGAATCGGCGACGGATACGGACGCCGGGGCCGGTGGCGTGGTCGTACGGCTGCTGGCTGTCGGCCGGGTGGACGTCGCCGCGTTGCGGGCAGAGCTGAGCCTCCGGCTGGGCGCATGACCCCCGGGGCCCGCCGTGCGGCGACCACCACCGCAGCAGCTACCGTTCCTCCCGGGAGATCCACGGTGGCGGGGCAGGGGTGGTCATGAGCCAGGTACCCAAAGACACACGGCCGTTGCGCCTGTCCGTACGGCTGGGACGCACGCTGACCGGTGTGTCTCGGTGGGTACGCCGCGAGGTGGCCGAGAGCTGGGCCGAGGTGCGTGCCGCCGAGCGCCGTACGGTCGGCGTCGAGGCGCTGGTCTGTGCCCTGGCGGCAGCCTTCTGCCTGATGCCGCTGCTGCTGGCACCCCCGGAACGGCTGGCGGCGGCGGTACTGGAGGGGGTGTGGGCGGTGCTGCTCGTCCCCGCTCGGCGCGGTCGGCCGGTCGCCGCCGTCCTAGGCGCCTCTTTGCTGCTCGTGGGTGCCAACGTGTGGACGCTGGCGGTGGTGCCGCTGATCGTGCTGTCCGCTACCCGTCGTATCGCACCGCCGAGGCGTGCGTGGCAGGTCGCCGGGGTGGCCTGCGCCGCCGTCGGTGTGCTGACCGTCGCCTGTGCCCTCATCCGGTCCGATGACTTGCCGTCGCAACTGGCCGGCAACGCGGTCTCCGCGGTGCTGCTTCTGCTGCTTCCCACTCTGGCTGGGAGCCTGCTGGGGCGGCGGCGGCCCCTGGTCAGCCTGCTGCGAGAGCGCAACGCCTATCTGGAACAGGCCCGCACGCTGACCACTGCGGCGGCCCGGACGGAGGAACGGACCCGGATCGCGGGAGAGATGCACGATCTCCTGGGCCACCGGCTGAGCCTGATCTCCGTGTATGCCGGGGCGCTTGAACTCGCTGCCGCGCGGCAGGCACCTGCGCTCGTCGGACAGGCCGATCTGCTGCGCACGACGGCAGGTACGGCCATGGAGGAACTGCGCGAGATCCTCGGTGTCCTGCGGCGCGTTGACATGACAGACCTGTCGGACAGGACCGGGGAGGAGAGGGGAACGCGTGAGGACATCACCGCTCTGGTGACGGAATCCCGGCAGACAGGCAGCACCGTCGAGTTGGACTGGTCCGTTCCCGACACGGCCGAGGTGGGCCTTCGTACGCGTCAGGCGATCCACCGGGTGGTCCGCGAAGGGCTGACGAACGTGCTGAAACACGCGTCCGGTGCGCCCACCAGGGTGGAGGTCAGGGGCACGGACAGGGGGATCGAGGTGTCCGTCACCAACGACGCACCGCGCGCGGCGGGGCACTTCCGCGGGGGAAGTCACAGCGGGCTGGCCGGCTGCCAGGAGCGGATCTCGTTGCTCGGCGGCACGTTCGAGGCGGGCGCCTTGCTGAACGGCGGTTTCCGCATGGCGGCTTGGCTACCCACCCACGGGAACAGCCCCCTGGAATTCGCCGCGCTCCCAGGGGCTCTTGCCGAAACCCCTCCGGACACGGCCCGCCTTCCGTCCGGCAGCATCGGGCAGTCCGGCGGCATCGGACGGGCAGGAGCCCGTGCCCCGCTGCCGGACGAGATCCTGACCTGGCCGCGAGTCCTGGGATCCGGCTGCGTGGCGCTGCTCGTGGTCCTGCCGACGGTGGGCTTCCTTGTCGTACTGCTGACGGCGGCAGCCCTAAGATGAGCTGATGATCCGAGTCCTGGTCGCCGACGACGAAGCGCTGATGCGTGCGGGAATCCGCCTGATCCTGGAGAACGCCGAGGACATCGAGGTGGTCGCCGAGGCGGGCGACGGTCGGGAAGCCGCCGCGGCATGCCGCGCCCAGGACATCGATGTCGCCCTCCTCGACATTCAGATGCCGACCAGGGACGGAATCGCGGCCGCCGAGGACATTGCCCGTCTCTCGCCCCGCACCTGTGTCGTGATGCTGACGGCGTTCGGCGAGGAAGCGAGCGTGACGCGCGCCCTGCGGGCCGACGCGAGCGGTTTCCTCCTCAAGGACACCGGTCCCGCCGAGCTGATCCGCGCCGTGCGACTCGCCGCGAGGGGGGAACCAGTACTGGCACCCCGGATCACCCGCCAGCTGCTGGAACGGCACGTACGGTCCGGCCGGGACACCGAGGTCGCTCTGCGCAGGACCGAAGAGCTGACCCCGGCCGAACGGGATGTCCTGCGGTTGCTCGGCACGGGCCTGTCCAACGCGGAGATCGCCGATCAGCTGTATCTGAGTGCCGGCACGGTCAAGGCGCACATCAGCCGGATCCTCACACGCACCGGATGCGCCAACCGCGTACAGGCCGCCGTCCTCGCACACGACGCCGGGCTGCTCACCGATCGTTGAGCCGGCCCTCCGCAGTCCCGCAACAAGCGGACGGGGTGGCGCAAGCTGGACCAGGGCGGCATGTGGCGCGTGCTCCCCCCATGACTAGTAGGGCTTGGTCATGTTGGTGCGGGGTCTGGCATGTCGCGGTGACAGGTGGGGCAGGCGCCGGTCCAGATCACGAGGAGTATCTGCAGCTCGTGGACAACTCGGTAGAGGCTCAGGCCGACGCCGTCTCTTTTGGGGATCGGGTCAGTCGCTGCAAGGT
>NZ_JBHWIY010000091.1:0-4197 GCF_042731715.1 Streptomyces sp. NPDC059832 | reverse complement strand
CAACCTCATGATCATCACCCCGGGCACACTGGCCTACCTCGACGTCCTTCGCCGCGACATCGACGCCGGCAAACTCACCAACGAAACCGCCGCCATCGACCTGGCCAAACCCTCAGTTTCCCGCAGCCTGCGGGCCGTGGCAGGCGCCATGGGCCTCAAGGGCCCCCGGTCGCTGCCTCCGTTCTTCGCCGCAGCCACGGGCACCAGCAACGGCAGCCCGGTCACCGTCCTGGCCCGCCTCGCCGAGACGTCCGGCATGACCGCGCTGATCGACGACATGGCAGAGGCGACCGGCATCCCGCTGGCCCTGGGACTCGCCCAGCTTCTCGACGGCACCGGCGGCCGACCCGGCGTACACCCTCCCGAGGCCGTCATCGAACCCGAACGGTTCTTCCTCGACCTGTCCCAGCTCCTGCCCCACACCTCCGACAACGACCACCCCGGCAACTGCGTGATCACCACCGTCACCCCGAGCCGCTGAAACGAGGAGATACCGGTGCAATCACTGGAACCAGGAGTCGGCGTGCAGACAGCGGAATTCGTCGAGATCGGGGGGGTTCGCGTCCGTTACTCGGCGACGGGCACCGGCCCGCCCGTGATCCTGCTGCACGGACTGGGCCGCAGCCTGGAGGACTGGGAGCCGTTGCGGGCCGCTCTGAGCGGGTACCGGCTGATCGCCATCGACCTCGCGGGCTTCGGGCAGTCCCAGGCCCTGCCGGACTGCGGCCTCGCCTCACTGGCCAAGCACGTCGAAGGGGCCCTGGAGGTGCTCGGGGTTCCCTCGGGCGCCCATGTGGTGGGCAATTCACTGGGCGGAGCCGTCGCGATGCGGCTCGCCGCTGATGCCCCAGCGCGGGTGGCGTCATTGGCACTGCTCAACAGCGCAGGGTTCGGCCGCGACGTCACGTGGACCCTGCGCATCCTCGACCTTCCGCTGCTCTGGCGGCTGCTTCTGCGTCCCCGTGCGGACAGCGCGCTGCTGTCGGAGCGCTCCATCTTCTACGACCCGGCCTTCGCCACGCCCGAACGGGTCGCCCTGGCACTCGCGCTTTCCCGCCGCGAAGGGGCGGCACGAGCGTTCCGGCGCCAGTCCCATGCCCTCGGTTCGTGGCGCGGCGTACACCGCGGCTGGCGCGAGGAACTGCTCACCGAGGTCTCGGAACTCGACATCCCCACGCTCGTTGTCTGGGGCACCCACGACCGGATCCTGCCGGCCACCCACCTTGTCAACGCCGCTGCCGCTCTCCCCCGGGCGCGCACCCACCTGTTCTCCCGAACCGGCCACATGCCGCAGATCGAGCGCGTCGACGAGCTCGCCGTCATGCTCGGCTCGTTCTGGGACGGCCCATAGGTCCCGAACCACGCCCGGTTCACACGAGTGGGGAGCCGTCCTAGGCACCGCGGGGCGTGAGCCGCCCACCTCGGTACCCCGGGTGCTTGTACCCCGCCTCCGCCAGGCGGGAAGGGGTGCCACTCCCCGCCGCGCTTCGGCTCGCCCTCGTGATGGAGCACTGCTGCCGGGATACCGGACTGGACGTCGGCGTGGAATCCCCGCGCCAGGACACTGTACGAGCGGCCCGGATACCGTCCCGTGTATACCGAGCGCACCTCCTGGACGCGCGACCTGCCGAGGGTGCGGCTCGGTCACCACGATGAGCCGCACCCTCGGACGTACCAGAAAGGCCCGCCACTTCATGACCGACTCGCTCCACACGCCGACAGCGCCCGTCCGGGTCCCCACCCGCATGCTCGTCGAGGCACTGCTCCGTACCGACCACACCGTCGACGCCTGCGAGCTCTACGCCGCTGCCGATCTGCTCGGCATGACCGACCAGCAGGTGCGTCTGTGCATCAAGCGGCTGGTAGCGGAGCGGCGCTTCGTCCAGGAAGGCAGAGGGCGCAAAGCACTGCTACGGGCTACCGACGCCACCGCGCAGGCCCTGGGGCCGGACGTCGAGTTCGTCGCGCACGCTTTCCGGCAGGACGCGGACCTCGCCCCTTGGGACGGCATCTGGCACCTGGCCGCCTTCGCTGTACCCGAAGACACCCGCACAGCGCGCGACACACTGCGCACCGCACTCACCCGGCTCGGCGGCGCCCCCGTCCAGGGAGGCCTCTACATCAGTGCCAACGCATGGGAACCCTACGTCGAGGACGAGGCCCTCCGGCTCGGCATCCACGGCCGCCTCACCCTCCTCACCACCGACGACCTGCGCCAGGGCGATGTACGTGATCCGGCCGCGCTTGCCCGCAGCCTGTGGCCGCAGGACGAGATCGCCGATCGCTACCGGCAACTCGCTTCCGTGGCCGAGCCGCGGCTGCGCCAACTCCAGGACGAGGCCGGCCCCTCCTCGCTCCAGCAGCTGACCATCGCGGTCGAACTGGCCGCCGAATTCAGCCGTGCGATGGAGTCCGATCCTCTTCTGCCGCCCGAACTGCTCCCCCAGCCCTGGCCGGGAACCGAGGCACGTCGGCTCGTCGCACAGTGCTGGCAGCTCCTGGACCGGCTGGGGCAGTCCGGCACAGCGGCAGAGCAGCACGTCCGCCTGTTTCGCCTCTACGACGACGCTGTCAGGGGGACCGATTCCGCAGGGCAGCGCCGCGACGGGTGAGCACGGAGCCGGGTAGCGGATGCGTGATACGGGATGTGAGAGCCGTGTCCAGGCAGGGCCATTCCTCGTCGTAGGGAATGACTTTGAGCAGCTCGACCACAGGGGCGCGGTGTACCCAGGGGATGCCCTCTTCCGCGGGAACACCGGCCGTTGGCCGCTGTTCGCCATCCGATCCATCCTGGTTGTAGGCATCCTGACGAAGCACGCGAACGGGACCCACCGCAGCGGGCTGCTGGTGGGCGGCGCCGGCCACTCGCGTGGGCGGGTGGCCGTCACGGTCAACCGCCTGGGCGAGTGGCCCGCATGGGCCGTACGCAGGCCCCGGCAGGCAGGCCATGGCGCTGCCGTGAACAAGGCGCTGCTCTGCCGTGCATCTGTCCACTGGTACGCGGGTTCACGGACACTGCCACAAGGATTGTCCCGTAGTCCCTGGCGGTACAGTCGTTAGAAGCTGCGGCAGGAGCGGGCAGTGGTGGCCGTGAGGTAGAAGACATCAGGACGGCCGAGGATGCCGGTGCATGTGTCGCTGTCCGTCAGACGCTTCAGAGTCGCGCGGTCCTCCGGCTCCAGTCGGTCACCGATCTGATCGTGCAGTCGGCTCAGGTGCATCTGCAGATGCTCGCGCGCCGCCACTCCGAGGGGTGACGGGAGGTCGGTGAAGAAGCTACGTGTCCCACTGGGGATGATCCCGGCGCGGGCCAGCATGGCCGGCAAGTCCTCCACCGTCCTGACCGATCCGGGCAGTTGGTCGCGCATATCGCCGAAGGCGTCCTCCGAGGCGGCGTCCAGGCGGGCTTGCAGGCCTGGACGCCCCATGCCGATGTCACGGGGCAGAAATCGCGGGGGCAGCCCGCTTCCCACGACGGCAACGAGCCCGCCGGGCCGCAAGCAGCCGGCCACGGAGCTCAATGCCACTTCCTGGTCCCCGATCCGGTGGAAGCCGTTCCGGATCCAGATCAGATCCGCGGAATCCGGCGATCCGAACTCACCCAGGGATTTCCTCGGTTGAGTGACGACGCGGCTTCCTATTCCTTGCGCCACCGCGCGCGAGCGGACCCTCTCCAGAAGGCCGGGCGACTGGTCGACAGCGACAACCTCGGCGTCCGGAAAAGTGTGTGCCAACAGACACGTGACCACCCCCGGCCCGCTGCCGATGTCCAGCACCCGGTGGACGGGCGTACATCCGCCACCGTTGGTCCGCAACAGATCCCGCTACCAGTCCATCGTCTGTGCGAGGGCGGGCGCGTGCAGGCCTGCCTCGCGTTCCCGGTGCAACCCAGCACGTCCCACTCGATGTCCCGATCGTGATGTGAGTTCATGAGTCCTCCAGTTCCAGCAGGACAGCATTCACCTCCTGCTCGGCCCGGGCGCCGCTGCGCCGAGCAGGAGGTGCACGCCGGGGGCTCAGCGAAGGAAGGGGGCGAGGCTCCGTTCCAGAAGGGGCTTCGGGGCGGCGCCCGTCCACACCTTCACAGGAGTGCCGTCGGTGCAGACGACGAAAGCGGGGATCGAGGAGATCCCGTGCCGGTCCGCCAGTCCGGGCTCCTCATCGGCATTGACCTTGACGACGTCCAGGACACCCGCA
>NZ_JBHWIY010000090.1:3275-4646 GCF_042731715.1 Streptomyces sp. NPDC059832 | reverse complement strand
AGAGTACGGGCCCACACGACCCGATCGTCACGCACGCACGACCGCCTGAAGTCGCCCTGCCACCCGAGATATCAAACAGCCTTGCCGGGACAAAACGCTCTTTTAGGTCCACGCAACTTGCGCAGGTACGGCGGGAGACGCTGGGCATGGTGTTCCAGTTCGGTGAACTTCTTCCCGAACTGAGTCCGGTGGAGAACGTCGCCCTGCCAGTCCTGCTCGACGGAGGCCGCCACCAGGACGCCTACCGACGCGCGGAGGGGCTCCGCCGTCCCGGCGGGCTGCGTAAAAGAAACAAAGCCGGGGGCGACACGGGAAATCCGTGTCGCCCCCGGCTTCTTTGTCTGTTCAAGAGCGCGCCGGCCCGCCAGCGGTACAACGTCTGGCGGGCCCAGGCGCACCGGTACCAAAGGGCTGCGCGTGCTCGGAGTGCTCAAGGTCGCCACCGCTGACCAGACACAGCGGCTGGCCTCGCCCCGCAGCGGTGGTGATCTGGTGTGTGCTCCTGGGCGCTGCTGGCGCCGAGCAGCTGCCCGCGCGAAAAGGCCGGCGGGTCCTCGGGCCTGGGATCTCCTGCGTCATCCCTTGCACGATCCCTTGCGGTATCTCCTGCGGCATCTCTTGCGCTCGCCTTTCGGGGCATCGGGTGTTTATGCAGGTCACCATGCTGTAGAGGCGTGGTCGGGGTGCTGGCATCCCCTCTGCGCACCCCCTACCGCCCGACTACCGCATGGAGAGGGTGGGGGCGGGGCGGGCGGAGCGCCTCGGGGATCGGCGGCCGACCAGTCCCGTCGTGCGCGGCGGCGGGCCGCGCGCGGGCCTATGGGGCGGTCTGCTGGCCGGGCAGATAGACCATCACGCCGCCGGGGATCGGTGCGCACCGGGTGCCGGTGGGCAGTTGGGAGACGAGATGTATGTTCTCCGACTGTCCTGCGGCGTTGATGCGCTGGAGGTGGTCACGGCCGTACAGGACCGACCCGGGGTCCTCCAGCGTCCCGGTGATGCACAGCACCGGGTTCGCCAGGAACATCCCGCCGTCGCCGGTTCCGGCGCGCAGCCCGGCCTCGTTCACCGCGGCCTCCGCGTTCTCCAGCGGGGTCTGGCAGGCAGGACACAGGATCAAGACGAGACGGCCGCTCTCCCACTTCCCGTTCCAGTGCTCGGCAGCTTTGGACGTGAGGTCCTTCGGGGCGAAGCAGCGGCATCGGCTGCATCGGAGCCGCGCGCTTATCCGGGTCTGCGGGCGCTTCTGACGCTTCTTTCGACTCATGCCCGGTCAGCGACGGCGGGGGGGGGGGAGTGGAGGGAAGCACCCCCCCCCACCCCCCCGAGGGTGTTTTCCCTCCCCTCCCCCATCCCCTCTCTCGTGCTCTG
>NZ_JBHWIY010000090.1:0-3265 GCF_042731715.1 Streptomyces sp. NPDC059832 | reverse complement strand
GTGTGCCTCTGTCTTTTTTTTTTGTTTTTTTTTTCTCTTCTTTTTTGTCCCTCTTCCTGCTTCTCTGTGCTTGTTCTTCCTCTTCCCCCCCCCCCCCCCGCCACAGATCGCCAGGTGGCCTTTCCGCTCAGCCCTCGCGCTGCTTCTGGATGTAGTGGGCGGCGATATCCGCACCGGCAAGAAGCGTGGCCAGCACCCAGCCCCGGCTACCGTCATGCGCATGCTGCGCGAGCACGACGAGCAGACAACCGCGGCCCCTCTGGAGCCCACAGCCTGACCTGCGACTCAGTCCTTAAGCGTTGTCCCGTAAATGATCTATGAGTGACTTCGGGCATGGTGGGCTGCTGTGCGGCGGGCGGTCTATCCGGCGAGGGCGAGGTTGTGCATCCGTGCGATGCCGAGCATGGCGTGGTGGACACCGTCGCCTTTGAGGCGGCAGTCGCGGAGGATCTTCCAGGTCTTCATGCGGGCGAAGACGTGCTCGACACGGGCGCGGACCTGTTTGTGGGACTTGTTGTGGGCCTGCTTCCACCCGGGCAACTCCTCGCCCGTGCGGCGCCGGTGGGGCATCACGAGCCCGGTGCCGGGATAGCCGCCGTCGGCGATGGTCATCGTGGTGCCGACGGCGGCCTTCGCGCCGGATTCCTCCCATGCCTTGCAGTCGTTGCGGTTGCCGGGCAGGGACCGGCCGACGACCACGACGAGGCGGGTGTCGGCGTCGATGACGACCTGGTGGTTGGTGGAGTACCGGTAGTTCTAATAGGTCGTCGGTGAGCCCGAGCACGGAAGTGCAAGGGACCCGATTCGAGGTGGAAGCCTGCCGCCGTTCTGGGGCTTTGATCCCTGTGTTCAGACCGGCTCTGCCTCGCCCACGCCCTGCCGGGCGGAGACCTTCGGTAGTTCCGGGACCTTGATCTCTCGTCAAAGACCGGTCCTGCCCGGCAGGAGCTCGGATCCAGGTTTCATGTCCTCAGCCCGCCGACAGGGGCCACCTCTCAGCAGTTCGCGAGCCATGAGCTCTCCAGCAGACCGAGGTCCCTGTCGGTCGCTGGAGACACGAACGGCTCATGAGATGGCGTGCCTTGAGCACTTCTATTAGAGCGCCGCGTGCTCCGCACCGGTCCAACCTGCAGATTCATACGGAGGCACAGGGTTGAACAAGATCTTCTGCGGCATTGACTGGGCGGAAGGGCATCACGACATAGCCCTGGTCGACCAGGACGGAACCCAAGTTGCAAAGCTACGGATCAGCGACGACAGCGCCGGCTTCCACGCACTGATAGAACTTCTGGCCCAGCACGGTGACAGCACAGCAGAACCGATCCCGGTCGCCATCGAGACGCCCCGCGGGCTTCTCGTCGCCGCCTTGCGGGCCACCGGCCGCCAGATATACGCAATCAATCCATTGGCCGCGGCTCGATATCGCGACCGCGCCAGTGTCTCCCGGGCCAAGTCCGATGCAGCGGACGCCCGGGTTCTGGCCAACATCCTCCGGACCGACCGGCATGCCCACCGGCCTCTGCCCGACGACAGCGAAGCGGGGCAGGCCGTCGCCGTCCTGGCCCGCGCTCACCAGGACGCCATCTGGGACCGGCAACAGATGATCAACCGGCTTCGGTCACACCTGCGCGAGTACTATCCAGCCGCCCTCACTGCCTTTCACGGCGCTGGAAAACCCGGACTCGACTCGCCGCGCGCCCGCGTGATCTTGACTGCCGCACCCACGCCGGCCGACGCCGCCAAGCTCACCCGCAGCCAGCTGCGCGCGCTGCTCAAGCGCGGTGAACGTCCACGTTGTGGGATCGAAGCCGAGGTCGAGCGACTTCGGACAATCTTCCGCGCGGACTCCCTGCGGCAGCTGCCGCAGGTCGAGCAGGCTCTGGGACAGCAGGCAGTGGCACTCATCCGGCAGGTCGACGCCGCTTGCGTCAGCGTGGCCCAGTTGGCCGTGGCGACGGAAGAGGGATTCCTCGCGCACCCGGATGCCGAGATCATCACCAGTTTCCCAGGGCTCTCCGTGCTCTCTGGAGCACGCGTTCTCGCCGAGATCGGAGACGACCGCGGACGCTTCGCGGACGCCAGAGCCATGAAGGCATACGCCGGCGCGGCTCCTGTCACACGGGCCTCCGGCCGCAGCCACGTGGTTGTGGCCCGGACCGTCAAGAACCAGCGATTGGCATCAGCCGGACACATGTGGGCCTTCGCGGCCCTGCGCACGCAGGCTCCACGCGCCCACTACGACCGACGGCGTGCTGGTGGAGAACGGCATACCGCAGCTCTCAGGAACCTGTTCAACAAGCTGCTCGGCTGCCTCTTCCACTGCCTACAGCACCGCACACTTTTCGACCCCGACCGTGCCTTCGCACCACCCATGGATCTTGCTGCCTGAGCGCCTACTTGACCCGCCAGCGACATGAGATGTCTTCGACTGCTCGGCCACGGTGTGATCCCGGGTGGGGACCAGAGTGCCGTCGACGATGAGCACCGTGTCCTTCGCGAACCGCTTGCGGGGCTGGAGGGCGAGCATCGGCCCGAGGTGATCGATGATCCGGTCCGCCGCCGACTTGGAAACCCCGAACAGCGGGGCCAGTTGGCGCATGGTCAGGTTCGTCCGCCAGTAGGCCGCGACCAGCAGCGCCCGGTCCTCCAGCGGCAAGCTCCATGGCCGACCCCTGCGGACTGCGTCCGCACCCTCCCGCCGCAGAACTGTCACCAGTTTCCCGAACTGGCGCGGACTCAGCCCGGTGAACGGGGCTATCCAAAACGGCTCCGACGCCGTGATCACACCAGCCACGCGAAGATCATCGCAGGATGGTTAGGGTGCCTTCGTCGAGCCGACGGACTGGAGACGAATGATGGAGCAGACCGAAGCTCTGCAACTCGCGGTGGCATTTCTCGCGAGCAGTCAGGGCGAGTACGAGCCGCCTCTTGCCATCGACACAGAGCAAGTCCGCCAGAGCAACGGGCTCCTGATCGTGCCTTACAACTCAGTGCAGTACCTCGCCTCGCGTGATGACAGGGAGCAGTTGTTGGACTGCTGGCCCATCCTCGTCGACCTTGAACGCGGACACGTGCGGTTCGGGACCCTGGGCGAGCGGCATCTGTGGAAGAACCCGAGCACCTGACGAGGCTGTGGCTGTCCGCAACCACAGTTACGGGACAAGCCTTAGCTTGGTCTTTAACCTGTGCGGCGTGGACGTGGGGTCGTTGACTTCTTCGTCCGTCGCTTCGAGGGGCCTGGTTTGCCGACTGTGTGGACGTCGTA
>NZ_JBHWIY010000089.1:0-5153 GCF_042731715.1 Streptomyces sp. NPDC059832 | reverse complement strand
CCGCAACGGTCAGCCCGCCCCCATCCGAATACCTCACACACCATCGAATACAGCCACCACACCAAGCCCGTCAGGGACTTCGGGAAAGTTCACCCCAACGAGCCGAAGTCAGTAAGCGGCGTCGGGGTGTTCATCGGCCGCTGCGACGAGCCGGACGAGGACATCGGGGCGCGGCAGGCAGGCGTCGTTGTCCAGGAAGAACACATAGTCGGCGGGGGCACCGGCCGCGCGCAGCGCATCGGCGCCGACGTTGCGTCCGCCGGGGATTCCGATGTTCTGCGGCAGGGCGACGGTGAGCGCCCCGGGCGGCACGACCTGCGGGGTGCACCCGTTGCCGACCACGCACACCCGCACCTGGACGCCGGTCTGGGCCAGCAGTGTCTGCTGGGCGTGGGCCTCCTCCTCGGGGCGGTCGCCCATGGTCAGCACGACGACGTCCACTCGCGGTGTCACGCGGCCTCCTCAATGTTCGAGACGGTGGCCAGGGGCATGGCCGTGAGGCGACCGACCTGGGTCACCAGCAGGAGGAGAGGCGGCAGGCACAGGATCGCGGTGCCGGCCCACATTGCCGTGGGGACCGAGGAGACTCCGGCCAGGACCCCGGCGCCGGCCGAGGCGAACGGCCGGGTTCCGGAAACGAGCCACGTCGAGGTCTGCTGGGCTCGGCCCTGGAGCCCGGACGGCGTCAACTGCTGGCGCACCGACCGCTGCGTCGTGCCCGCGCAGGTCGCGGCCGCCGTCTGCACGGCGCCGGTGAACGCGAGCACCGCCAGCCACCCGGGACCGGGCCGGGCCAGGAGCAGCGGGATACCCAGCACGGGGTAGAGACCGAAGGCCGCCAGCATCAACGGGCCCGGCCCGTACCGCCTCGCCAGCTGAGGGGCCTTCAGCGCGCCGATGACGCCGCCGACGCCGGAGACGCCCATCACGATGCCCAGCCCGAGAGGACCCGCGTCCAGCACGGTGAGCAGGTAGTACGTCCGGTACACCTCGATCAGGGTTGCGCCGACGCCGGTGAGGGACAGGCCCAGTACCAGCGTGCGGACCACAGGGGTGCGCGCGACGAAGACCAGACCCGCCCACATGGCCGGGCCCAGCCGCGCTCTCTCCTGAGCGGGTCCAGCGTGGTCCTCGGCGAGGCGGATCCGGGTCGCGGACCAGGCGGAGAACGCGTACGACAAGGCGTCCAGCCAGAACGCGCGGACCGCGCCCAGCGCGGCCACCACCCCGGCGCCGGCGTAGGCGCCGAGGGTGTCCGCGAGGCTGAACGCACTGCCGACCCGCGAGTTGGCCTCGTGGAGCAGGGGCGCGGGCACCAGCTCAGGCACTACGGCGATCGCGGCCGCCAGGTGCAGCACCGTCACCGACCCCACGATCAGAGCGACGACGTAGAGCACCGGGAAGGACAACCACCCGCCGAGCGCGGCGAGGGGGATCGCGGCGACGGCCACCGCGGCGACCAGGTCAGTGCCGATCAGGACCGGCCGCTTCGCATGCTGGTCGACGTAGGCCCCGGCCGGCAGGGCCAGAACGAACGCGGGTGCCTGGGAGAGAACAGCGAGCGTGGCGACCTGGCCGGGGCTCGCGTGCAGAACGAGAACCGCGAGGGCGGGCAGTGCCACAGTGTGCGCCGATGTGCCCAGCAGACTCGCAGCCTCCCCGGTCAGGTACGCGCTGAATGAAGGGTGTGCGCGCAGCGAGAACAAAGCCGGGGGCCGACTGCTCGCGGCTTCGTCGCCGTAGGGTGGCCCGGACTTCGCAGGGATCAGCTCGTGGGAGTCAGGCACGCCGGCCGCCTGCCGTAAGCAGGTCCGGTGTCCCGTCGGGAATGCGGCCGGGCCACTGGAAGACGAGCCTCGCGAAGGGCTTGTCGAGCACATCACCAACCGGCAGCTGTTCGTCGGGAGTTCCGGCCGGGTGGACGGTCATCGGTGGGTAGCCGCTCTCGCGTACCTTCTGGTCCCAGGTGCGCACGCAGTCGGCGAAGCGCTTTGCCAGCTCGTCGGCGGCCGGGCCGTAGGCGTGGATGAAGAACTCGGTCAGCCGGTCGGCCGGATCCGGGGCGTCCTCGACCATGCGATGGGTCAGGTAGGCGAGGGAGCCGTCCGCCAGCATCGCGGCCGCGTCCTGCCGCTCCACCAGCGTTGACCCCTCGGGGGCGGTCAGACGGAAGAACCCCGGCAGCGTGGTCGCGGCGTAGACCTGCAGGGTCTCGAAATTGAAGGTACCCCGGACCACGAGGCCGGTGGTGAGCTCGTGACGGGGCCCGCGCAGCGCCTCATCGAGCCCGGCGGTGTCGCTGGGCGCCCCGTCCTCCCACCGCACGGTGACCTCGCCGCCGGCCAGAGGGACGGACGCAGCGGTGCGGGCGGCGGCACCACGGTCCCGCACGAAACCGCAGTACGTCCAGTGCTCCGTGTGCAGCACGTCTCCACGCCGGACCAAAGTGAGCGAGCGGGTGTAGCCCCCCATCTCCAGCGGCACGACCAGCCGCGCTCCCTCGGCAAGCTGCTCCCGCCACGACGGTGCGATGTCGGCCGCGCTGTGGGTGATCACCACCCCGTCGAACCCCCGGGCGGGGACGTGGCCGGGTGCGCCGAGACCACCGTCACCGAGGACGGCCGTGACCCGGCCGCTTCCGGCTTCCGCGCACAGCCGCTGCGTGCGGTGCACCACGTACGGGTCGATGTCCACGGTCACCACGCGGCCGCGGTCCCCGACAACGTGCGCGAGGAGCTCCGCGTTGTACCCGCCGGATCCGATCTCCAGCACGGTCATCCCCGGATCCAGCTGGAGTTCCTCGATCATGTGGGCCTGCAGCCAAGCCGCCGAGACGGAACTGAGCGCGGTGCGGGGCGACTCCCGGACCGTCACCACGGCGAGGTCGTCGTGGTAGGCCGTCTCCAGCGCAGCCTCGGGAACGAACCGGTGCCGGGGCACCTCGCGCAGCGCGGCCTGGACTCTCGGAGAGGGTGCCCAGTCCTTGCCGATCACGATGTCCGCCATCCAGCCGCGCAGCCGGACGGCCTCGGCCGGCTCGCCGGGCACCGGCGGCACGGTGGCGGCGCACACGTAGGAGTGGACAGGCGGCAGCCCCGGCAGGACCCCCGGCCATACTGCGTTCATGGCCTGGGCGCTGGGCGCAAAGATCTTCCCCAGGGTCGCCAGAGTGGGCAGGTCGTGCCACTCCCATCGCACGAAGCGGTGCGGCTCGGGCAGAGCGAGTTCACCGCACCAGCCGGTGAGGCGGACCACGGCGGTGACACGCCGCACGTCCAGCCGGTCGTCGTGAAGGACCGTGATGACATGTGCGTCCTCCAGGCGCGCCGTCAGCCCGGTCTCTTCCGTCAACTCCCGCACGGCAGCCGCCGGTGCGGCTTCGGCCGTCTCGATCCGGCCGCCGGGCAGTTCCCACATCCCCCGGGTCTAGCGGCCCAGCAGGACCCGCCCGTACGCGTCGGTGGCCACGACCGCGGCACC
Organism: Streptomyces sp. NPDC059832; assembly: GCF_042731715.1. Classification (NCBI taxonomy): domain Bacteria; kingdom Bacillati; phylum Actinomycetota; class Actinomycetes; order Kitasatosporales; family Streptomycetaceae; genus Streptomyces; species Streptomyces sp. NPDC059832. The sequence goes on along the minus strand of NZ_JBHWIY010000089.1, from coordinate 1,673 downwards.
GAGGACCGATTGCGGGTCGGGCCGCAGCTTCTCCTGCGCACTGAACGACCCGCCCGGGCAGCGCAGGACCAGCACAGCCAGGCCCGCCGCGTCGAACCGCTCGACGTTCTCGAACCCATCGGTGAGCGCTGCGAGTTCATCCTCGTCCAGTGCGATGTGGCGCCGCTCCGGCGAGGTGTTCTCCGCAATCGGTGTGATGACGACGAGCACACCTTCCTCAGACAGCAGCGCAGCCAGACGGCGCAGCACCCTGGCACGATCGCGGACGAAGGCAATGCACAGCCGCAGGGTGATCAGGCCGTAGCCGTCCTCGGCCAGGCCGGCCAGGTCGTCGTGTTCCACGTCCAGGCACAGCCAGCGCACCCCCTCCACGCCGGCATGCTCCGACCGAGCCCGCTCCAGCGCGCCTTCGGCGAAGTCGACGCCGTCGACGCAGTACCCGAGCGAGGCAAGGTATGCCGCCAGCTCGCCAGTGCCGGAGCAGGCATCCAGCGCGCGGCCGCCCTCGGGCGCCGGCGTGTGCTCGATGAGTAATCTCCTCTCCTCGTCCCCGAGTCCTCGAAAGCCACGGCCCTCGCTGTAGTGCTCGGACCAGTCGGCCCGGGTGTATCCCACAGATCGCTCCTCATTCGTGAAAGGCGGGACGGTGTCATTACGGAATTTCGGCGGGGCCGTAAAGGGCGGCAGGCTGATTTGTCTGCAGTGCCCAGTAACGGTCGCCAAACGACCAATGTCAACATTCCGTCAAATAGTTGATCAGTCCGGCTTCTGAGAGCGCGATGGAAAGCGTGGTCCGGTTTTCTCTGGCCCTCGCTGAGATGTTGGCGGCGCCGGTGTAGCAGGCGTTCTCGCTTTCCTCGGGGTTCGCGTTCATTGCCGTCCCCATATCCAATTCTGCGCCCGTCCGGTCGACGAGAGTCAGGTCAACGGCGGACCCGGCGCTGTGCGGTGCAATCTCCGGGGGCGACACATAGCGGCTGGCTGCCACCCGGATGTCCTGCTGCGTCCAGTCCGGATTGGCCGCGCGCAGCTGCGCCGAGTACCGCTCGAAGTACGTCTGCTGCAGGTCCGGCGGCCGGTAGCCCTCGACGATGAGGAGACGCAGCCCGTCAGGAAGCCGGCTTTGTGCGTCCAGCAGTCGGTCGCGGACCCCCTGGCGCAGGTGCGCGAAAGCGCCGGCCGGGTCGGATCTGCGGGTGTCGGTAAGCAGTTCTCCGCACTGACGGACGTCGACCAGGGGCTCGCCACACTCCTCTACCGGAATCGCGGCCACGGACGGATCGGACATCAAGATGATCGCCATGACTTTTCCCTGTTCCATGGGTCGAAGTTTTCGGTTCGTGTCACGCAATTCAGCGTCGAGCAGCTTGCGAATGTCGGTGTGCCGTCTTTGGTGAGAATCGATGAGAGGCGGTCTCAGGGGGTGTGCACGGGTGCCCTTTCGAGGCCGGTTTCGCACATGATGCGCCCGACCGTGTCGGTGAGGCTGCTGTCTGCTCCGATTACGGTTTCGACCCCCTCCGGTAGGAGATCGCGCGCTCGGTACCAGTCGCGTAACTCCCGCTCGGTGACATGGGCCAGATATTCCCGGTCGGCCTTTGAAGAATGCCGGGCCAGCGTCTCCTCGATGGGAATGTCGAGGTAGTAGCAGCGGGAGACACCGCGGTGGTCGC
>NZ_JBHWIY010000088.1:0-5238 GCF_042731715.1 Streptomyces sp. NPDC059832 | reverse complement strand
TCCACCAGCTCGAACAACTCATCGCGCCGGGCGGTCAGACACTCGTAGAACTCTCCCCGGAAGCGTGACGCCTCCGCGAACGCTTCCCTCCGGACTGCATCTGGCAGCAGACTCACCCTCACGGCCTTCGTCTTGGTCACGTGCACCTTGGTCGGAGCACATGATCAGACGAAGGCCACCCCCAGGTCCGGCGAATCCCCAGGTGAGCGACTCAGTTCGAGACGCCGTTCGAGGCCGGAAGATAAAGAACAAGCTAAGCCGTCGCCCAGCCAGGCCCGCGCGGGCCTGGCCTGCCTGCGGGACATCATCGCCGAACACGACTGGCCGCCGCTGATCTGGACCAGGACGGACGGCTACAAGTTCTGCTCGGACCCCGCCGAGCTCCAGGCATACGAGGTCGCGGTCATCCGGGAGAAGCTCACCGAGATCCGCCGGTTCATCACCGGCGTCGTCGCCCCGCACGCCGCCCTGCAGCCGAAGGGACGATGGATCAAGCACCTGAACACCCAGCTCAGCTCAGTCGAGTCCACGCTCGACGTGATCGCCGACTACATCGACGCCTGACCGGTGGGGTCGGCCGCTTCGCGGCCAGCCCCACCCATCTTGGAGGGAGGGAAGTTGCCGCGGCGACGCTGCTATCTCTCCGACACCTGGGACGACGAGTGGGCACTGATCGAGCCGTTGCTGCCGACGCCCGCCTGCGAAACGAGGGCGGGCGGCCGTCCGGAGAAGCATCCCCGCCGGGAGATCGTGGACGCGATCAGATACGTGGTCGACACCGGCTGCAAGTGGCGGGCCCTGCCGAAGGACTTCCCGCCCTGGCGCACGTGCTACGGGTTCATGGCCCGATGGGCCGCGGCCGGCGTCGTCGGCCAGATCCGGGACCAGCTCCGAAAGCGCGTTCGCCGCGAGATGGGCAAGGCGCCCGGAGCTGTCGCCACCGTCATCGACTCCCAGTCGATCAAGGCCGCCGAGACCGTCGGTAAGGACTCCCGCGGTTACGACGCCGCCAAGAAGATCAACGGCCGCAAGCGGCACCTGGTCGTGGACACCAAGGGCCTGCCGCTGTTCGTCATGGTCACCCCGGCCGACACGACCGACCGCAACGCGGCCAAGGAAGTCCTGTTCCGGCTGCGGCTGATGCACCCCGAGATCACCATCGTCTGGGCCGACTCAGCCTATGCCGGACAGCTCGTGACCTGGGCGAAGACCTACCTGAACCTGACGATCAAGACCGTCAGCCGCCCGAAGAACACTTCCGGATTCGTCGTTCTGCCCCGGCGCTGGGTCGTCGAACGCTCACACGCCTGGGTCATGCACGCCCGCCGACACGCGCGCGACTACGAACGCCTCGTCCAGCACTCGGAATCACTCATCGCCTGGGCCGCGATCACGCTCATGACCAGGCGCATCACCCGCCGAAACTCCCGCAGGAGCGGTCAGCCGGGCTCTCGCGAAGCCCGCCGGGACTGACCAGGCGACGGTCACGGTCACCACCGCCGCCCAGAAGCCTCCCGACTCCGCGGACCTGGGCCGAATCTTCCCATCACGGCCCTGTTCTCCCGAAGCTACGGCGAAGTGACAAGCAGCTCTCTGTAGCGGATCTGGGGTGTGCTTGTCAGTGGTTTGGATCTTCCGGGTCTGTCGGGGGCCGTGCTCGGTGAGGTTGGTCCGATCATGACGACCGGAGGGGGCTTCTCCCTGGACGACACCGAGGCGGACCTGCGCGAGAATGAGCCCGACATAGACCAGATCCGTGCTGACCTCACCGCCGTGACCGGCATCGCGGCGCTCACCGACTTTGCCGATACGGTGCCGTATCACCTGCTGTTCACGTTGCCGCGGGGGGTCACACGGGCGCACCGAGGGGATCAATATGGCGACGATCACGGTGGACGTGGCAGTTCCCGACGCGCTGCGGCCGGTCGTGGATGTGGCAGCGTTGCCAGCGGCCCTCGGTGACGCGGGGCCGGCGTGGCTGGTGCTGTCCGAGGACGGACGGCTGGCGCGGTGGACGCCGACGACCGGCGAGGTGCAGGACGTGGCCCGGTATCGGGAGGAGAGGCTGGCGTCCGAATACGGTGGCGGCGTTCGACTGCGGCTTCATGTGTCTCGATGTGGCCGTTGGGCGGCGGTGGTTCAAGACCGCGGTCGGTACGGCACCGTCGTCGATCTCACCACCGGTTCGCCAGCGTTGAAGTTGGACGGCGGGGATTACTGCTGTGAAACCGTCCCGTTCGCGTTGGCGTTCGCCGAACACGGTGGCCGGCCGGTTGTCGTCCATCGCACTGACTGGAACCGGTTGGATGTCACCGATCTCGCGTCCGGCGAGGTGCTTACGGCGCGGGACAGCCCGGATAGAGATGAGGAAGATGCGGAGTACGACCTCGATTACTTCCACGGCGCGCTGTCGCTGAGTCCTGACGGGACTCGTGTCTACGACGGCGGTTGGGTGTGGCAGCCGTGGGGGATGCCGGCGGTGTGGAGCCTGACCGCCTGGCTGCACGACAACCCGTATGAGTCCGAGGACGGGCCCAGCTATGCGGTGTATCCCGAGGTCTCGGAGTGGAACTGGCCGGTGGTGTGGATCGACGACGGGCGGATCGCGGTGTATGACCGGGACGATGCCGGCAGCGGTACCGTCCACGTCCTCGACCCCACCTCGATCGAACTGCGCTCGCCGGGCGTCCGATGGATCAAGGCGGTCGCGACGTTCCCCTGGCCGGTCGGCGATTTCGGCTTTTTCACCGACGGAGAGCATCTGCTGATCGCCGACGAGGCCGGTCTGCAGGGCGTCGACATCACCAGCGGACAGCAGGTGTTCGCGATCGACGGGTTCCGCCCGGCGCGTCAGGATCGACATACCGGAACGCTGATCCAGGTCGGCAGCGCCAATGCCCGGTTGTGGACGCCGCCGGAGTGGACTGCGCGCGCTGGCTGAGCTGCCATTTCCCGCAGGGTGCCGAGCGGGAGAACATCCGCGAGTCCACACTGGAAGGGCTCGACACCGCCTCTCGCAAGGGCAAGCACGGCGGCCGGCCGCCGGTCATCACCGACGACATGCTGCACACCGTGCTGCGGCGCCGCGCGAACGGCGAGTCCTTCGAGCAGATCCAGCCCGACCTGATCATCCCCACCGGCAAGCGCAAGGGGCGCAACCCCTCGGTGGCCAGAATCTACCGAGCACTGGCCGAGCACGCCAAACGCAAGGCGTACCCCGAAGCTGCCGAGAAGGCCCCCGCCGACTTCGCCGCCCTCCAAGCCGGCGAAGTCCCCGGCCCCCGCCTGCTACTTGTCACTTCGCCGTAACTTCGGGAGAACAGGGCCATCACCACCGGAAGGCCGTCAGCGGAACCGCTGATGTCGCCGCCGGAGCAGCCCAAGCCCGCCCCGTTCGAATCCTGACCTGGGACAACATGACCTGTCGCAGTGAAGGTTGAGCGATTCTCAGCGAAGGTTGAGTGAGGGGCCCGGCTGATCCGGCCCTTCTTGCGCCGGTAGTGCCGCTTGGTGCGGCAGGCGGCTGAGCACGTCAGGCGTATCTGATTCCTGCTCGGCTCCAGGGGGCTGGCGCATTCGGAACAGGTTGTCGGCTGTTGCCTGGGCGGGTTGCTGAATCGTCGACGGCGGTAGGCGGCCTGGCAGCAGCGTTGTGAGCACCAGCGTCCGCGATCGCAACCTTTTCCAAGGAGCTGATGCCGAGTTCCTCATACAACAGGGCACCAGACTCGATGTCTTCCTTTTCCACTTCAAGGACAGACGCCACGATCTCTCGCAGCCTGTCGCGCACTATGTCGATGGGTTCTGCATCGCGCACCGGCGAGGGTCCTTTCCGTATCTTCGTAGCCGAGAAATCACATACGGACATGCCCGTTTCCAGGTAGAACTGCTCCAGCTCAGTCCCTACTATGTTGACATAGAGGCCTGTGTCGACATAGACGCTGTTGACCAGTGTGGCCACTTCGGGCTGCGGGAGCTGGTGAAAGACCCCGGTGGCGTACAGTCGCGTTCCCTTGTTGTCAACAACCTCGCTGAACTCCTTGAGCCCGGCGCAGAACTCGCCGACCCTGTCTGCCAGCACCTCGCCGGTGAGGCTGTCTCCAAACGCGAGCCGCTCCCTTTTAAGTAGCTTCAACTCGCCGCTCTGGAAGCGGTAAACGCTAACGCGTTCCGAGTCGAAGTGGACCAGGAACCTGACCTCTGTCACCAATGTACTGTTCTCCTTCTCGTTCCAGCGCGTTGGGAGCCCACGGCCTTCGTCGAATCAGCTGAGAGGAGCGTTCCGGAGGACGCCACGACTAATCGCCTTCTCCGAGCAGAGCGCTGAGGTACTTTTCGGCGAATTCTCCCTCTCTCTCCCGATTGTATTGAGTGATGAAACGCGGGTGCTCCAAGGGAACGATCCTTTGGAAGAAGCGCTGGCCCTCGTTCATCTTCGAGAGAAACTTGAAGTTCTCGCCACTGCCAATGCAAAAGCACACCGAGGTGTCAGTTCCGAATGCCAGCTGGCGTTCCAGGGTGTCCACGAGGAAAGAGCGCAGGAGCTCCAGCAGCTTCTTGTTTTCATAGTAGTTGCAATTGACCTCGTTTCCCTTGGGGTTCGTTCTCACCAGCCCAAGAGGGCACACAAAACTCATGGCGAAGTCGGCATAGAACCTGTCGCGGCCCCCGTAGCGCCTGATGACGTCGTGCAGAAACCCGGCGGAAGGCCGGCTCACCGCATAGCCGTCGACATCGACTCCCGTTTCGCTTTCGAGGAGCTTGGCATCTTCGAACGGGACCCCGGTCACGGCCGTGCCGCGTCGGGCGGGCGAGCTCCCCAGTACCAGACGGCGCGGCTTATGGTCGTCGTAGTACTTGTGGTAGAACGCAGTCGTCACCTCGCGGACACGATCCTTCTGGGGACCACTGAACGGATTGATGACCGTGAATCCGGGAGGCAGTTCAAGCGTCGTTTCCGCGAGTTCCTCGTTGAACTGCAGGATCCGATGGGCAACAGTCGTTCGCCCGTTCATTGCAAAAGTCCTTCCTTCACGCTGGCCACTCTGGACAGTCCGGTCGCACTTGGCCGTCTGCGAGTCAGCCTTCCCGCAGATCTGATGGGACGTCGCGAACGTGGCCGGCTGGAGGGGCGGTGGAAACGCTAACTTGGTCTTTAACCTGTGCGGCGTGGACGTGGGGTCGTTGACTTCTTCGTCCGTCGCTTCGAGGGGCCTGGTTTGCCGACTGTGTGGACGT
>NZ_JBHWIY010000087.1:0-5549 GCF_042731715.1 Streptomyces sp. NPDC059832 | reverse complement strand
GTTCGCTCCGCGAACACGTCGCGCCGTCGCTCCGCGACGGAAGACGACCACGCACTCCGTGCGTGGTCCGGGACTTCGTCCCGGGGATCCGGGCCACTCCGTGGCCCTTGAGTCCAACTCCGTTGGACTCAAGCCCTGTTCGCTCCGCGATCAGGGCGACGGGCCGCGCTCCGCACGGCCCTGGGCTGGCTGCATGTGTAGGCGTCAGGGCCTGGGGGTGACCGGCTGCTTGACGGGGCATCTCTTTGCTACTGACTCGTGGTCGGTTTCGGGAGAGGTCGGTCCGTCTTATGGAAGCAGAAAACTATGGAATCTTCGAGATGTCTGTGGGCCCCTCTTCGGAGACGTCGGGGGCGATCCCGGGCCGGTCCTCTCGGAGGATCTCGTCCATCAACTTGCTTTGATCTTCGGGTAGTTGACCTGCTTTCTGTTTGGTGCGGGTCTTGCACAGCCACGGGCCGATCATGACGCGCTCGCCGTCGGCCTCGATCCATTCCCTGGCCCCTGGCGGACGGCCGTGACGCTCCACGAAGGCGCGCAGCAGCAACGCTGTCTGCTCGAAGGAACGGCGTTTCCTGGTACCGGATGTGACGGGCGTTCTCGGCGTTTGCCTCAGTGGGACTTGATCGGCGGTCAGGCCGAGGTTGGTGAGGAGGTCGTGTTGTCCGGAGTTGAGTTCGTGCCACGTGGTGAACTGACGGTGCAGCCAGCTGCCGGCCTTCACGCCGTCGATCACCGTGTCACGGCGGAGCGTGGCCGGGTCGTGGCCGGCTTCGATGTGGTGCTTGATCAGGTGGTATTTGCGGTGCCAGTCGGGGCCGTGCGGGAGTGTCCAGTGCGGGTCGAGGATGGTGAGCTGCGCTTCGCGGCTAGGTGTGAGGCGGCCTTTGCGGGCCAGGGACCGCTGGTCGGCGAGGAACTGACCGCCCGGCTCCTGGGAGGGGATGGCGAGGTGGCCGTGCTCGGCGTGGAAGGCCTCGACGGTGGCCAGGTGTCCCTGCCAAGCGGCTTCGTTCTCGTCCCAGACCATGCCCAGGTCTTCGAGCTCGGCGATCCACTCGGCGGTCAGGGTGCCTTGGTGGTAGGCGGTGCGTTGTCCGGTGATGAACTGGCCGAGTCGGTAGCCGTAGGCGTCCTCGTAGTCGGCCGGGACGCGGAGGTGACCGTGCTCGGCGTGGTAGCGGACGGCGGCCGCGAGGCCGGCGCGGCGGGGTGCGGACAGAACCGCACCAGCGGCGGGCCAGGCCAGCAGGTCCATGGCCCGGGCGATACGTCTGGGATCGAGGGTGAAGTCGAACCGGAACCGGCGTGTGAGGAGGCGGTGGGTGTCGCTGTCCAGGCGGTGCGCGGTGGTCTTGCGCGGGGCGCGGGCGGCGATGGACTGGTCGTGGTGGCGTAGCGCGGCGGTGACCAGCCAGAGGGCTTCGTAGGGGGTGGAGAGGAGGTCGGTGGGGTCGGCGTCGGGTGGGGTGTAGGCGGGGATGACCAGGCTCGCCGTCTTACACTCGATGGTCGGGGGCTTGCGCAGGGCGCGGCCGAGGGCCTGGACGATGCGGCGCACGCTCGCCGTGCGGTCCGCGAACACGATCGCGTCCACGGCCGGCAGGTCCACTCCCTCGGCCAGGACCTGGGCATTGGTGAGCACGCTGCGGTCGGCATCGGCGAAGCCGGTGAGGATGGCGTGGCGCTGGTCGGGGGTGTGCGTGCCATTGATCGACTGCACGAGAAGGTCGTCGGCCCATGCGGGGCGCTGGTCCGCGGGAAGGGTGCGCAGCGTGTGGCCGAACTGGCGGGCGAAGTCGGCGGCGTCCGCAATCTGCTGGAAGTAGACGATCACGTGCTTGAGGTCGTGCTCGGTCATGGCCTTGAGAACGGCCAGGTGCAGGGCGGTCGTGCGGCGGGCTGTGGCGGTGTGAGCGTCGGGGCCGGTGAGGTGGGTGCGCAGGTCGGTGTCGGTGATTGTGGGCACGAGGAGCTGGTAGTCGGCCAGGACGCCGTCGTCGATCGCGTCTGCGTGGGAGTAGGTGTGCAGGCGAGGGCCGAAGACTTTCGCGTCGTCCATCGACGCGATCAGAGCAGGTGCCTCCCATTGCGGTGCCGTGGCTGCGGTCCGCTTGGGCAGCGGGCGTGTGTCGGGGGCCTCGGTCAGGCGGGGCGCTTCCCATTCATATGGTGTCGCGGTCAGGTACAGGCGTCGGGCGGCCCGGATGCGGGTGTTGTCGTGGAGCATCGTCCACTGTTTGTCCCAGCTGCCGGCTGTGCGGTGCGCCTCGTCCACGACCAGGAGGTCGAAGAGAGGCGCGGTGAAGACGGAGTGCTGCGTCTCCTCGATCCGGGGCAGGGAGTCGAGGGTGACGAACACGGTCGCCTTCTTGTGGCGGGACAGCCAGTAGGCCAGGTACTCCCCCGACCCCGTACTCTGCGCGCCCGCGGCAGCGAGCATCGGGTGCTTGTCCGACTTAAGTGAGGAGACGGCCATCAACGGCTCTGTGCGTCCGTCGGAGCGGGCCGCAGCCGCCCACTGGGCAATCAGGTCCAGCGATGGAACAGCGACCAGGAGATGGGGGGCGTCCAGGGCCTCGGCGATGCGCAGCGCGGTCAGCGTCTTGCCCGTCCCGCACGCGGAGACGATATGGCCGCGGGTACGTGGGCTTTTCAGATGCCGCGCCACCGTGTCCACCGCGTGCTGCTGATCGACGCGCAGCATGCGGCGATCAGTGGACGCTGCGGGCTCAGAGCGGGTGGGCATCACGTACACCTCGGACTCACGGCGGGCATGGTTATCCGTCATCCTCTCGTATGGAAGGGGGCGGCATGCGAGGCCGGTGTCGTCTGGCTCACGGGGCGGAAAGCGCGGTGTCCTTCGCCTTCGGCTGCACGCTCCGCTTGGGGCCCTGAGTGTTCGGCTGGAGTCTGCGTGTGTAAGGGAGGGCCAAGGGGTTGCTCCCTACATCGGCTGGTCGGGGTATGAACGAGATCCGCCTCGATGAGGACCACCGCTTCTTCGACCATGCTCCCCGGCTTGAGGCGTGAGCGTTGTCCAGGCGGATGCCTCAGGACGCTACGGATCCGGGCTGGGGCTGGGCGGGCACTGGTTGGCCGGCAGCGGGAAGGGTGGTCTGTTCGGCGAGCTTGCGGTAGCCGGTCACCGTGAGGGCGCGCCAGGCGCGGTAGAAACCGAAGGCGGTCGCCATCCCCAAGGCGCTGGTGGCGCCGAGGATGAGCGGGCGGTGCTCGAAGGAGTAGCGCAGCATGGCCAGGTCTGCAGTGAAGGTCAGGGCCAGGGTGTTGAGGGTCCATCCGCGGCAGATCCGCATGCGGGAGCGCGCGTAGTCCGCGCGGGCAGCCAGCACGGGTGAATCGGCCAGGCGCAGGCGTGCCTGGGCGTAGGCGGTGTTGGAGGGGAAGAAGCGGGTGCGCAGCTGGCGGCGGTGCGGCGTGAGGGCGGTGTCAGCTGCTCGGTCGATGAGGATGCCCAGGGCGTAGGCAGCGGCGAGGCCTACACCGGCGGCCGCCGATGAACCCGTTACGGGGGCGAGTTTCGCCGTGGTGGCAGGGCCGATCAGTGCGATGAGGAGCAGCGCGGACGCAGTGATCGCGCCGATCCCGACGACAAGGACCTCGACGAACATCGCGGTCGCGGCCGCGAGAGCGGGAGGTTCCGGCTGCGGTGAGCTGCTCATAGTGCGGTTCCCCAGATCTGTGCCATGTCGGTGAGCATCGTTTCCGGTAGCTCGCTCTTGTTCCATGTGCTCTTGAGGCGGAAGCGGGCGTTGGCCAGCCGCTCAAAGATGATCAAGCTTTCCGGCTGGCTGGCCAGCAGATAGCGGCCATGTTCCAGAAAGTGGGCGCTGCTGGGGCCGTAGTCGTCATAGTTCCGCTGGATGCGCTCACGGAAGCGTTCAGTGAACTTGGCCAGTTGCTCGCTATAGGTAGCGTCATCGTCGATGGTCTGGGACAGGACGCCGATGACGTCCTGCGACAGGTCGCGGCTGGACGGGTGGTCGGTGAACGTGCGATAGACCTGCTCGGCGACTTCGAGGAGCCGGTTGCTGCGGGCGAGGTCGGGATCTTGCCGTGCCAAAGCTTCCACCCCCCGTTCGACCTCGAGGTCGAACAGTTCGACCAGGGCAATCAGACGGTACAGCGAGCGACTGACATCGGCGGGTGGGGTGACACCGGGCTTGTACAGCAGCTTGTGCGACATGCGTGCCCACAAGTCGACTGCTTCGGTGCGCAGTTGGATCTCGCACTCGTAGGGAATGCCGTCGGGGTCCTGTGCCCCGCCCACCATGAGGGCCTGGATGTGCAGGCGTGGGTAGCGGAGCAGGTCTTCCTTGCCGACGTCTTCGCGGTAGTCCTGCACCTCGACGATCTTGAGGTTGTCTTTGATCACGTCCAGGGCAGGATCGAGCAAGCCGCTGTGCGGCACGATGACGCGCACGCCTGCCTTGTCGGTGATCTCTTTCCATGGGTCGGCATAGCCCTTGCGTGGTGAATGAGCCTTGGCGTTGAAGCTGGTGAGCTCTTTGGCTCTGGCGATTACCTGACAGTCGATGCCTCTGCGGGCAATGTGGTGCGCAAGGTGTGTTTTGGTCTCTTCGGCTGCCCGCTCGATGCTCGGCCGCTCTTTCCGGTAGCGTTGGAAAGCCTCTTCAGCGGTCAGGGTCATGCGGGGGCCACCGCAGGCGTTGGGGGCGTGGTGGTGGCGTTCATGTCTGCGCTGGCGGGAGCTCGTTGCCGGCGGATGCCTGGGTGGCTTGGGCCGGGATGGCCATGACGCTCTCGAGTCCCGGGATCATTTCCTTCTGGGCGGGCGCGGACAATTCTGCGGGCTGGCTGGGCGGCTTGGGACGGCGTCCCATCGAAGTGCCACTGCTGGTATTGGTGAGCTTTGAGGTGACCGTGACTGTGGTGCGGCCGTCGTCGAGATCCTCCACCACGACCGTGCCGTCCTGCACTGCCTCCAGGGGCGCAACCAGGAACGCGCCGTTCGACAGGTCGACGCGCATCTTCTGTAGCCGGTTGCTGATGAACTCGGTGTTCTTGTCGAAAGTGCGGACCGGGACGTCATTCTCCTCGAGGAACTCTGCGAAGTCGTCGTGGTGCGGTTCCTTCAGATGGGTCTCGATGAACGTCGCAGGATCCAGCGTCGGGGCGGAGTTCTGGAGTTCGACCATGACGGCCATGACGTAGTCCACCCGTACATCGGAGTGGGTGAAGCGGCTGTTGACCCAGTCTATGGCCACGTCGTGGAAGCGGCGGGTGAGCTCGCGGGGATCGTTCTGGTGCCGGCAGCCCAGGAACTTCTCGAGGAAGAAGCGGGCCACGTCCTTGCCCGATTTCTGCGGGTCTGCGGCCCATCCATGAAGTCCTGAATCGGCCAGCCCTTCTTCCGAGAAGAGCGCCACCTTGTAGACCTTGGACTTCTCGGTGAACAACAGGTTGGCGAAATACTGAGGTGACCCCCGTGGTGTGGACACACCTGACAATGGATCTTGATGGTCCAGGAAGGTGTAGATCCACATGGCAAGGCCCTCGAAGTACAG
>NZ_JBHWIY010000086.1:0-5917 GCF_042731715.1 Streptomyces sp. NPDC059832 | reverse complement strand
TCTCCACGAGCCGGTCGAAGGGTGCGTCCTGGTGGTCATAGGCGGACAGCGCCTTGTCCCGCACCCGGTCGAGCACGTCCTCGAAGGTCGGATTGCCCGACAGGTCGACGCGCAGCACCCAGGTGTTGACGAAGAAGCCGACCAGGTCGGTCAGGGCCTCGTCGGTGCGCCCGGCGACCGGCGAGCCGATCGAGACGTCGTCACCGCAGCCCAGCCGCGACAGCAGCACCGCGAGCGCTGACTGGAGCACCATCGGCATCGTGACGTCGTTCCTGCGGGCCAGTTCCTGTGCCGCGCCGAGGAGTTCGGGATCGACGCTGAACTCGAACCCGTCGCCGCGGCGGCTGGCCGAGGGCGGGCGGGGCCGGTCGGTGGGCAGTGGGAGCGGCTGGGGTGCGCCCGCAAGCTCGTCCAGCCAGTATCCGGACTGACGGGCGACCGGGCTGTGCGGGTCGTTCTCGTCGCCGAGGAGCTCGCGCTGCCACAGGGTGTAGTCGGTGTACTGGACGGGAAGCGCGCCCCACCCAGGGTCGCGGCCTTCGAGACGGGCGGCGTAGGCGGTCGACAGGTCCCGTGCGAACGGCGCCATCGACTCGCCGTCGGCGGCGATGTGGTGCACGACGAGCGCCAGGACGTGCTCGTCGGGGGCACGCCGGAACAGCGTCGCACGGATCGGCACCTCGGTGAACAGGTCGAAGCGGTGCTCCATCGCCGCCGTCAGCGCGGCGGGCACCTCGTACGGCGGGGCCGGTGAGAGCGGGACGTCGAAGGCCAGCTTGTCGGCCGGGACGACCCGCTGGAACGGCATGCCGTCGGTGTCCTCGACCAGCAGCGTCCGCAGGCTCTCGTGGCGCAGCACCACGTCGCGCACGGAGGCGGCCAGGGCGTCCACGTCCAGCGCGCCCGTCAGGCGCAGCGCCATCGGAATGTTGTACGTCGCGGACGGCCCCTCAAACCGGTGCATGAACCACAGGCGGCGCTGCGCGAACGACACCGGCACCGCGCCTGCCGTATCCGCGCGGCGGCGCAGCACCGGCCGGGCCCGGCCACCGAAGGACAGGTGGCCGCAGAGGCCGGCGACGGTCGGCGACTCGAACACGGTTCGGATTTTCAGTTCGATGTCGAAGGCCGTGCGGATCCGGCTGATCAGCTGGGTCGCCAGCAGCGAGTGGCCGCCGAGCGCGAAGAAGCCGTCGTCGATGCCGACGCGCTCCACGCCCAGGACATCGGCGAACAGCCCGGCCAGCGTGCGCTCCGCAGCGGTGCGCGGCGCTCGGTAGGTGTCGCCGGTGAACTCGGGTTCGGGCAGGGCGGCCCGGTCGAGCTTGCCATTGGGGGTCAGCGGCAGCCGGTCCATGGGCACGATCGCGGCCGGGACCATGTACTCCGGCAGCCGCTCCCCCACGAACCGCCGCAGGTCGTCCACGGACAGTTCGCGGACGTGTTCTGCGGGCACCGCGTAGCCGACCAGCGTGAGGCCGGTGCCCTTGCCGGGACGGGCCAGGACCACGGCGCGCTCCACCTCCGGGTGCGCTGCCAGCACGCTCTCGATCTCGCCGGGCTCGACGCGGAATCCGCGCACCTTGGCCTGTGCGTCGGCACGGCCCAGGTACTCCAGGTTCCCGCCGGCGCCCCAGCGCGCGAGGTCGCCGGTGCGGTACATCCGGGACCCGGGCGGCCCGTAGGGGTCGGCGACGAACCGCTCCGCCGACAGTCCGGGGCGGTCCAGGTAGCCGCGGGCCAGTCCGGCGCCCGTCAGGTACAGCTCTCCGGCGACGCCCTGGGGGGCGAGCCCGAGCTGGCCGTCGAGGACGTAGGTCCGGCAGTTCGCCAGCGGAGTGCCGATCGGCAGGGTCCCGTCCCCCGTTCCATCGTCGACGCACCCGGCCGCGTACACCGTGGCCTCGGTCGGGCCGTAGATGTTCGCCGTCCGCACCTGCGGCCACGTCTCCCGGACCTTGCGCACCAGGCTCGCCGGCAGCGCCTCGCCTGCGAGGACGATCGTGCCGATCCGGTCCAGGCGCGCCCGGTCGGCCATCGCGTCGAGCACCGAGGGCACGACACACAGCAGGCTCGCTTCCCCGAAGTCCTCCTCGACGAGGGCCAGCGCGTCGTCGAGCAGCACGATGCTGCCGCCCACGAGCAGCGGCACCAGCGTGTCGAACACGGACACGTCGAAGGTCGTGGAGGTGGTTGCCAGGGCCCGTGCGAACGTCGCCGCGCCCAGCTCGGCGACGCCCCAGGCGGCGAGGTTGCCCACGCCCGCGTGCGCGACGACCACGCCCTTGGGGCGGCCCGTGGACCCGGAGGTGTAGATGACGTACGCGGCGTTGGGCGGACGCAGCGCGGCGTGCCGGTCGGCATCCACGGGGTCGCGGTCGGGCCGACCCGCCACGTCGGCCGCCAGGGCCGGGTCGGACAGGACGGCGGGTGCGGCGAATTCCGGGAGCGAGGCGGCGAACTCGGCGTTCGTCAGCACCAGCCTGGGGCGGGCGTCGTCGAGCAGGTAGGCGATCCGCTCGGCCGGATAGGCCAGGTCGAGCGGCAGATAGGCGCCGCCGGACTTGAGTACGGCCAGCAGGGCGACGACCAGATCCGCCGACCGCGGCAGCGCCACGGCCACGAGCGTCTCGGGGCCCACTCCGCGGCCGATCAGCCAGTGTGCGAGACGGTTGGCCCGCGCGTTCAGCTCCGCGTACGAAAGGGAGACCTCACCGCACACCAGCGCCTCGGCGCCCGGGGCGTCCGCCACCCGCTGCTCGAACAGCTCGGGAACGGTACGCGCCGTCAACGGCACCGCCGTGTCGTTGAGCACGCGCAGCAGGTGGTCGCGCTCCCGGGGCGCCAGCACGTCCACGGTGCCGACGGGGCGCTCGGGCTCGGCCACCAGCCGGCGCAGGACACGCAGGTACCGCTCCGCGATCTCCTCGACGTACGCCCGGTCGAAGACCTCCGGCTTGTATTCCAGGGCGAGCTTCAGGTGCCCCGTGACGTCCGCGGTCACGGTGAGCGGGTAGTGCGTGCCCGCGAACGGGCGGATGCCGGTGCAGGCGATTCCCGCCTCGTCGCCCGCCTCGGACAGGGCGCTCTGGTCGATGGGGTACGACTCGAAGACGACGAGGGTGTCGAAGAGGGACGGGAGACCGGTGGACTGCTGGATGTCTGCCAGCCCGTGGTGGTGGTGGTCCAGCAGCGTCGCCTGATGGTCCTGGAGCGTGGCCAGCAGTTCGGCCGCCGTGGCACCGGGGTCGAGTCGTACGCGCACCGGAAGGGTGTTGATGAACATCCCGATCACGGCGTCCACGTCGCGCAGGGCGGCGGGGCGGCCGGAGACCGTCGCGCCGAACACCACGTCCTGACGGCCGGTCAGGCGTCCGAGCAGGATCGACCATGCACCCTGGACCACGGTATTGAGCGTGACGCCCAACTCACCTGCTCGAATCGCGAGTTCCCGGGCCTCGGCCGGGGGAAGGCCGACCTCGACCTGCCAGAACCCGGCCTCCTGGGGGGCCGTGGCCGCGCCGGGGGCGAGCAGGGTGGGTTCGTCGACGCCGTCGAGTTCGTCGGCCCAGGCGCGGGCGGCGGCCTCCTGGTCCTGCTCGGCCAGCCACGCCAGGAACTCCTGGTAGCCGCGGACCGTCGGCAGCGCCGCGGGGTCGCCACCGGAGCCGTACAGCCGCAGCAGGTCCTGGAGCAGCAACGGAATGGACCAGCCGTCGAACAGCACGTGGTGAGCGGTGAGGACCAGCTCCGAGGTGTCGTCGTCGAGGTGGACGAGCGCGAGGCGCAGCAGCGGCGGGGACGCCGGGTCGAAGCGCGCGTGATGGTCCTCGGCCAGCAGCCGTTCGAGTGCCGGGGCCCGCTGGTCCGGGGGCAGGTGCCGCAGGTCGTCATGATGCCAGGGCAACTCGGCCTGCGCGGGCACGAGTTGGACCCATCCGCCTGCGTCGGGGAGGAACGCGGACCGCAGGGTGGCGTGGCGGTCCAGCAGCGCCTGGCCGGCGGTGCGCATCCGTTCCGGGTCGACCTGCCCGGAGAGGTGGAACACCAGCTGCACCTGGTAGGCGTCGACCGGCGCGTCGGTGAACCTGCTGTGGAAGAGCAGACCGGCCTGAAGCGGTGTCAGCGGCCACGCGTCCACGAGCCCCGGGCAGGCCCGCTCCCATTCCTGGATCTGTTCCTGGCCGGCGGAGAGCAGTGGAAGGTCGGAGGGGGTGAGGCCGCCCGCGTCGGGCTTGGCCGCGTGGTCGGCCAGCGCGGTGAGCGCGGCCCGCCACAGCTCCGCCAGCTCCTGTACGTCGTCCTTGGCAAGGATCCCGGTCGGGAACGCGAACGTGGCGTCCAGTCGGGGGCCGCGCGCGGTGTCGGTGACGTAGGAGTTGACCTCCAGCGCCGACAGGACGGGCATGTCCGCGTCGAGCACGGCGTCCGCGTCGTCGACGTCCAGGGCCTGGGTGAAGCCCAGGCCGCGCAGCTCGTCCGGCATGTCCGTGGCGGAGAAGCGGCCCAGGTAGTTGAAACCGATCTGCGGGTCCGGGCGTCCTGCGAGGACTTCGGCGGTGCTGTCGTTGAGGTACCGCAGGAGGCCGTAACCGACGCCCTTGTCAGGGATGGCGAGCAGTTGTTCCTTGACGGCCTTGACCAGCCCGCCCGCCGCGTCCCCGCCCGCGAAGGCGTCGTCCAGGTCGAACCCGGCGACGTCGAGCCGGACCGGGAACATGCTGGTGAACCAGCCCACCGTGCGCGACAGATCCGCACCAGGCACCACCGCCTCTTCACGGCCGTGTCCTTCGAGACGCACCAGCAGCGACGACTCGCCGACCCCACGGTGCCCGCGCCACCTGGCCACGGCGAGCGCGAGCGCGGCGAGCAGGCCGTCGTTGACCCCGCCGCGGAACGCCGCCGGAACGCTGGTCAGCAGGGCCTGGGTCACCCGCTCGGACAGCTCGACGCGCACCGTGTCGACGGTCGCCATCATGTCCACTGCCGGGTCCGGCCGCCGGCTGCCCAGATGAGGGTCGGGCCCCTTCAATACTCCTTCCCACAAGGCGAGTTCGACCGTGCGGTCCTCCCGGTACGCCTCTTCGGTCAGGGCGTGGGTCCAGCGGCGGACCGAGGTCGCCACCCGCGGCAGCTCCACGACCTCCCCCTCACGCACCTGCGCCCACGCCGCCGCCAGGTCCGGCAGCAGGATCCGCCAGGAAACCCCGTCGACCACGAGATGATGCAGAACCAGCACCAGCCGCCCGGACACCGACGGCCCCGCGTCGAACCAGACGAACTGCGCCATCACGCCACCGGACGGGTCCAACCGGCCCATCGCCGCGTTCAGTTCGACGGAGGCCGACTCACGCCACCCCGACGCATCCCAACGACCGTCACAAGCAACCCGGCGTATCAGCCCGTCGACCGGCACCACACCCGACGGACCCACCCGAAGGCCACACACACCGCCCTCGGTGACCAGACGCGACCGCAACACGTCATGCCGGTCCAGCACCGCGCGCAGGGTCGCGGCCAGCCCGTCCGCCTCGATCCCCTCCGGCAGGTCCACCGTCATGGACATCGAGAACCTGTCGGTGCTGCCCCCCAGATCCATCAGGTACGCGCCTGCCGGGGGCAGCGGCAGCCAGCCCACTCCACCGCCCTCCAACTCCGCCAGGGCCCGCGGCACCACAGCCGCCTCCACCTGTGCTCGGGCCGCCAGTTCAGCCACTGTCCGCGCTTCGAAAACCTGCCGGGGGCTGATCTCGACACCACGCGCCCGAGCCCGCGCGACCACCTGGATCGAACGGATGCTGTCGCCGCCGACCGCGAAGAAATCGTCGTCGACGCCCACCCGGTCCAGGCCCAGCACCTCCGCGTACACCGAGGCGAGGATCTCCTCCTGCGGCGTACGCGGCACCCGGTACTCCCC
>NZ_JBHWIY010000085.1:0-6182 GCF_042731715.1 Streptomyces sp. NPDC059832 | reverse complement strand
CCTGGAAACGCTCGTCCGCAACCGGCTCAAACGCCTCCAGTACCGGCCCGACACGCTCGACGGCTTCATAGCGGGCACCGGCCTCACCCTCGACAAACCAGCGTCACCTTGACGATCCGAAGTCAGTAACCCAGTCATCCCACCCCCGGCACCTCGTGGGGGCGGGTCGCCTCTGCCCGGACCGGGTGCCGTGCGACACCGGCGTAGAATGCGGAGGTGGATCGCACACCCCCATGGCCCGTAATTCCGGAGCTCCCGCTCCAGGAGCTTGAGTGTTTCTCCGTGCTGGTTCACCAACTCCATTTCGGCCGCACGGCCGAAATCCTGGGCGTGACCCAGGGACGCGTCTCCCAGCTGATCAAGCGCCTGGAGAATCGGGTGGGTGCTCCGGTGTTCGAACGGACCAGCCGCCGGGTCGAGCTGACCGATCTGGGGCGAGGGCTGGCCGAGCAGGTAGTTCCCGCCTTCCGCCAGCTTCGCGAGGGTTTCGACGCCGCCCGGGCTGCGGCGACGGACCGGCCCATGCGCGTGGGATTCCAGTGCGCCGTGTACGAGCCGGTCGCCAAGGCGATCGCGAGCCTTCCCGAGGGTTCCGCCGAACTCGTCGAACTTTCCTGGGGGGACCCGTTCTCCTGCCTGAGCCGGGCCGAGATCGACGTGGCCATCGTGCTCTCGCCCTGCCGTGAGAAAGGCCTCCGGCTCATGCTGGAGTTCTCGCGACAGCCGATGTACCTTGCCCTCTCCACCGCGCACCGCCTGGCCGCTGAGTCGAGCGTCTCCGCCGGCGAACTGTCGGAACTGCCGCTGATCGAACCGCGCGGCCCCGCCCCCGACTACTGGCGCCAGGTGAATGCGCCGACGCGGACGCGGAACGGGTTCGAGCTGACCTACCCGGTGGGCGCCAGCACGATTCAGGAGGGGCTCTCGACCGTAGCCAGCACCCGCCTCGGTCTGCTGCTGTGTGAAGCGAGCACAAGGTACGCCCCGCGGCCGGACATCCGCTACCTGCCGGCTCCCGACCTGGAGCCGACCACACTGCTCGTCCTGCAGAGCGAACGGAAGCAGCACGGCCTGGCCGACAGGTTCGTCGAGCTCTTGGTGAAGAACGTGGACTGAAACGCCGTTGCCGTGTCGGCCGTAAGCGGAGCAGGTCTCCGCCCGGCAGAGGGACGTACCTTCGGATTGGCGGTTGTCCGTTCAGGGCAGCAGACAGACCGTCAATGGCCAGCGGCATCCAGCTCCGGCCGCCGCGCGCGTGGAGCCGTCGGGCGAGGCCGCGAGACGGCGGCGACGATCAGCCCGGCCGCCGTGATCAGCGCCGCCGAGAGCAGGACGGCCCGGTTTCCCGCACGGTCGATGACGAGCCCGCCCGCGAACGCACCGAGAGCGATGCTTGCGTTGAACACGCCGGCCCACAGCGCGGCCGATACCTCGGTACGCGCGGGGTCGGCCGTGCGGACCCAGGTCTGCGTCGAGACCGAGACCCCGCCGTACGAGGCGCCCCAGATGATTAGCGCCATCAGCACAGTGACGGTGCTCGCGGTGGCGAACGGCAGCAGTGCTGCGGCCAGCGCGACGCCCGCCAGGGCGATCGTCACAGCCTCCTTCGTGTACCGGCCGGCCATGGGACCGAGGGTGAAGTTTCCGGCGACGCCGGCCAGGCCGTAGACGAGCAGGCAGCTCGCGATCAGGCCGGCGCTCATGCCCGCGTCCAGCTCAAGGACCGGGCGCACGTACGTGTAGCCGGTGAAGTGGCCGAGCGCGACCAGCCCCGTGATGGCCAGCCCGGCCGCGACGCCGCGGTTTCTCAGCGCGTCGACGATTCCGTCGAGGCGGCTCCGATGGTGAACCGGGAGGGCCGGAAGCGTGAGGACCAGGACGCCGGTGGCCACCGCACCGACGAGTGCGAGTGCCCAGAACGTGGCACGCCAGCCGAGGAGCGCCGCAAGGAGGGTCCCCAGCGGCACGCCGAGAACCGAGGCGATGGAGACCCCCGAGAAGATCAGCGTGGTGGCAAGCGCGATTCGTGGTCCGTCGACGAGTCGCGGGCCCAGTCCTGCGGCCAGTCCCCACACGACGCCCATCGCAATGCCGAGAAGGACCCGACTGGAAACCAGGACCAGGAAATTGGGCGCGACCGCGGTCAGCGCATTCGCCAGTGACAGCAGAACCATGAAGGTGACAAGCACCCCCTTGCGATCACGGAGCCCGATGAGCGCGGGTGCGAAGGGGGAGACGGCCGCGGCGATGATCCCGCTAACTGTCAAGGAAAGGCCGGCGACACCGTCGGAGACGGAAAGGGACTCCGACATGGGCGTCAGCAGACCCACCGGCATCATTTCGGAGGACACCACGGTGAACGTACCGAGTGCCACGGCGATGACCGGTGACCAGCGAGGTGCCCCACTGTCCGCTGTGGGGGGTGTGAGAGCTTCCGTACTTTTCATATGGCCAGCTCACCACCCCCTTTCATGGCCGAACAAGATCGATGATCTCATCCACTCATTACCCCGACTCATCGATCGGGGGAACCGGGCCTGCTCGAGCATCGCCGACCTGTGCAGCAGCAGTACCGTCCGAACGCCTTTACTTGGTCATGACGTTGGTGACAGTCGGGTGATCGGGGCTGGCCGCCGAGCGCGGTGTGTCTGCGTCGAGTGTTGTAGAAGGTCAGCCAGGGTGCCAGTGCGCGGGAGCGTGCGGTGTTGCTGGTGAACACCTGGTGGTAGGCCCATTCTGTTTGCAGGGTGCGGTTGAAGCGCTCGACCTTGCCGTTGGTCCAGGGGCAGTGAGGACGGATGAACCGCTGCTGGTCGCCGAGGTCTGCCACGGCCTGCCGGAAGGCGCTGCTCTTGCGGTAGGCCCAGGGGTTGTCGGTGATGACTCGTTCGATGCAGTCGATGCCGTGGGCTGCGAAGTAGGCGGCGGCGCGGGTGAGGAAGGCGGCGCAGGTGTCTGCCTTTTCGCCGGCGTGGATCTCGGCGTAGGCCATGCGGGAGTGGTCGTCGATAGCGGCGTGGACGTAGTCGTAGCCGATCCGGGCCTGCTTTTGCGCGTAGGTCCTGCCGGCTTCGCGGCCGTGGGCTCGCCATCCCCCGCCGTCCGGGATCCGTCCGATCTTCTTGACGTCGAGGTGGATCAGTTCTCCGGGCCGGTCTCGTTCGTAGCGGGCGTGACTGCGACGTTCGGAGCGGATCGGCTGTCCGGTCAGTGGGTCGCACGAGGCCAGGCGGGGCATGCCGTGGCGGTGCAGGATGCGTGTGAGGTTGATCCCCGGGAGTGGACACCAGGTTTCATGCAACGAGTGACAGCGTACGTGACGTGATCAGTTGCTGTTCGAGCTCGGCTGGTGTGAGGTAGCCGAGCTCGGAATGCCGACGGCGCCGGTTGCAGTACGACAGCCGGCGGAACAGCTCGAGCCGGGTCTGTGCCTTGGAGGTCCAGCTCCTCCCGT
This sequence comes from Streptomyces sp. NPDC059832, assembly GCF_042731715.1. Classification (NCBI taxonomy): domain Bacteria; kingdom Bacillati; phylum Actinomycetota; class Actinomycetes; order Kitasatosporales; family Streptomycetaceae; genus Streptomyces; species Streptomyces sp. NPDC059832. Next base: position 2,728 of record NZ_JBHWIY010000085.1, on the reverse strand, counting down.
GGAGCAACTCGCGCTTGAGGCCCTGGAAGAACGACTCGGCGAGGGCATTGTCATAGCTCGAGCCGACCCGGCCCATGCTGCGACGGATGCCGTGCCGGCTGCAGACGTCGGCGAAGGCGGCCGCGCTGTACCGGGTGCCGCTGTCGGTGTGGAGGACGACGCCGTGGACCCGGCCGCCGCGGGCGGCAACGGCCGTCTCGACCGCGTCGGTGACCAGGGAGGTGCGCATGTGGTCCGCGATCGACCAGCCCACCACCTTCCTCGAGCAGATGTCGATGACCGTGGCGAGGTAGAGCCACGTCGCGCCGACGGCTATGCAGGTGATGTCGCCGCACCACCTGGTGTTCAGCGTGTGCGCGGTGAAGTCGCGCATCACCGGGTCCGGAGCAGGCGGCGCGGTCCTGTCCGCGATCGTCGTCCGCTTCTTCTTCCGGAGCGACCCTCACCGCCGCAACCGCAGTGAAGATGTCCTGACGGATATCCGCAGGAGCCTCTCTCCAGTGAGCCGCCAGCTGACCGAGGCGCGCGGTATCTCCCGGCATCGGGTAACGCAACGGCGGGCAACCCGGGATTGTGCGCGCCTTGACAGCCAGAGCGGCGCTAGTCTGCGGCCTCGCACGCAAGGCGAGTAAAGCGGTGCCGAGCATGAGCACGGAGCGTACCGATGCTGAGCCACCCGGTGAGCAGCAACCCCAGAGCTGCAGGCACCAGCGCCCATGCGGACAGGTCGCCCGGATCGGCGCCGTTAGCGAGCAGGCTGCTGCCTGCGGCAGCCCCCGCGGCGGAACCGAGATACATCGCGGCCATCTGGAACGCGACGATCCGCATCGCCTGCTCGGGCCGGTCTCCGGTCAGGGCTTGCTGCAGGGTAGGGACGCTCGTCCATCCTGCCGCACCCCACAACGCCGCTGCGATGAGCCACGCTGCCGGGGCGGTGAAGACCCAGATAGCGGTAAAGCTCCCCAGCAGCACTGCGGGCAGAGCGATGAGCAGAGTGCGGGGCCCGAATGCGTCCAGAGGCCTGCCGATCAGGGCGGAGCCAGCGACTCCACCGATGCCCCAAGCCCACACCAGCGCGAAGCCCCAGTCCTGGAGCCCTCGGGCCTCGGCCATGGGCAGCAGGTAGGTGTAGAGCCCGAGACTGGCCACACCAAGGAGAAATGCAGCAGCGACCCCGATGAGAGTCTTCGGCGACCGCAGCACCACGAAGGCAGGACCACGCGAAGCGGGCAGCGACGGGATCGTGCGCGCCTTGACAGCCAGAGCGACCATGCTGAGGAGACCAACAGCGACGACCAGGGCCATTGTCCATCGCCAATTCAGCTGGTTGCCGATGAGCATCCCAACCGGCACTCCAGCGACTGTTCCGGTGGACAGCCCAAAGGTCACCATGGCCATGGCACGACCCCGTTCATGGTCGGCGACCATGGCGGCGGCAGCTGCGGTTGCCACCGCGGTGAGCACGCCAGCGCCGGCGCCTGCAATCACCCGCGAGGCAAGAAATACCTCGGTCCCCGGCGAAACCACGGTGATGAGGTTGCCGAGATTGAACACACCCAGCGCGATGAGCAGCGCCCTAGCGGTACTCCCACGGATCAGCATTCCTGACAGCAACGGCCCCGCCAGAGCGTATGCCGCAGTGAAGGCTGTCACACCCAGGCCAACCGCCGCGACCGTCGTGGCGAGCGAATCAGCGATCGAGGGCAGCACCCCGGCGAGAACATAGGCATCGATACCCAGCGCGCTCGAGGCCGCGACAAGCGGCCAGACGCGGCGGATCATGCGTCCTCCTTCGCAGGAGCGGCTTCCTGATACCCGTTGAGGACCGTGTTGATCAGGCCAGGAAACCGCGCCTCCAAGTCATCGCGGCGCAGCTGGATCATGCACTTGCGTCCTTCGGCGCGGACGAACACCACCCCGGATTCGCGCAGGAGGCTGGTGTGATGTGTGAGCGTCGACCGTGGCAGATCCGGTCCCAGCTCGATGCTGTCCACCTCACCGCGCTCCGCGAGCATCCGCACCATCGACAACCGCAGCGGCTCGCTCAACGCGAACAGCACCCGCGGGATCGCGATCTCATCAGCCTCAGGATGCTCGTACACCCGTGACGGCACCATCAGAACCACCTTGCATCGTGCGACTATTCCCGCACAATAATAGTGCGAGAATTCTCGAACGATCAAGCTGAACTGCCAAGCCCTCCCGCGGCAGTGGCGGCGCGACCTCGATCAGCAAGAGGTGCGACAGCTCTGGAAGCGGGCTACGAGTTGGTGCGAGGGGCCAGCGGCGGCTTCGGCAGGCGGTCGTGAGCCGGGATGCCGAGCGGCACGGCGACGTTCCGTCCATGGGGACCGCGACCGGTGACAACCGACCCGAGATCGCCTAGCCGTGCGCTGGAGCGGCGAGGAGTTCGCCGTCACCGAGCCCGAGGCAGGGCCCTGAGCCCTCCCTGAGAGCCGACGGTCCCTGTCGGCGGCGTGGCCGGGCCGGCCGCGGATCCGGTCGGCTTCTTTGTGATGCGATCACGCCCGACCCGCACAAGGATCGGATTACGGGCGGCGGCCCGGCCGCTTCCTGCCCCCGGCCCCTAGCTTGTCTTTTACTGACTTCGGCTCGTCAGGGTGAGGTCAGGGTGTCGAGGGTGAGGCCGGTGCCCGCTATGAAGCCGTCGAGCGTGTCGGGCCGGTACTGGAGGCGTTTGAGCCGGTTGCGGACGAGCGTTTCCAGG
>NZ_JBHWIY010000084.1:0-6896 GCF_042731715.1 Streptomyces sp. NPDC059832 | reverse complement strand
CTGCCTGGCCGCGGCCTGAGCACGGAGCCGGAACCCGCCCCCTCCACACCCGACACACCATCAGGCACTCACTCCCTCAACAACGTGACAGCACCTGGCCTTCGCTTTCTGCGGCGTTGGGGGTTCTCGGTCAGGTCAGCATGCCGCACACCTGCCTTTGCTCGGTGTCCTACAGGGTTTTCGCGGCTCGGTGTATGAAGGTGTCGAGCACGCCGTCGGCGACCTTGACGTTGCCGTGCGGGCGGGTGGCGCCGGGGATGGTGCGTACCGCGGCCGCCTCCCGCGCGAGCTCGGCCGCTGCGGTGAACGAGCGGATGGCCTTGCCCTTCTCGCCCTTGGCACGGTGTTCGAGCCCGTCACAGGTGTGCTCAAGGGCTTTGGCCCACAGGGTGAGTGCGTCCAGCCAGGGCTTGGTCTCGGCGGCGAAACCCGGGTCGGTGACGGTTCTGCGGATCTCAGTGGGGGCTTCGGCGAGTGAGCGTGTCTGTGCGCGCAGTGCCGTGACCGCTTGGTGTTTCCTGCCCGTGTGCCAGGATCGTTCGAGGGCGTCCAGCCGGGCCTTGAGGGCGGGGGCTGCGGGCTGCCATGGTGTGCCGGTCCAGCTGGGCGCCATGTGCTGGGTGTCGAGGAAGGTCAGCAGGGCGTGGGTGCCTTGCGGGTCGTGGGCGGTCATGTGAGCCGCGGCGCTGTGCCAGGAGTCAGTGGGCCGGTAGGCGCGCGGATTCCAGGCGTAGTCGGCACCGGTGAATTCGGCGATCTTGCTGGCCGATGCCTGGTTCATGGGGTTGAGCGCGACGCCGCTGAGGTGCTCGCCGAGCCTGGGGGTGCGCTTGGCGTAGGGGGCGAGCAGCAGGCGTCCGGCGGCGTGGTCGTAGTCGTTGGTGGGGTAGTTGTCCCAGAGCAGCACGTCGTGGCCCCACACGTCGGCCGCTCGACGGGTCTGTGCGTTGGTGATGGAGGTGGGCACCACGTCGGCGCCCGTCCACCACACCTGCACGCGGTCGTCCAGGGCGCGGCGCAGGGTCTTCTTGTACGGGGTGTCGGCGAGGTCGCTGTACTGCGTGGGCACGAACTGCAGCGGGCGCATGCCGCGGTGCTGGTCGACAAACTCGCGCTGCATGCGGTTGGTGAGGTCGGCCTGAGCGGCGGCGGCGGACTGCTCCGAGACGGGCCCGTAACGGGCGAGGTCCGCGGCACCGTTCCATACGGGCAGCGGGTGGATGTCGTCGAAGGCCAGGGCGAAGTCCCGGATCCCCAGGTTATACAGGGACTGGAGCTTGCCGGTCAGGGCCTGGCGGTCGCCCGCATCGTTGTAGGTGATGGACTTGCCCGGGGACAGGACATAGGTGAAGCGCACGTGGTGGTCGGCGGCGTGCCGGGCCAGCTCGGCCAGCTCGCGTTCCAGTTTCCTCGGGTAGCGCTCGCGCCAGCGGTCACGTTCGTACGGGTCGTCCTTGGGCGCGTACAGGTAGGTGTTCAGTTTGACGGAGCCGTAGAAGGCGATCTGGTCCAGGCGCTCCTCGTGGGTCCAGGGCTTGCCGTAGAACCCCTCGACGACCCCGCGCAGCGGCATGGCGGGGTGGTCGACGACCGTGGCGCCTGCTATCCGGCCGCCGGCGGTCAGCTGGGTGAAGGTCTGTGCGGCGTAGAGGACACCGCCGCCGTCGGCACCCGCGAGCAGCACTTCGATGTGGCCGTCGAGGCTGCTGGTGGTGATCTGGTAGCCCTCAGGCGGCAGTGTCCCGGCGGTGAAGGCATTGCTGCGTCCCAGCTTGTCGGCCATGTGTGGAGCCGAGACGGTTCCGATGACTACGGCCATCGACCCTGCGGGACGCGAGGCACCGCTGAGGGGAGAGACACGGGCATCGGTGACACCCGCGCGGCGCAATGCCGCTTTCACCAGAGCGACGGAGCGGGCGTCGGTGCCCTGTGCGGTGAGCAGGTCCACCCGACGCGGCACCGAGAGATCGGGCCCGGTACGGCGTATCTGCTGCGGGGTCGGCGACACCCGTGGCAGCTCATTACCGGTGACGGATGCCCGGGTGATCGAGGGCGCATCGGGGGTACTGCGGGGGCCTACTGCGTGGTCGTGCCTCCCCACTGCGTCCAGGGGTGCGCAGCCCGCGAGCAGCAGCCCGCTGCTCAGCCATGCGGTGACGGTCCTGCGGCGGATCATCGGACCTGCTCCGTGCGGCGGGCACCGAGCAGGGCCCAGGCGGCCAGCAGCAGCAGGACGAGCCAACTGCCGGGCACCAGGAGGAACAGAGAGGTGGCGACGGAGGAGACCGGGTCACCCAGTGGCAGGACCAGCCAGTACGCCACGGCACTGGTGAGGATCACCACCAGAGCGGCCAGCGGCCACACCAGTGCCCCCGCCACTTTGGCGCGACCGCTCCATCCGCGGGCCGGCAACCACACGGCCAGGCCGATCAGCCAGCCGACGACGGGCAGCAGGAACCCCCCGAAGACCAGTAGCACTACGGCTGTTGTCTGCGCGGGTGTGCAGCCGCGCGCGGAGGTGCGAGGTACAGCCGGTGCGGGGGCGTCCGGGGCAGGGGGAGGGGTACGGTTCATGGAGGTTCCTATGGGTGCGGAGGGTACGGGGGGCCGCTCCTGGCCGGAGGGGTTCCGGCGGGCGGCAGCTCGGCGACGGCGATGATCGCTCACCCAGCCAGCGTTTCCGCGCCTTGTCCGCGGCCTGTGGGCAGAGTATGGACGGACCGTAACAAAGCTTCCGGAGAGGGCCTGAGCTGCCCGGATCTGCTGGCAGAGGCAGCCATAATTTCCTTATGCCCCAGATTCTGCTCATCGAGGACGACCAGCCCCTGCGCGACGGCCTTCAGCTGGCCCTGGAGCACCAGGGCCACCGGGTCCACGCCGCTGCGTCCGGCCACGCGGGTCTCACGGCGCTGCGGACAACGCGCACCGACCTGGTCGTCCTCGACCTGATGCTGCCGGACACCGACGGTTTCGAAATCTGCCGCCGCATCCGCGCCTCCTGGCCGGTACCCGTCATCATGCTCACGGCCCGCGGCGACGACTCCGACATCGTGCGCGGCCTTGACGCGGGCGCGGACGACTACGTCGTCAAGCCCGTACGCGGCCGGGTCCTCGACGCCCGTATCCGCGCAGTCCTACGCGGGCAGGACCCCTCACCCGCAACCACAGCCACCGAGATCTACGAGGAGCTCACCGTGGACCGCTCCGGCCTCAGCATTACCAAGAACGGACACCCCGTCGCCCTCACCCCGCTGGAACTACGCCTGCTGCTGCACCTGTCGGCGGACCCCGGTCACGTGTTCGCCCGGCAGGAACTGCTCGAAACGGTATGGGGCCACGACCCGTCGGCCGACGTACGCCTGGTGGACTCCGGTATCGCCCGGCTTCGTACGAAGATCGAGGATGATCCGGCATCCGCCCGCTACATACAGACGGCGCGCGGCTTCGGCTACCGCTTCGGACCGCTGTGAAGCGCCCCTCGCCGGTCAAGCGTCTCACGCTCGGGCTGCGGGGCCGCCTGATCGCTGGATACCTGCTGGTCGCGGCCATCAGCGTGGTGGCGACGGCGGGATTCACCTACTACCAGGCGCACATCTCGATCCTCCGGACCGGACAGGACACCCTCCTCAACAGCCTGCGGGACACGACCACCACGTTCGCCGACGACCTGCCCTACCCGCCCACCCGCGCCCAGCTCACCTCCTTCGCCGGAAAACTGGCCTCCGGCAGCGGCTTCCGGATCATCACCGTCACCTACGGCACCCAATCCGTGACCTCGGCCCAGGGCGGCCCTGCAATCCCCGAAACCCTCCGCCGTGATGTCACCGCCAACCGGGAACTGACCTTCCAGCGCGTCACCCAGGACGGCACCCCCTGGCTCACAGCCGGTACCCCGATCACCTTCGCCGACAGCAGACAACCGTCCGGCATCGAGGTCTACGGAGCCACCCCGCTGCGCTCCCTCAGCGACGCGAAGGCCGCCGTGTGGGTCGCCTCCCAGTACGGCGCGATCCCCGCGCTCGTCCTCGCCGTGCCGCCCGCACTGCTCGCAGCCCGCGGCGTACTGCGCCCCGTGCGCCGGCTCCAGCACGGCGCCCGACGCATGGCCGACGGCGATCTCACCAGCCGTATCAAGGCCTCCGGAAACGACGAACTGGCCGACCTTACCAAGGCGTTCAACGAATCAACCGCCGCACTGGAGACCACGGTCGGTGAACTCCGCAGAATGGAAGCCTCCGCCCGCCGCTTCGCCGCCGACGTCTCCCACGAACTGCGGACGCCTGTCGCCACGATGGTCGCCGTCAGCGACGTCCTCGACGACAGCGCCGACACCCTCCAGCCGGATATAGGCCGGGCGGCCCGCCTGGTCACCACCGAAGCCGACCGCCTCGCACGGCTCGTCGACGACCTGATGGAAATCTCCCGCTTCGACGCCGGCGCCAATACCCTGATCGCCTACGACATCGACGTGGCCGAGGCCGTACGTGCCTGCCTACGCGCCCGCGGCTGGCAGGACAAAGTCTCCACCGACCTCCCCGAACCCCCCGTCACCGCGCGCCTGGACCCCCGCCGCCTCGATGTCGTCATAGCCAACCTCATCGGCAACGCCCTGCGCCACGGAGCGCCGCCCGTGACCGTCGGGGTGACCGCATCCGAGGGCGACGAGGATTGCGTACGGATCAACGTCACCGACCACGGCGGCGGGCTGTCTCCCGAGACCGCCGCGCATCTCTTCGACCGCTTCTACAAAGCTGACCAGGCCCGGTCACGTTCCGAGGGCAGCGGCCTCGGCCTCGCTATCGCCTGGGAGAACACCCGCCTGCACGGCGGCACCCTGACCGCAGCCAACGGCCCGCACGGCGGAGCAGTCTTCACCGCAGAATTCCCACGCACCCCCACGGCAGGAGACGGTACGTGACACAAAGCAGCCGCCTCCTTCGCCCTTTTCTCCCTGTGCTCCTACTCGGCCTCACAAGCTGCGGCACCGGTCCGGCGATCGACGCGTCCAAGCCCATGGGAGCTGGCGAGCCAGCCACCGGAATCGTGGCAGGCACCGCCGTCTATTTCCTCAGAGACGGAGCGCTGCACCCCATCGAGCGCTCCGCCGCCGGCATCACATCACCCACCGAAGCCGTCCGCGCCCTCCTCACCGGCCCCTCACCCGAAGACCGCAAGCAGGGCCTGACCAGCGCACTACCACTCCTGACCGGCTCCTTGGAAACTGCCTTGGCCAAGGTAACCGCCGCCCCAAACGCCCCCGGGCGGCTGCGCGTCACCCTCCCCTACGACCCGACCACACTCACCCCTCTCGCACTCGGACAGCTCACGTGCACGGCGTCCGCCGCAGCACTGGTGGAACTGACCGGCACAGGCCATACCACCCCGGCCACCCACTGCTCCGACTACGCTGTGCGACATCCCGTGAGTTCTCCTGAGTCCCCCTGAGTGAGCCCCAGTGCCCGTCGGTGATCGCGATCCGCAGGACCTGGTAGGCGCTCAGCCTCGCTGGGGCCGGGCGGCCTTCCGCGATCCGGTGCAGGATTTCGAGTTGCTGGAACGGGTCACCGCGCGGCGCGCGGAACTGGACGAACCCGAAGAACAGCTGACCAGGGCGGTTGACGGAGGTCGGACCGGCCGCCCCGCCGAGGGGGCCCAGGGCAGCTGGGCAGTGATCACCGCGGTCGTGCAGAGAAGGGCGGCCATCGGGAGGGTGGGCAGGGCAAAGGTGACGGCGCGCAGCCAGGGCCAGCGGCCCCGGGTTGTCGGGAGGGAAGGCCAGCGGCGGACGGACTCGACGACCGTGGCAGTGAGCAAGCCAGCACCGAGGGCAGAGAAGATACCCGGAACGTGGCCCCACTCGCCGACTCGCAGGGCGAGCAGCCAGCAGGTAGCGGCGATCAGCGGCAGGGAGAGGGCCTTGGGTCGGTCCAGCGGCCGGGAGAAGCGGGCCCGGCGGGGCCGCACCAGGCCGAGCAAAGCGAGTGCGGGTACGCCAGCCGAGAGCAGGACGGTGAAGGCGAGCAGGAGCGGGTGCGGAGTCTGCGGCTCGTCGAACTCGGGGGCGCTGATGTCGAGCAGTCCGAAGCCGATCTTCTCGGTCGGTGTGCGGGTGGAGGTGGCAAGCACGACCACCGCACGCTGGTCGGAGGTGTAGGCGACGAACGCGCGTGAGCCGTTGGTCAGACCATTGTGCCGGCCGACCTTGGTGCCCCCGGCGTTCCACAGCTGCCAGCCGAGGCCGATGTGCCCGTCGCGGTCGGCGTAGTCGGCGACGGCGGCGCGCGGGGTGTGGGTGAGGGCGAGCGCGGCGGGCGGGTTCGGGGCGGCGTTGGCGGCCAGGAAGGCGGCGAGGTCGGCGCTGGTGGTCCAGGTGCCGGTGCCGACCGCTGCCCACTTCGGGTTGGTCCACGGGACGACCGGGGTGCCGGCGGTGTGGAACAGGAGGATGGCACTGTCCGGGGTGCCGGGAGTGGTGCGGACGGTGGTGTGCTCCATGCCGAGCGGGGTGAGGACCCGTTCGCGCAGGGCAGTCGGGTAGTCGCGGCCGTCGACCCTGGCAAGGGTCTCGCCGAGGACGGCGTAGCCGAGGTTGGAGCAGGAGAACCCGGTGTCCGGCTTCGGCCCGTAGCCGGAGAGATTGGTGAGCGTGCGGACCGGGTCGCCGAGTACGGAGTAGCCGTCGCCGCCCAGCAGGTAGCCGGCCATCGCTAGGAGCGTGGGTCAGTAAGCGGTACTCATGGGTTTCGTGATCGCTCGTGCGGGATGATCTCGGTGTACGTGGTGAGGACAGCCTGTTCGAGTCCGAGTCGGTCGAGACGAAGTTCTTCGCTGTCTTCGCGGGGTCAGCATCTCGCGCAGGTCGCTACGGCTCTTCTCATAAGCTGATCCACGCCCAT
>NZ_JBHWIY010000083.1:0-7061 GCF_042731715.1 Streptomyces sp. NPDC059832 | reverse complement strand
CACACCGAGACCTGGTGGGCCGCCGACGCCCGCCTCGGCTGGTGGGGACCCGACGGGAACGTCCGCCTGATCGTGGCCACCACCGACCCGGCCACGCTGCCCCCGCAAGCCACCTGGTACCTGGCCACCGACCTGCCCCGCCCCGGCGGTCCCCGCGAGGCCGACAGCCCCGAACCGGCCGCCGGCCTGCACGAAGTCGTCCGGATCTACGGCATCCGACACTGGATCGAGCAGAGCTACAAACAGGTCAAGGGCGAACTCGGGTGGGCCGACTTCCAAGTCCGTTCCGATACCGCCATCCGCCGCCACCAGACCCTGGTTACCTGCGCGTTCTCGTTCTGCTGGGACACCTGGTTCGCTCAACCTCCCGACCGGGAGCCCGCCCTCGTCCCCACGGCCCCGCCGACTGTCACAGCGGTGGGGTCGGCTGAGAGGGGGCCCCAGCAGACCCCACCAGCCCCAACCGGCCAGCTGGCCGCAGGCGATTCGCGCCGTCCGGGCCTGGCTCGACCCCTGGACCACCCTCCAACGCTGCTGGCGAGCCTGGAGCAATGCACCCCCGCCACCCGAACTTCAAGCCCTGATCAACGCCGTCGGCGCAGGCCACCCACTCGATCTCTACTCCCCGGTCTAACAAACCACCGCTATCAGCCATGTACCCGGCCTGATCTTCGCTCGAACCGCGGGCATCGTGCCAACGGTGTAGGCGAACGCGTGCGTAACACGACATCGTCCGTATCCCGCTGCGCCGACTTGATCAGTACGGCCGCCAGATGCGGCAGAACCTTCTGTAAGCCCCCTGTAGTGCACACCCGTGCAGAACGATCAACCCGGCACACGTCACGAGATCAGCGACAGACCCGATGGGCGTGCTCGGTTGGAGCGTGCCCTCAGCAGTCAGGAGTTGCGGCAAGACGGCCGAGGACGTGTCGGACGTCAGGGTGCTGGCCGGTTCCCGAGCGGTACAGAGCATGGACGCTGCGGTGTACCGGGATGCGCAGGGCGTGGATGCTGAGCTCCGGTGTGGGCGCCGGTAGTGCCATGCAGGGAATAAGGGCGACTCCCGCGCGGCGGGCGGCCAGAGCGGAGATTACGGCGGAGTCGCCCGCCACGGCCACTGCTCGGGGGACGAAGCAGGCGGCGCCGCACGCACGCTGTGTCATTTCGTGACAGGCCGTATCGGGTCCGGGCAGCAGCCAGGGGGCGTCGGCGAAGCAGCGCAGATCTGCTGCCGCGCCGGGGGCGCAACGCCTACGCGGCCGACCTCTCCCGCCGCGAGGACGGGCAACTCCCCAGGTTCCCATAGCCGGACCTGCTGAGGTTCCCCCGAGATGCGGAGTGTGGTGACAGAGGTCAGATGGTTCTCATGAGAGGAACATCGACCATGGCTGCCCCCGGGAAATACTCGCTCGAGTTGCGTGAGCGTGCGGTAGGGATGTACCGCACCGCCGATCCGAAGCCGCAGATCAAGAAACTGGCCGTCGATCTCGGCGTGCATCCGGAGGCCCTGCGCGGTTGAATCCGGCAGGCCGGGGCCGACGCCGACGAGCGCGATGACCGGCTGACCACCGACGAACGCGCCGAGCTCACCGCGCTGTGCAAGGAGAACGCCCAGCTCAGGCGGGCGAACGAGGTCCTGCGGACGGCCTCGGCTTTTTTCGCGGCCCAGCTCGACCCGACCCGGCCCAGGTGACGGCGCTCCTTACCGAGCACCCGCACCTGGGGGTCGAGCCCCTACTCCGGGAACTGAACATCCCCTCCTCCACCCACTACCGCTGGCGCCGTGCCGAGCGCGAGCCGTGCAAACGCGTGCGCCGGGACGCGGAACTCACCGAGCAGATCAAGGAGATCCACGCCGACTCGGGCGGGATCCACGGCTCGCCGCGCGTGCATGCCGTGCTCAAGCGTGAGGGCGTCCACGTGGGCCGCAAGCGGGTCGAGCGCCTGATACGCGAGGCCGACCTCGCCAGGATCAGCCCGCGCCGCAAGGGCTTCACGCGCCGGAACCCCAAGGCCACCCTGGCCCCGGACCTGGTCCAGCGCGACTTCACCGCGAGTGCACCGAACCGGCTGTGGGTCACCGGCCTGACGATGATCGCGACCGGCGAGGGCCCCTTGTGGCTGTCCACGATCCGGGACGCGTTCTCCCGCCGGGTGGTGGCCTGGGAGACCTCCGCCCGTGCGGACGCCGACCTGGTGCTGTCCACGCTCGAGTACGCCCTCGCTTCACGCGAGGTCGAGCCCGGACAGCTCATTCATCACGCGGATCACGGCTGTCAAGATACGTCGATCAAGCTCACAACTCGCCTGCTGCGACCGGGAGTTCAGGCGTCCATGGGCTCGGTCGGAAACTCGTACGACAACGCCCTCGCGGAGAACCTGTGAATGATCACCAAGACGGAGTGCATCCGCGGCCGCGTCTTCGCCACCCGGGCCGAGACGAACCTGGCACTGTTCGAGTACATCGACGGGTTCTATAACTCCCGGCGCATCCAGAAACGGCTCGGCCACCTCAGTCCGATCGAGTTCGAGGAGAAGCACTACGCCGACCAGGCAACGGCCGAACGAACGAACCTGAAACCCCGTCAACCCGCCCTGACCAGCTAGTCAGCCACTCCCGAGCTGCGGGGGAACCTCATACCGCCATGCCCCGGTGAACCAGCCGAAGTCGCCCGCCGGATCGCGTGGATCGGCTTCTGACCGTAGCAGCGATACGCCGGTCCGGTTCGAGCCGGACCGCGGCCGCGCGAGAGTCGTGGACAAGCCGGAACCCGCAGCACGAAGCTCATGGTGGTTCTGCGGGGGGACACGGCTCAGACACCGTCGGCCACACCCTCGCGGCGCGGTCCGCTGCACGCGGCGAGACCACGGCCTTCCTGCCGCCAGCTCATCTGGTAAGTCCCCATGTGGTAGTCGTATTCCGGCAATGGGTTGACCAGCACGCCGAGGCGTGCGAGTCCCGTGATCACCTCGGGTGCGATGCGGCTCTCCACTGAGATGGTGTGATCGTCCTCGTACGGCAGACAGCGCGGCGCGTCGTCCGCGTCGTACGGGCTCATTCCGAAGTCGAGGATGTTCGACAGCACCTGGGGGACCGTGCAGTGCACATTGCCCGGAGAGCCCAGCGCGAGCCACGGCTCACCGTCACGCAGCACCATGGTGTTAGACAGTGTGGACCGCGGGCGTCCGCCCCCGGTGTGCCAGCCCTCGAACGGTGACTGCAGACCGTTCACCTGGTGGCTGCCGACCATCGGCACGCCACCGACCACCTCACCGGGGATGCCCCCGCTCTGCAGGGTGTTCATCATCTGCACCCAGTTGCCGGCCTCGTCCACCACGCTGAGCTCGCAGCTGCCGGCAGGCTGCTTGGAAGCGCCGGAAGCGGCCACCGCGGGGGTGCCGCGGACGAGCTTCACGTGCTCGGTCAGGTCTACATGGGCCTTGGCGTTGCGGAGGATGTCCGCGAAGCCGGTGAGGAGCTGCTTCGAGGTCATCGCGGTGCTCGCGTCGTCGAAGACGGCGGGATCGTTGAGCAGTCCCGTTTCCAGGCTCGCCCGGCGCAGCGCGTGCGCGAGGTAGTACAAGGCCTCTGCGGATTGCGACCAGTGTCCGAGCGACACGATGTCGAGCTCCTGGAGGATTCCCAGCACGATCTGGCAGAACACGCCCTGCCGCTCGGGCGGCGACTGCTGTACGACGGTGTGGCCCTTGTGCTCCCACCGGTAGCCCGAGGACCAGCGCGGTGGAATCGCACCGAGGTGCTCCAGCCGCACGGACCAGCCGAGCTCGTTGCCCCGGGTCACGAAGTCCTGGGCCCACTTGCCGGTGATGAAGTGGTCCGGCCCGTCCGCCGCCAGGTTGCGCATCGTCGCGGCCAGCGCGGCGGACCGCCGGCGGTCACCCACCTGTGGCAGGTGTCCGCCCGGGGCGAAGTGCCGCCGTCCCGAGGGGGTGTAGAGGAAGAAGTCCACGGTCTGCGCCATCACCAGGTGCTCGAACGAGGTGACGGTGTGCCCCTGGTCCGCCCAGTGCACGGCGGCCTCGCACAACTGAGCCCATGGCCTCGTGGCGAACCGGTCATGGAGTGCCTTCAGCCCCGGCATGAAGCCAGGCGTCACCGCGATGGGCCCGCCCGGGAAGCTTGCGTACAGTCCCTTGCCCGCAGGGACGGGCGCGAAGCGGGGCAGGCCCGGCACTATCGTCCCGATGCTGTTGAGCTCGTGCACCCGACCGGTCGCGGCCTCGTACACCAGGGCGGAGACCGTGCCCGCGTGGTTGGTCATGTCCTGCTGCACCACAGCCTGGACCAGGCTGCCCGCGATTACCGCGTCGATCGCGTTGCCCCCGACGCGCAGCGTGTCGAGCATGACCGTCGTCACGATCTCGTGCTGGCTGGACGCGACCGCGCGTTTGCCGGTGACGGTGGCCTTGGGCCCGACACGGCCACGCACGGTGTCTGGGCCGTCAATGGTGCTGGTCACATACCCTCCCTGAAGTTCTTGTTTCCGGACCCCGGTGACTCAGAACGCCACTGCATCGCTGTTGTGGCGATTGTGGGAGGCGGCGTTGATCGTGCCTGTCTCCGGGGAGCGTTCCACGGCGACCCAGTAGCCCTCTCCTCCGAGGAGAGCGTGCTCATCCTCGGCCTCCTTCCAGGTGATGCCTGTGCCCTCGAGAACCGGGTGGTCGAACTTTCCGGCGGGGAAGACGGCGGTGGTCTCGAAAGTCGTGGGATCGATCGCCGGAGCGAAGAAGTCCGGGGTGTTGATCGCTTCCTCGACGGTCATTCCGAAGTGCAGGTAGTTCAACAAACCCTGGAACGTCCGCTGGTGCAGCCCCGCCCCCATGGAGGCGAAGCCCAGCACTGCCTTGCCGTCCCGTAGGACGACGCCCGTCTCGGTGGGGGCCGACAGACGCCCACCGGGAGGAGTCGCCGCCACCAACACCTGCTGGTAGGAGGCGGGGTCGCCGATCGAGATGCCGTCGATGTTGATGGCTGTCCTGCCCCACAGGGCGCAGTTGATCGAGTGAGTGATGGCAACAATGTTGCCCTCGGCGTCCGCCGCGACGACGTCGTCGGAGTGCATCGGTGAGGTGCGCTTCCATCGGGAAAGCGGAGAGCCTTCCCCGATGACCGCCCACAGCTTCTCTGCGTGTGCCTTCGTGACCCGGGCCTCGGGGGAGAGATCAAGGCTGGGGAAGAGCGCCCCGGCGTCTTCCGGGGAGTGCCCCAACATCAACACCTGGGTGATATCAAGGGCTTTCCGCAGCGCTTCCGACGACTCCGTGTAGTGCGGGCCCCGGACGAGCCCGGCGACGTCGGCGAGATGCTGAGCCTCGATCAGGGCGACGCCGCCCGCGTTGGGCCAGGGAGAGGTTGCGATGGAGAAGCCGTTGCCGACGTCGGCCACGAGTGCGTCGGCCCAGGCCACCTCGTAGTCGGCGAGGTCCTTGAGTGTCATCCTGCCACCCTCGGCCTGGAGGGCGGAGATCAGCTTGTCCCCCCAGGGCCCTCTGTACATGTAGTCGCTGCCGTGCTCGGAGATCAGCCGCAGCGTCTGCGCCAACCGGGGCTGGCGCAGTATGTCGCCCTGGCGGTAGGCGGACCCGTCGGGCTTCAAAAGCGTTTCCCGGGTCTCCGGCAGACGGGCCAGATCGTCCCTGCGCAGCGCGTACATCCACGCGAGGCCCTCATCCACCGGCATTCCCGTCTCGGCGACCTCGACAGCCGGCTGGAAGAGACTTTCGAAGGGCAGCTTCCCGAACCGGGAGTGAGCGGCGTCGACGCCCTTCATGAATCCGCCGACCAGGGCCGTGCGGCCGCACGGCCGACCCTGGCCGAGCAGGGACTCGCTCGAAGAGAAGTCGATGGCTCCAGGGATGGAGAGCGGGTCCGTTTCGCCGGTGACCGTGTTCCATTCCGCATTCATGGTGTGCACCCGGCCTGTCTTCGCCTCGAAGTAGACGAGCGACATGATTCCGAAGTAGCTGATCGGAGCCCCGGCGGTCAGGGCCACCTGGGTGAGTGCGGTCGTCAGGGCCGCGTCGACGGCATTGCCGCCCTGCTTCATCGCCTCAAGCCCGGCGCGCGCCGCGTATGAGCCGTGGGCGACGGTCACAGCGCCGTTCTTGCCGGACGCCGTGGCGGCGCTGGTGCGCGACGCCTGCTGCGAGGAGACAAACCGGTCGCGTTCCCCCGGGCCCCAACTCCCCGACGTGAGGTCGGGTGCCTCGCCCTGGTGCGGCCGTTCGCCCCTGTTGACCAGTCGACGGTCCACGGGCCCGTCCTTTCTGCCGCAGCGATATGCGGCCCTTTGAATGGTGAGGAATGATGGCCGACCGCTCCTGTTGAGGCGGTTCCGCAGCTGCGGAGATGTCGGCGACGGCACCGTGTTTCACCACCACCGTCGCCCCATGTACATAGACCTCCGGGCCGTGCTCTTGCGCATGCTCAAGCCCGGCACGTGCTTTCTCGTGCGCGAGACACAGCAGTACGTGTTGTGTCACGTCGTGGCAGACGTTGCGGCGTGGGAAGGCTGTCCACCCATGGTGGGCAGTGCCGGTCGGCGACATCAATCAGCAGATGTCGAGTGTTTCGTATGGCGCGAGCGACAACTGTATGTCGCGCAGCAGGTGGGGTTGCCGCTGCCGCAAAGGCCTCCGGACACCTCGCTGCATGAGCGCACACCAAAGTTGCTGCCGTGCGTATAAGTTTGCCCGGGGAGTAACCCGGTCATCTGCCCGGCGCCTGCCGAACGCAGGTCAATTGCGGTGGACTTACACAGCCTGCAACTGGTACATCTGCTGGCCAAGTCGATCCGCAGAGCTGCCGGGTTTGGGCAGCTTCACCGTCTTTGAGACGTTCCCGGAAACCACCCGGCTCTGGCTGTGTGACCAAGCCGGTGAGCACTGCACTGCCGGGCTGCGGATCACCGCGGTCAGCACGGCGGCCCGGCGCGCACCGGCCCCACTCCCACTCCAGCTGTGAGGTATATCCGTGCAGGTCCTGCCCATGTTGCGCAGACGAGTGCCGGCCCTGGCCGCTTTTCTGTTGCTGCTTC
>NZ_JBHWIY010000082.1:0-7476 GCF_042731715.1 Streptomyces sp. NPDC059832 | reverse complement strand
CGGCGTCGGATGCGGTGCATCGCAAGGCGGAGGGACGCCCGAATACTGGATGTATTCGGGCGTTCCGACAACGCGGCGAGGTGCCGTAGCTGTCGCCGCACGCCGACCCACCAGGGATTACGGGACAGCCCTTAGGTGCGGCAGAATCGCCATGAACTTGGCTGCCAGCACGACTTGTTTCCCTTCCGACCTGCTCATGCCAGACCAACAAATCAGCGAGGGGAAAGCCACGAGTTAGAGATCTGCACGCCCTTAGTTGGATATGAGGTACGGGGGTTTTCCCTACCATGCTCTCTCCTGCTGCCCGCATTGTTCGGGTGATTCCCTTCGGCCAGACTGGACGAGTCCGATGGCTGTCCGGTTCAGCTGGGTGAGCGCCGCCACTGGCAGTGCAGGGAGTCGCGCGCCCGTGGTTTCCACTGATTCCCGAACATTCCTTGGTTATCCCATCAAGAAAGAAAAGAAATTTATCGGTGGCGCGGATTGGCATTACGTTCTTGAAATCGTGCTCCATGCACTGGCGCCGGCGTATCTCGATTACCTAAAGAACGACCGCCGGCATTCACGGCATCCCCCTCGTTTAACGCTAGAAATCAAAAGGTATCCTCGCAATGTTTATAAAAGTCCCTGATCTCATGCGAAATCGCATCCGAAGGGAGCCCAGGCCCGCAGTCCACCGGAGGGCGGGAACCACACGACGGGAGGCTACTGGATACGGCTCACGCCGGCTGCGTACCCGCGCAGCCGCAGTAGCTGTGGCATCGGCCCTTGCGGCCGTCACGATGTCGGCGTGCTCCAATGACTCGAAGGATCATTCGAATTCCGCGTCTCCGAACGCTCCAGGTGTGAGCGCCGAGCTGCAAAAGCTCATGGACGCCTCACCGTGGGCAACAGGCGACTGGGGCGTGCAGGTCGCCGACCTGAAGACAGGAAAAGTCCTCCAGTCGAAGAACGCCGAATCCAAGTTCATGACTGGATCGACAGCCAAGACCTTCGCGGTAGGCGCAGCCCTCGACGACCTCGGCAGCGACCACCGTTTCCGTACGCCAATCGTGCACAGCGGTTCGATATCGGAGGCCGGACGACTCACGGGCAACCTGATCATGGTGGGAAGCGGCGATCTGGCTCTCGGCGGACGGACGACTGCAGCAGGACAACTGGACGTCCCCGACTTCGACCACTACGACGCAAACGCCGTGCCGGGAATGGCAACCATCACCCGGGAAGACCCGCTGGCAGGCATCAATGACCTGGCTCGTCAGGTCGCGGCAAGCGGCATCCGTCAAGTGGACGGCAACGTGATCATCGACAATCGGCTCTGGGACCCGGTGTCGATCGGTGGGACGCCTGTCACGCCAACGGTGGTCAACGACAACCTCATTGACCTGCTCATCACGCCCGGCACGCCCGGCAACCCGGCGAAGGTCGACTGGCGGCCCAAGACGGCAGCCTTCACCGTCGACGCGAACGTCACAACCACGCCCGTCGGCACGAAGCCGACGGTGAAGACCGAAAGCAACGCCCCCGGGCACATCCGGGTTCGAGGCTCGGTGCCCACTGACGCCACCGCACCATTCGTGGCGACATTCCAAGTACCCGACCCCGCAGCATTTGCCCGCACCGTACTCATCGAGGCTCTTGAGCGGAATGGTGTCACCGTCAGCGCCCCGACGCTCGGATCCAACCCCGGCTCCGACCTTCCGTCATCGGAGGAGGTGAAGGCCTTGCCTGTCTCGGCGACGTACACGTCACCGCCCTTCAGGGAATACGCCAAGTTGATCAATAAGGTCAGCCACAATCTCGGCGCCAACCTCTTGCCACCGCTGATGGCAGTCCATCACGGCAAGCACACCTATGCCGACGGAATGCAGATCGAGCGGAACTTTCTCGCCGGAGCAGGTATTGACCCGAATTCGTTCACTCTCGTCGATGCCCAGGGGTTGACCGGGGACAAGGCCACACCAGCCGCACAGACGGAGTTGCTGCGGCATCTTTCCCGCAGTCGCGACTTCAGCACCTTCTACGACTCTATGCCGAGCCTGGGCGTCGATGGATCACTCGCGGATGTCATCGCGCACACCGACCCTGCCGCAGGACACATTCGTGCGAAGACCGGCACCCTGGTCGGCGCTTTCAAGGGCAAGCTGGCTCTCACCACCAAGGCGCTTGCAGGATACGTTGACACGAAAAATGGTCACCGTCTCGTCTTCGCGATCTACGTGAACAACGTCCCCGTCCCCAGCAACAGCGTCAGCGACGCGATCGACCTGGCACTAAAGGCCAACAAGCAATTGGGATCAATGGCCGCCAGCATCTACCAGAACCCCGAAGGGAGCAACTAAAGGCTGTCCCGAAGTCGGTTCAGGCAGCTGGGCGGTGGCTGCGGGAGCCCGGGAATGATGCCGTACAGAGTCGTCACGCCGGAGGACTGCGTCGCGGTCAGCGGGTATCCGCTCGGGCAGTGAATCGCCGACCAGCGCCGCGCCTGTGCGGCCGGAACACTGGAAGCCGGGCTGGTCGCCGAGCTGGAAAAGCTCGGGATGGTGTGGTCGGAGCGGGAGGCGGCCTGGGCGGACGGGGTCGCCGTCGCCAAGCAGTACGCCGCCGTCCACGGCCACTTCCTCCCCCGACCACCGCAACGTAGGACGGGCATCTGATCGGGGTGTGGGCGAAGAACGCGAGGGCAGCAGCGCGCAGGGCGCGGGAGAACGAGGAGCTGCGCGCGGCCGGCCGTCCCGTGCGGTCGGCGGCCGGGGCGATGACCGAGGCGCGGCAGGATGAGCTGGACGCGATCGATCCAGGATGGTGCCCTGCCTGGGACACCGGGCGGCAGCACTGCTACCGCCTCGTCCACAACCACATCCAGGCCGACGGCACCCTCCCCACACTCGACGGCGACATCGTCGTCCAGGGCGAGAACCACAGACGCTGGGTGAACACGCAGCAGTTCGGGTGGGACCAGCTGCTGCCCATGCAGCAATGGATCCTGGAGAACACCCTCAAGATCACACCAGCCAGGGAAGAGGAGCGGCCGGTGAAACGAACGCAGGACACCATGTGGGCCCTGCGCGCACAGGAACGGGAACTCGAATCGGGCCATCGGCGAACAGCGGGTGACCATGCCCGCGTCTTCGAGGGAAAAACATGAGCCTAAGAGGCGACCGATGACCGTTTCACCGAGCGTCGGAGTCCACCGTGCCGAGGGCACGAACCAGCGGTCGGACTCCGACGCCTCGGTGATCGAACGGTCCTGGGACGAGCCCGATGCCTTCGCCGTGCTGTTCGACCGCTACGCCGACGACATCCACCGGTACGCGGCCCGGCGGCTGGGTGCCGACGTGGCGGACGATCTGATGGCGGAAACCTTCGTGATCGCCTTCCAGCGACGGCGCCGCTACGACCTGTCGAGGGCTCAGGCGCGCCCGTGGCTGTACGGGATCGTCACCAATCTCGTCGGTGAGCACCGGAGGGCCGAGGCGCGCCATCTCCGGGCGCTGGCGCGGGTCGCCGCCGGCGTCCCGGACGAGGGAGGCGGCGAGCCGATGGCCGAGCGGGTGGCCGACCGGGTCACCGCCGAGAGCGCCCGAAGTGCGCTGGCGGGCTGCATCGCCAAGCTGCCGCCCCGCTACCGGGACGTGCTGCTGGTGATCGCCTGGGGTGATCTCGATTACGTGGAGGCCGCGGAGGCCCTGGGGGTGCCGGTGGGCACCGTCCGCTCACGGCTGCACCGGGCTCGAAGGAGACTGCGCGACGCATTGGGCGGGTCCGATCCCACAGCCCTGCAAGAGTTCCAGGAGGAGCCCGATCATGGATGACCTCACCTCCGTGAAGGAGTTGGAGGCGGACACGCCTCCCCTGACCGCCGAGGCCCGTGCCGCCGCCCGCACCCGGCTGATGACCGCCATCGGCCGGGAGAGCCGCAGGGAAGTCGCTCTCGCTCTGCCCAGGCGGACGGTTTTCCGTGTCGCGGTGGCCGCGACGGTCGCCGCGGCAGCGGCGGGAACCGTACTGGTGGTCTCGGCGGACGGCGGGGACCCCCGTTCCCCGAGGATGACCACCCTCAGCGCGGCGCAGGTGCTGCACAAGGCCGCGGACAGGACGCGATCCGCTGGTGCCGGCCTGCCGATCCCGCGGAACGACCAGTACTTCTACACCAAGACCTACATCACGCGAACCCCCGTGAAGGGCGGGAAGACCAGGACGTGGACGGACGAGAGCTGGCTGTCGGTGGACGGCTCCAGGCCCTCGCGCCGACAGGAGCACGGCAAGATCCACAACGATCCCCCGCTGGGCGAGCACGAGGTGCAGTGGCCGCCCAATGAATACGCGAAGCTGCAGAAGTGGCCGACTGACCCCGACGAGCTCCTCGGGTGGCTCGGCCGCGGGCGCGTCGAGGTCGTCGAGCCGTCCGGGGCGAAGGGGGGCAAGGCCGGCGGGCCCGACCCCGACCCCGACAGGATGGTGTTCATAGAGGCATGTCTGCTCATGCAGGGGCCGCGGGTCATGCCGCCCGGCCTGCAGGCCGCCGCTTTCGAGGCCCTGGCGAAACTGCCACGCATCAAGGTGGACGAGGACGAGGTCGACGCTCTGGGCCGGCACGGGGTCGGGGTGTCGTACCCCCACCTGACCTTCACCTTCGTCTTCGACCGTGAGACCTACGACTACCTGGGCATTCGTCTCACGGGCAGCAATGCGAAGCGCGTCGACGGCGAGTGGCGGCAGGTCGACAGGTACTTCGAGATGCGCAGCAGTCAGGAGGTGGGCGTCGTCGACCGGATCGGCCAACGTCCGTAACCGCTCGAAAGGGCCCGTGGTGACGGGAGGAGGGGCCGGGGGTGTGTCGGACGCCCCTGGCCCGGCCGTGGCCGACGAGGGAGCTGACGGCCTCCTGGGAGGGGCCGGGGGCCCCGCCCGCGGGCGCCCACCCGGCCTGCCGAGCAGTGCAGGGGAATGACGGACGGACGGCCACGTGTTGGTTGGGGCAGGACGACCAGTTCTGGAGCACCATGTGAGCCCTGCGAGCATCACCATCTCCGTGGCCGAGACCCTGCGGTCCTCGGTCGGCGCGGCGCCGCACTGGCTGTGGCTGGCAGGCCCTCTCCTGCTGATCTTCGCGATCCCCGTGGCCGACGCGTTCCTGCCACCGGACATCCATCTCGCGCACCTGCTGGTGGTCGCGGTCACCGCCGTCGCCTTCGGTCCCTGGCTCACCGCGCTCGTCGGCGCGCTGGCGGTACTCGCACTCGTCGCCGCCGGAACGCTGCGGCACACCATGACCACCGAGAGTGTCGTCGTCGAGATCGCCGCCCTCGTCGCCGCCTGCGCCTTCCTGGTCTTCTTCGCCTACCTGCAGGGCCGGCGCGACCGGGAGCTGGTCCACGTGCGCTCGGTCTCCGACGCGACGCAGCGCGTGGTGCTGCGCCCGCTCCCCGAGCACGCCGGGCCGATCTCCTTCGCCTCGGAGTACCACAGAGCCGAGGCCGACACGGGCATCGGCGGCGACCTCTACGCGGCGGCCCTCATCCCCGGCTCCACACGGGTGCTCATCGGAGACGTCCGCGGCAAGGGCCTCGCCTCGATCAGCGACACGGCGATCGTGCTGGGTGCATTCCGTGCCGCGGCGCTCAAGGCCTCACCGACACGAGCAGCGAGGACAGGCTCCAGGCGCGCGGAAACCCTGGCCGGCCCGCCCTCGTCCCCCACCGCCAGGACCAGATGGTGCGGTCTGAGCCGGGGGCCGGTGAACCCCAGCACCAGGGCGTCGACCGTGTCCACGTGCCACTGGTGAAGCGTATTCGAGGGTTGCAGTATTCGCCCGCGGGGTGCAGCCCCTCCGCTGACGCCGGCGTCGGCACAACCGCCGAAAGGCTCGAGACTCGTCCGCGCGTCGGTAGCGGACGACGAGGTTCTGCGTGGGGCTTTTCGCATCGCAAGATCTACAGCACTTCCCCGCTGGTGAACGGGCAACGGATAGAGGTGTCCGCGCCAGAATCGGCTGCTGAACTAGACGACCTCAGACTGCTGCCCACCAGATTCCGCGTTTGGTGGAGCTGAACGCCGGTTGGCCGACTGACCCGCGCCGGCCCCCCACACCGACAGCTGGACGAAGAAGGCCGGGCCCCCGCTTGAACGCGACGGGGAGCACCGACGTCAGGTGTTCGTGAGCAGCGCCGAAACGGCCGTCTCCGTGACTACACCTGTTTCGCCCCTGAACCCTGCGGCAGCGAGCCCCTGGCCCTGTCATGGGGAGAACCGGTACGGTCCATCTGCCTCCAGGACGGGAAGATCACCGGGCACAGCGTGGCAAGCAGATACACACCGCCAACCGCCAGCAGCGCGGAAGACAAGCCGACCGAATCCACGAGGAAGCCCGCGGCCAGTCCGCCCAGCGGAGTGACCAGCTGCACCGAGGCCGTCCTCGCGCTCAGCACGCGGCTGCGCAGTTCCCCCGGCGCCGTCTCATACGTCACGGTGGCCATGATGGGGTTGAGTACACCGAAGGCGAGACCCTCTACCGCCATGATCACGGCCAGCGGGGTGAAGGTGTCGGTGAAGGCGGCCGCCACGAAGCGCGGCAGGCCCCCGATGAGAAAGGCGATCGTGAACACGGGCCACCGCCGAAAGCGGCTGCCCACCGCCCCGTAGACCAGCGCCCCCGTGAGCGCGCGAACCCCGAACGCCGCGTTCAGCAGACCGAGATCGACGGCACCGTCAAGCTCCTCACGGGCATGCACGGGCAGGAGCACGGCACTCCATCCCTGATCGGGGAAGCCATCGACCCGAAGTCCACTCCGAGCCCGAACGTGGAAGTCAGCAGGTCCCGTACGGTGATCGGCCGCTGTGCCGGCACGGTGTCGTCCAGCGGACCGTCGGGCCTCTTCAACACGTGCCGGTCAGCGAGTTCGGGCAGCCACTGATCCACCGGGTCGTCCAGCCGCGGCCGACACTCGTCGAGCAGGATCATCCCCGCCGCCATCGTGACCGGTTTGGACGTGGACGCCATCCGGAAGATCGTGTCCCGGCTCATCGGCGAGCCACCGTCATGACGCATCGTCCCGATCGCTTCGACGTGCGTCCGGCCGCCGCGGCCGACCAGGGCGACAAGGCCGGGAATCTTCTCGGACCCGACATGCCGTGCCAGCACCTCGCGCAGTCGGCGCAGCCCGCCGTCGGAGAAGCCGCTGTTACTTGTTCCCATGATGAATCTCCTGTTCACAGTGTTAGTTCTCACGGCGGCCCTGGTGGCCTCCTGCCCCTTCGAACGGCCATGCGAAAAGCCTGCACCCCTGCCCCAGGGTCAAGGTCAATCCCCTATCGCGATCAAGGGGTGACCGGCACCGATCGCAGGCGTCCAGTCCTTTTGGCGGCAGAGGGATGGGCCAGGAGCGTGGGTCAGTAACGAGCAAGCGGTTGGCTGACCGTGATCGGTGGGATCGGTCGCGGTCGGCCTGCGGGCGCTTGTGAGGCCGTGCTCGG
>NZ_JBHWIY010000081.1:0-7838 GCF_042731715.1 Streptomyces sp. NPDC059832 | reverse complement strand
GTCCTGGGTGACGCCGGTCCAGCCGCGGCCGTAGAAGCCGATGCCGAGCAGCAGTTTGGCGGCGGGGACGCCCTGGGCCTTCAGCTTGGCGATGGTGGCCTCGCTGTTGAAGCCGTCCTTCGGGATGCCGTTGTACGAGGTGAGCGGGGAGTGCGGGGCGGTCGGCCCCTTCGCGTCCCAGGCGCCGAAGAAGTCGTACGTCATCGGGTTGTACCAGTCGACGTACTTCGCCGCGCCGCCGTAGTCGACCGCGTCGAGCTTGCCGCCGTCGGAGGCGTCGGCGGTGATCGCCGAGGTGACCAGGTTGCTCGTCCCGAACTTGGTGCGCAGCGCCGCCAGCAGGTTGCCGTAGGCCTCGCGCCCGCTGGTGTCGCAGGTCAGACCGCAGGCGTTGGGGTACTCCCAGTCGATGTCGATGCCGTCGAAGACATCGGCCCAGCGCGGGTCCTCCACCAGCTGGAAGCAGGACTCGGCGAACGCGGCCGGGTTCTTCGCCGCCTCGCCGAAGCCGCCGGACCAGGTCCAGCCGCCGAACGACCAGATGACCTTCAGGTCCGGGTGCAGCTTCTTCAGCTTGCGCAGCTGGTTGAAGTTGCCGCGCAGGTCCTGGTCCCAGGTGTCCGCCACACCGTCGACGGACTGGTCGGCCGTGTACGCCTTCTCGTAGTCGGCGTACGAGTCGCCGATCGCGCACTTGCCGCCGGTGACGTTGCCGAAGGCGTAGTTGATGTGTGTGAGTTTGTCGGCCGAGCCGGAGGTCTCGATGTTTCTGACATGGTAATTGCGCTGGTAGACACCCCAGTTGGTGAAGTATCCGACCACTTTGTCGCCGGCCGCTGTGGGGGCGGCGCCGGCGGACGCGGGGGCCGCTGCCCGCGTGGTGGTGGGGGTCGCGCCGGCCGAGGCGGTGCCCGCGGCACCCAGCAGGGCGGCGCCGAGGGCGGCGGTACAGGCGGCTGCGGCGAGCGCCCGGAAGCGGGCGCGGGGACGATGCGGTCCGAACATCTTGTCTCCTCGTGGGGGAGGGAACTTGCTTGTGGGGGCTGGCAGTCGGCCATCGCATGGACTTGGCATGAACGCGCAAAGGCCGTTCCGGTGGGAACCGTAGATGGACTAGACCAGTCAGGTCAATGGTTCGGACCAATCCTGCTGATCGTTTCGTCCGGTGCCGAGTCGCCCGGTCACCCCGTGACGGATATCGTCCGATCGGGCATACTCAAGCCGCCACAGCCGCTGGCCAGCAGCTCTCGTAATCCGACGAGGCCGGCGTCGGCTGGGCAGCAGTGCTTTTCCGGGTCGCGCCCGGAAGCCCCCGGCGGCGCCGCCCACACCCCGCGCGCGCGACCGTCGCAACGCCCGACAGGGAGGAGAGCGCCGTCATGACCGACCGTGCCCCGCAATTGGTGGAACGCCGTCTGCCCACCGAGGAGTCCAGGCAACTCGTCGCGCTCGTCCGCGACATCGCCCAGCGAGAGATCGCGCCCCGGGCGGCGGAGGAGGAGGAAGCGGGCCGGTTCCCGCGCGAAGTCTTCACGCTGCTCTCCGACTCCGGACTGCTGGGACTGCCCTACGACTCCGCGTACGGCGGCGGCGACCAGCCGTACGAGGTCTACCTCCAGGTCCTCGAAGAGCTGGCCGCCGCCCGGCTCACCGTCGGCCTCGGCGTCAGCGTCCATTCCCTCGCCTGTCACGCGGTCGCCGGATACGGCACCAAGGAGCAGCGGACCGAACACCTCCCGGCGATGCTGGGAGGGGGCCTGCTGGGCGCCTACTGCCTCTCCGAGCCCGCCGCGGGCTCCGATGCCGCCTCGCTCCGTACGAAGGCCGTACGGGACGGCGACGACTGGGTCATCACCGGCACCAAGGCGTGGATCACCCACGGCGGCATCGCGGACTTCTACACGGTCCTGGCCCGCACCGGCGCCGAGGGCGCCCGCGGGATCACCGCGTTCCTGGTTCCCGGCGATGCCCAGGGGCTCGACGCGGCCGTCCCCGAGAAGAAGATGGGCATGAAGGGCTCGCCCACCGCCCAGCTGAACTTCGACGGCGTACGGGTCTCCGGCGCGCGCCGGATCGGCGAGGAGGGCCAGGGCTTCGCCATCGCCCTGTCCGCACTCGACTCCGGGCGGCTCGGCATCGCCGCCTGCGCGATCGGTGTCGCCCAGGCCGCCCTGAGCGAGGCCGTCGGCTACGCCACCGGACGGGAGCAGTTCGGCCGCCCCATCGCGGACTTCCAGGGGCTGCGCTTCATGCTCGCCGACATGGCCACCCAGATCGAGGCGGGCCGGGCGCTCTACCTGGAGGCGGCCCGGCTCCGCGACGAGGGCAAGCCCTTCTCGCGCCAGGCGGCCATGGCCAAGCTGTTCTGCACGGACACGGCCATGCGGGTCACCGTCGACGCCGTCCAGGTGCTCGGCGGATACGGCTACACCCTCGACTTCCCCGTCGAGCGGCTGATGCGCGAGGCCAAGGTGCTGCAGATCGTCGAGGGCACCAATCAGATCCAGCGGATGGTCATCGCACGCCACCTCGCGGGTCCTGAGACGCGCTGACCCGCAGCGGCCGGTCCGACCACACGGGCGTCGCCATGATCCGGTTCCACTCCTGGTCATGGTGGCCCGGCAGGGTCCGGTCCGCGCTCTCCCAACGACGCAGCAGGGCCCGGTAGATGGGCGGATCGGTGGAGTGCGGTACCGGTCGCGGAGCCGACCGCGGGGGCACGGGCCGGGGCACCGGCTGCGAACCGGGCTGCGGAACCGATTCTTCGGCGGTGGGAGCGGCGAGGCGGCGGCGGCCGGGACCGGCCGTTGATTGCAGCAGGGTCATGCCCCGCCAACGGCGCGGGGCGGGCCCTGGTCACTGTCCGGCCGAATAGAGAGCCCGTTCGCCCCGTCCCCGGGCGGCGGGCGGTCCTCGCCGGGGGCACCACGCCGGTCGGGCCGTCGTGGTGCGGCGCAGAGGTGCCGGGCGGGCCCGGAAACGTGTCCGGGCCGGTCCCGCGCGGACGCGGGGCTGCCGTCAGGCCGCGTCGCGCCGCATCCGCGGCACCCGCAGCGGGCGCGAGCCGGGGCCGCCGGCGTGCGAGAACGGCTGCATCCTCCAGTCGAGTCCCTGAGGGAGCGTCAACAGCAGGCCCGTTTCCTGTTCCTGGGCGTCGAACGAATCGTCGGCGGGCCGCGACTGCGACGCCGCGCGGCCCGTGCCGGCGCAGACGGTCAGCACGAACGGGTTCCACGGCGTCGGGCACAACGCGTGCTCCGGCAGTACGTCCTCGTCCGCCAGCAGCGCGATCGGCTGCGCGCAGTCCGGGCAGATCACCCGGTACATCTCGAAGGTGTCGTACGCGTCGGGAGCGGCGTCCTCGACGGGTTCCGGTTCGATACGTCCGGTGAGCTTCAGGCTCTGCATGGGAAATTCCCCCCTCAGGTGGGCCGACCAGGCGACACGGCCTCGACCACAGCAAGCACTTCCCGTCGCGCATCCGCCGTAACCGCGAGGTGGTCGGCTACCCACCCGTAAACCTGTGGCATTCGTCACATGCCTGCCGCAGGTGCCCCTTCCGGAGCCCGTGGCGCTGTGCCTGGAGGGACCCGGGGCAATAGATTGATCCGTATGGAGGAGCTGGACCGACAGATCGTGGAGTTGCTCGTCAAGGACGGGCGGATGAGCTACACCGACCTGGGCAAGGCCACGGGCCTGTCCACATCGGCCGTTCATCAGCGTGTCCGCAGGCTGGAGCAGCGCGGGGTGATCCGGGGCTACGCCGCGGTCGTCGACCCCGAGGCCGTCGGCCTGCCGCTCACCGCGTTCATCTCGGTGAAACCCTTCGACCCGAGCGCGCCGGACGACATCGCCGAGCGGCTCGCGGACGTCCCGGAGCTGGAGGCGTGTCACAGCGTCGCGGGTGACGAGAACTACATCCTCAAGGTGCGGGTCGCCACGCCGCTGGAGCTGGAGCACCTGCTCACCCGGATCCGCTCGCTCGCCGGTGTCTCCACCCGGACCACGGTTGTCCTGTCCACGCCGTACGAGGCCCGGCCGCCGCAGATCTGAGGGGGTCGCGGACCGCGCGGGTCCGGGCAGGCGCGAGACTGGTCCCATGACCGAGAGCACCGCCCCTCAGAGCGAACACCGCACCGTGCTGCTGCGCGGTGGAGACGTCCACAGCCCCGCCGACCCCTTCGCCACCGCCATGGTGGTCGAACGCGGCCATGTCGCCTGGGTGGGCTCCGAAGGGGCCGCCGACGCCTTCGCGAGCGGCGTCGACGAGGTGATCGACCTCGACGGTGCGCTGGTCACCCCCGCGTTCACCGACGCCCATGTGCACACCACATCGACCGGCCTGGCCCTCACCGGCCTCGACCTGTCCGGCGCCCGGACCCTCGACGAGGCGCTCGGCCTGCTGCGCGCGTACGTGGCCGCGCACCCCGCGGACCGGGTCGTCCTCGGCCACGGCTGGGACGCCACGCGCTGGCCGGAGCGTCGCCACCCCTCGCGCGGCGAGCTCGACGCGGCCGCCGGCGGACGACCGGTCTATCTGCCCCGTGTCGATGTGCACTCCGCGGTCGTCACCACCGCCCTGCTCGACCTGGTCCCGGGCGTCACCGGGCTGACCGGCTACCACCCCGACGCCCCGCTGACCGGAGCCGCCCACCACGCGGTCCGCTCCGCGGCCCACGGCGCCGTCTCGCCGCGGCAGCGTGCCGACGCCCAGCGCGCCGCCCTGCGGCACGCCGCGTCGCTCGGCATCGGCACCGTCCACGAGTGCGGCGGCCCCGACATCTCCGACGAGGAGGACTTCGCCGCACTGCTGAAGCTCGCCGCCGCGGAGAGCGGACCGCGGGTCTTCGGCTACTGGGCCGAGCAGGTCGCCGACGAGAAGGACGCCCGCCGGATCAGGGAGCTCGGCGCCGTCGGAGCGGCCGGAGACCTCTTCGTGGACGGCTCGCTGGGCTCGCACACCGCCTGCCTGCACGAGCCGTACGCCGACGGTCCGGCCGGACGCACGGGCACCGCCCATCTGGACGCGGCGCAGATCGCCGCGCACGTCACCGCGTGCACCGAGGCGGGGCTGCAGGCCGGCTTCCACGCCATCGGGGACGCGGCGGTCTCCGCCGTGGTGGAGGGGGTCAGGGCCGCCGCCGAGACGCTCGGCCTGCCCCGGATCCGGGGTGCCCGGCACCGTGTCGAGCATGCCGAGATGCTCACCCCCGAGACCGTCGCCGCGTTCGCGGAGCTGGGTCTGACCGCCTCCGTCCAGCCCGCCTTCGACGCGGCCTGGGGCGGCGAGGAGGGCATGTACGCGCAGCGGCTCGGCGTCGAGCGGGCCAGGACCCTCAACCCGTACGCGGCGCTCCTGCGGGCCGGTGTGCCCCTGGCCTTCGGTTCCGACAGCCCGGTGACCCCGCTCGACCCGTGGGGCACCGTACGGGCCGCCGCCTTCCACCGCACGTCCGAGCACCGGATCTCCGTACGGGCGGGCTTCACCGCCCATACCCGGGGCGGCTGGCGGGCCGTCGGCCGCGACGACGCGGGGACCCTGGTGCCCGGCGCCCCGGCCGACTACGCGGTCTGGCGCACCGCTGACCTGGTGGTCCAGGCCCCGGACGACCGGGTCGCCCGCTGGTCGACCGACCCCCGGTCGGGAACGCCCGGCCTGCCCGATCTCACCCCGGGTGCCGAGCTGCCGGTCTGTCTGAGGACCGTGGTCTTCGGACAAACGGTCTACGCGCGGCCGAACGAGTGACGTCCGGACATTTCGTATCGTCACTGATCGTGGTCCCCGTTCTGCCGCGACCTGCGGATCTTCGCTACTGACCAGGCAAGTTTCGTAAATATTGCAGGTCAGACGGCTATTGACAGAACGCGCCCACCGGCCGGTAGGTTCGGCCGAGTCCACCACAGGACGTCCGACCGGTAAACCTCCACGCAGTCGTCGAACGCCGCTGGGTCATGGGGTGGTGTGCCGCACCGGCGCACCACCACTGGCAGCCAGGTTCAGCGCCCGCGCCTCGGGGGCGAGGGAAGGTTTCATCCGGACGGCGGTGCGACCCGGGTGGGGCCCGGACGTTCAGTAGACAACGGCTCTAGGTCGACCCGCAGCCAGCGGGTCCCAGGTCGGCCCGAAGGGCGCCGGGCCCCCATCCGTAGTTCCCGCCCGCGTTCCCGTCCGCGCGCACCCGTGTTTCTGTCCGTACTTCCGTCCATCTGTCCCCGGCGATGCCCGGCCCCGTCCGACCACGTCGGCGAGGGGTCACCGCCCGCTGGATATGGTGTGCATCTGCGTACGGACTTAAGGGGCAGTAAGTGAACGACGGCGGTCAGCGGCGGTACGGCCCGCTCGGCAGAATCCTGGTGATCATTCCGACCTACAACGAGGCCGAGAACATCAAGCCGATCGTCAGCCGGGTGCGCGCCGCTGTGCCGGACGCCGACATCCTGGTCGCCGACGACAACAGCCCGGACGGCACCGGCAAGGTCGCCGATGAGATCGCCGCCGGGGACAGCCAGGTCCACGTGCTGCACCGCAAGGGCAAGGAAGGGCTGGGCGCGGCCTATCTCGCAGGCTTCAGCTGGGGCTCCGAGCACGGCTACGGCGTGCTCGTGGAGATGGACGCCGACGGTTCCCACCAGCCCGAGGAACTGCCCAGGCTGCTCACCGCGCTCAAGGGCGCCGACCTGGTGCTCGGTTCCCGCTGGGTGCCGGGCGGGCGCGTGGTCAACTGGCCGAAGTCCCGCGAAATGATCTCCCGCGGCGGCAGCACGTACTCCCGGCTCCTCCTCGGGATGCGGACCAGGGACGTCACCGGTGGCTACCGGGCCTTCCGCGCCGAGACCCTGGACGGCATCGGCCTCGACCAGGTCGCCTCGCAGGGCTACTGCTTCCAGGTCGACCTGGCCCGCCGGGCCGTCGAAGCCGGCTATCACGTCGTCGAGGTGCCGATCACCTTCGTCGACCGGGAGATCGGTGACTCGAAGATGAGCCGCGACATCCTGGTCGAGGCGCTCTGGCGGGTCACTTCCTGGGGTGTCACCTCCCGTACGAACCGGGCCCTGGGCCGCAAGGCGATCTGATCCGCCGCGCCCGCCGCCACCGGCGGCGGGCATCGGGTCCGACGCCCATGATCACCCCCTTGTGCCGTTCGGACGCCCGTACGGGCACACTGGGGACCATGACGACCGGCACACCGCCCCCGACCGCCCCCAGGCGTTCTCGCGCCCGAACCTTCGTCCCTCTCGCCGTCGCCGCCTGGGCGGTGCTGGAGATCTGGCTGCTCACCATCGTGGCCGACGTGGCGGGCGGGTTCACCGTACTGCTGCTCCTGGTGGCGGGCATCGTGCTCGGCGCCGCGGTGATGAAGCGGGCCGGCCGCCGGGCCTTCCGCAACCTCACCCGGACGCTCCAGCAGATGCCGGGGCAGCCCGGGGCCGCCGCTGCTCCACCGGCCGCAGGCTCGGGCGGCAGGGGCAACGGCTTCCTGATGCTCGGCGGGCTGCTGCTGATGATCCCCGGGATCGTCTCGGACGTGGCGGGGCTCCTGCTGCTGGTGCCACCGGTCCGTTCGCGGCTCGGCCGGTACGCGGAACGGTCGCTGGAGCGCCGGATGCGTGCCGCGAGCCCCGGCAGCCTCTCCGACGCCTTCCAGCAGGCCCGCATTCACCGGCCGGACGGGAAGGTCGTGCAGGGTGAGGTCATCCGCGAGGACGGCGCACAGCCGGACGCACGCCCCGATGAGAGCCCCCGGCCACCACTGACTCCCTGAACGGGCGAGTTCCGCCGCTGCGGTACGACAGAGCCAAAAGGGGGGGGAGGGGGAAGGGGGAGCGAGGAGAGCGGG
>NZ_JBHWIY010000080.1:0-8682 GCF_042731715.1 Streptomyces sp. NPDC059832 | reverse complement strand
TTGCGGCCTTGGGCCACCGTCCGCACCTTGCGGATCTCGAACTCCATCGCACCCCTTGAGCTGGGGTGTTGCGACGACTCCTAGAACCTAAGCGAGTGCTCCAGGGCCTTCCGCATGCGCGTGGCGACGGTCAGACGGTCGTGACGACCTCGTCGTAGGCGAGACGCGGCAGACGCGGGAACCAGGCGTCCTCGCCCGGCTTGCCGATGTTGACGACCATCAGCACCTTGTGGTCGCCGTCCAGGAACTCCTTCTCGATGCCCGCGGCGTCGTAGCCGGTCATCGGGCCGGCGGCCAGACCGGCGGCGCGGACGCCGATGATGAAGTAGGCGGCCTGCAGGGCGCCGTTGAGCGCGGCGGACGACTCGCGGACCGGGCGCTCGGAGAAGAACGCGTCCTTGGCCTGCGGGAAGTGCGGCATCAGGGCCGGGAGCTCCTCGTGGAACTCGTTGTCGGCGACCAGGATGGCGACCAGCGGGGCGGTCGAGGTCTTCGGCTGGTTGCCCTCGGCCATGTGCTTGACGAGGCGCGCGCGGGCGTCGTCGGAGCGGACCAGGATGACGCGCAGCGGCGACTGGTTGAACGCGGTGGGCCCGTACTTGACCAGGTCGTAGATCGCCTGGACCTGCTCCTCGGTCACCGGCTCGTCGGAGAAGGTGTTGGCGGTGCGGGCCTCACGGAAGAGGAGGTCCTGGGCGGCGGGGTCAAGAGCGAGGGACATCGTGCGTATTACCTTCCGGACGTACACGTGGATCGAGCAACGCGGACCACGGTAACCGAGAGGTAGGTTAACTTTCAACTAAAGCTGGCACGGGGTGACTCGTTCCACAGTGGGCTCAGCCGTTGTCGGCCGCCGTGCCACCGCTCTCCTGGGAGTCGGCTGGACCCGCCAGGGCCGCGTCCAGCCGGGCGCGCGCACCTTCCAGCCAGTGCCGGCAGACCTTCGCCAGCTCCTCGCCCCGCTCCCAGAGCGCGAGCGACTCCTCCAGCGTCGTACCGCCCGCCTCCAGGCGGCGCACCACCTCGATCAGCTCGTCGCGGGCCTGCTCGTAGCCGAGCGTGCCCGTGGCACCAGCCGTCGTAGTCGCGTCGTCCGTCATGCGCCCCACCCTACGTTCCGGCCCACCGGGAGCCTGTGATCTCGTCCGTCCGTACCCGCGGGCGCACCTTCGGCACGTGCCGGTGCGCCTCCGGGCCCGCCCGCCCCGCCACCGGGGGCGGTCACTCGCCCACCCGCACGGCGAACTCGCCGCCCGAGACCCGCGCCCGGAGCACATCGCCCGGCGCCCCCGCATCCTCGGGAGCCCGCACGACATGGCCGTCGGCCCGCTGCAGCACCGCGTAGCCGCGCTCCAGCGTCGCCGCCGGCGACAACGCGACCACCCGCGCCCGGGTGTGGGCGAGCTCCGAATCCGCCCGGTCCAGCAGATGACCCAGCACCCGCCGGCTCCGCCCGATCAGCGCGTCGATCTCCGACGCGCGCTCGTCCACCATCCGCTGGGGGTGCTCCATCGACGGCCGGCCCAGGGCGTGCGCCAGCCCCCGCTCCTCGCGGTCCAGCAGTCCCCGTACCGACCGCAGCGCACGGTCGCGCAGCTGCCGCACCCGGTCCAGCTCCTCGCCCACGTCCGGCACGATCTTCTTCGCCGCGTCCGTCGGTGTGGAGGCGCGCAGGTCCGCGACCAGGTCGAGCAGCGGGGAGTCCGGCTCATGACCGATCGCCGACACCACCGGCGTACGGCACCCGGCCACCGTGCGGATCAGCTGCTCGTCCGAGAACGGCAGCAGGTCCTCCACGCTGCCGCCGCCCCGCGCCACGACGATCACATCGACGTCCGGCAGATCGTCCAGCTCCTTCACCGCCTGGACCACCTGATTCACCGCGTGGACGCCCTGCACCGCCGCGTTGCGCACCTCGAAGCGGACCGCGGGCCACCGCCGCCGGGCGTTCTCCAGCACATCGCGCTCGGCCGCCGACGCCCGCCCGCAGACCAGCCCGATCAGCTGCGGCAGGAACGGCAGCGGCTTCTTCCGGTCGAGCGCGAAGAGCCCCTCCGAGGCCAGCGACTTCTTCAGCTGCTCCAGCCGGACCAGCAGCTCGCCGATGCCGACCGGCCGTATCTCCGTGGCCCGCAGGGACAGCTGGCCGCGCGGCGCGTACCACTCGGGCTTGGCCAGGACGACGACCCGCGCGCCCTCCGTCACCACATCCGCGATCCGGTCGAAGACCTGCCGGAAGCACGTCACACTCACCGAGATGTCCTGCGACGGATCGCGCAGCGTCAGGAACACCACCCCGGCGCCCGGCCGCCGCGACAGCTGGGTGATCTGCCCCTCGACCCAGACCGCCCCGAGCCGGTCGATCCAGCCCCCGATGAGCCGCGACACATCACCTACGGGCAGCGGAGCTTCCGCGGACGTTTGGAGAGCCATGCGAGCGAGCGTATCCGCCCCCACCGACAATCGGGCGGCCACGACGAAGGCCGCTCCGGCCCGGCCACTCCCGGCTCAGGCCGTACGCCGCCGCCCGCGCCGACCGGGACGCGTTTCGAATACTCCGGCCCGCCCCGGCCGCCGCGACCGTCCTACCCCGCCCCGCCCCGCCCCTCCCGGCTCAGGCCGTACGCCGCCCCCACTGCAACGCCAGCACCACCAGCCCCACCCCGAACCAGCACACCCCCACCACCTGGGCGCTCCGGGTCGCCTCCACGATCACCGCGATCAGCACCCCCGCACCCACCACCGGCACCAGCACATGCCGCCACCAGCTCGGCGGCCCCTCCATCCGGCGCACGGCGAACCAGCCGACTACCGACGCGTGCAGCAGCACGAAGGCCGTCAGCGCGCCGATGTCGACGACCGACACCAGATGGTCGAGACCGTCGGCCTGCCGGGCCGCCCACACCGCGGCGACCAGCGTCACCGTCGCGGCCAGCAGAATCGCGAGCCGCGGCACCCCGGACCGCGGGTCGACCCGGGCGAGGACCGAGGGCAGCCGCCGTTCCCTGGCCATCGCGAAGAGCAGCCGTCCCGCTGCCGCCTGCCCGGCCAGCGCCGCGAAGGCCGCCCCGATCGCCTTGCTCACCGCCACCAGGTCGTGCAGCCAGCCCCCGACCGCCGAGTCCACCGTGTCGTAGAACGCCGACCCCTGCGCGGCCGGGTCGGCGGCCAGCTCCGCCGACGTCATCGGTTCGAGCAGCGCCGCCAGATACGCCTGCGCCACGAACAGCACACCCGCGAGCACCAGACAGAACAGCAGCGCCCGCGCCACCTTCGCCGAGCCCCCGGTCACCTCCTCCGCGAACGAGGCGATCGCGTCGAAGCCCAGATACGACAGCACGGCCACCGACACCGCCCCCAGCACCGCCGACGCGGAGAAGCCGGAATCGCCGGTGAGCGGAGTCAGCCAGCCGCGCTGCGCCCCGTCCCGTACGAGAACCACCACCGCCGACACCAGGAACACCAGCAGCACCACGATCTCCATCGCGAGCACCGCGAAGCCGACCCGGGCGGCGGCCCGCACGCCCCAGAGGTTGAGCAGCGTGGTGACCACGACGGCGAGTGCCGTCCACACCCACTGCGACACCGACGGCACCAGCGCGTTCAGCGCGATCCCGGAGAAGAGATATGCGACCGCCGGGATCAGCAGATAGTCGAGCATCGCCATCCACCCGGCGATGAACCCCGGCCCCTCCCCGAGCCCCTTGCGCGCGTATGCGAAGACCGAACCCGCCAACGGGGCGACCCGCACCATCTGCGCGTAGCTGAACGCCGTGAACGCCATCACCACCGTCGCCGCGACGTAGACCAGTGCGACAGCGCCGTCGGACTTCGCGTCGAGCGTGCCGAACACACCGACGGGTGCCATCGGCGCGATGAACAGGAGCCCGTAGACCACCAGATCCCGGAAGCCGAGCGTCCGCCGCAGCCTGCCGCCCTCCAGGTGCGCCCCCTCCGCCCCCTCCGCCCCCTCCGCGCCTACGACTCCGCCCCTGCCGCTGCTGCCGCCGCTGCCGCTCTCCGACATGAGCCCTCCCTGGGTCGCGTACGGATCAGTCTCGCCACCCGGCCGATCTTCCGCGCGTTCGACTCGGCCTTACGATGGGGCGCATGACTGCTACGACACCTCGCCGCGTCCTGCTCGCCGCTCCCCGTGGCTACTGCGCGGGCGTGGACCGTGCCGTGATCGCCGTGGAGAAAGCCCTGGAGCAGTACGGCTCCCCGGTGTATGTGCGCCACGAGATCGTTCACAACAAGTACGTCGTACAGACCCTGGAGAAGAAGGGCGCGATCTTCGTCGAGGAGACGGCGGAGGTCCCCGAGGGCTCGATCGTGATGTTCTCCGCGCACGGCGTGGCGCCGACCGTGCACGAGGAGGCGGCCGAGCGGAAGCTCGCCACGATCGACGCGACCTGCCCCCTGGTCACCAAGGTCCACAAGGAAGCCGTCCGCTTCGCGCAGGACGACTTCGACATCCTCCTGATCGGCCACGAGGGCCACGAGGAGGTCATCGGCACCTCCGGCGAGGCCCCCGACCACATCACGCTGGTCGACGGCCCCGAGGACGTCGCCGGTGTCGAGGTCCGCGACCCGTCCAAGGTCGTCTGGCTCTCCCAGACCACGCTCTCCGTCGACGAGACGATGGAGACGGTCGGCGCGCTCAAGGAGAAGTTCCCGCTCCTGATCTCGCCGCCCAGCGACGACATCTGCTACGCCACGCAGAACCGCCAGATCGCGGTGAAGCAGATGGGTGCGGACGCCGACCTCGTGATCGTCGTCGGTTCCAAGAACTCCTCCAACTCGGTCCGCCTGGTCGAGGTCGCCCTCGGCGCCGGTGCGAACGACGCCCATCTGGTCGACTTCGCCGAGGAGATCGACGAGGCCTGGCTGGAGGGTGTCTCCACGGTCGGCGTCACCTCCGGCGCGTCGGTTCCCGAGGTGCTGGTCGACGGCGTCCTGGCCTGGCTGTCCGAGCGCGGCTTCGAGGACGTGGAGATCGTGAAGGCGGCCGAGGAGTCCATCACCTTCTCGCTGCCCAAGGAGCTCCGCCGCGATCTGCGCGCCGAGGCCGCCGCGCTCTCGGAGAAGTAGCCCCCGGGCATCGGGGCGTTCCAGGGAGTGGGCCGGGCCGCCTGCCCGTACCGTGGACTGCATGCAGATCTTCGGCGTGGACATCGGCGGATCCGGGATCAAGGGCGCTCCCGTGGACCTGGACCGCGGAGACCTGGCGCAGGAGCGCCACAAAGTACTCACACCACACCCGGCCACGCCCAAGGACGTGGTCGAGTGCGTGGCCGAGGTCGTCGGCCATTTCGACTGGTCGGGCCCGGTGGGCGTCACCTTCCCGGGCGTAGTCACCGGCGGTGTCACCCGTACCGCGGCCAATGTCGACAAGGGCTGGATCGACGCCGACGCCCGCGGACTGATCGGTGACCGGCTGAACCTCCCCGTCACCGTGCTGAACGACGCGGACGCGGCCGGCGTCGCGGAGATGACGTTCGGCGCGGGCCGGGGCCGCAAGGGGACCGTGATCGTGCTGACGCTCGGTACGGGGATCGGCAGCGCCCTCTTCGTCGACGGCCGGCTCGTCCCCAACACCGAGCTGGGCCACCTGGAGCTGAACGGCCACGACGCGGAGAAGCACGCCTCCACCAAGGCCAAGGAGGACGAGGACCTGAGCTGGCACCACTGGGCGCACCGGCTGCAGAAGTACCTGGCCCATGTGGAGATGCTGTTCTCGCCCGAGCTCTTCATCATCGGCGGCGGGGTCAGCCGCAAGGCCGACAAGTTCCTGCCCCTGATCGAGCACGTACGGGCCGAGATGGTGCCGGCGGAACTGCAGAACGACGCGGGCATCGTGGGCGCGGCGATGGCGGCCGCAGGCCACTAGCGGCCTGTGGCGACCTGCGGCCTGTGGCGCCCTGTGGCCCGTGGTGCCCTGCGGCCGTTCACCGCTGCGGGCGGCGCGGTCCCTGCGAGGCGCGCGCCGCCTGTGCGGCGAGCAGCGTGCGGCGCTGCCGCTGACGCATCAGCCGTACCTTCCGTACGGTCGCGATGAGCCCGGCGATGAGCGTCCCGCCGTACAGCCACCCGGCGTGCACGGCGAGCGCGGTGACGAGCGCCATGGTCTGGCCGCCGAAGCCGCCCGTGCCACCGGCGATCGGGATGACACCGATGGCGAACGCGATCGGCACGATGATCGGCGCGGTCACCAGGTCCGCGGGCCGCACCCACAGCGCGGTCAGCGCGCAGACCGGCAG
The DNA here is from genome assembly GCF_042731715.1 of Streptomyces sp. NPDC059832. Taxonomy (NCBI): domain Bacteria; kingdom Bacillati; phylum Actinomycetota; class Actinomycetes; order Kitasatosporales; family Streptomycetaceae; genus Streptomyces; species Streptomyces sp. NPDC059832. The sequence goes on along the minus strand of NZ_JBHWIY010000080.1, from coordinate 2,422 downwards.
GAACAGCACACCGAACACCACCGCCGAACCGTCGAGGACCAGCAGGTCGAGGCAGGCCAGTACGAACATGGTGGCGGCGGCGAAGAGCCCGGCCCCGATGCCGGTCAGCCGGGGATTGGGCAGCCTGCGCAGCGCGAGCACGACGGGCGGCACCGGACGGGAGCGGCCTTCCGGCGGGCTCACCACCCGGTAGACGGTCGCGGTCTCCTCGATGGTGCCCTGCGGGGACAGCGGGGCCTGGCGAGACTGCCTGCGCTGCGGGGGACGTGTCCTGTGCTGCTCCACCGGGACAACGTAGGTCGCCGGGCAGGAGGAAACAGGTGCGGGACACGCCCTTTGGGCGACCTAGGGGATGAGTTCGATGCCACACGGCCGAACGGGAACCGGATCGGCACCCGACCGGACCCGGGGGTACCCGCTTGCCCCCGCCCGTAAACTGGAGAATCGGCCCACCTGGGCCCGCAGCGTTCCCGCCCACCTCCTCACTCCTCAGGAAGTCGCCAACGTGTCGCTCACGATCGGAATCGTCGGCCTGCCGAATGTCGGCAAGTCGACCCTGTTCAACGCCCTGACCAAGAACGACGTGCTGGCGGCCAACTACCCGTTCGCCACGATCGAGCCGAACGTGGGCGTCGTCGGCGTCCCGGACGCCCGCCTGAACAAGCTGGCCGAGATCTTCGGCTCCCAGCGCCTGCTCCCCGCGACCGTGGACTTCGTCGACATCGCCGGCATCGTCCGAGGCGCCTCGGAGGGCGAGGGTCTGGGCAACAAGTTCCTCGCGAACATCCGCGAGTCCGACGCGATCTGCCAGGTCATCCGTGCCTTCAAGGACGAGAACGTCGTCCACGTCGACGGCAAGGTCTCGCCCAAGGACGACATCGAGACGATCAACACCGAGCTGATCCTCGCCGACCTCCAGTCCGTCGAGAAGGCCGTCCCGCGCCTCACCAAGGAGTCCCGCCTCCAGAAGGAGAAGGTCGCGGTCCTCGCCGCGGTCGAGGACGCCCAGAAGATCCTGGAGTCGGGCCAGACCCTCTTCGCCGCGGGCATCACCGCGGGCACCGAGAAGGGCAAGCTCCTCCACGAGCTGCACCTCCTGACCACCAAGCCCTTCCTCTACGTCTTCAACGTCGACGAGGACGAGCTGGTCGACGAGGACTTCAAGAACGAGCAGCGCGCCCTGGTCGCCCCCGCCGAGGCGATCTTCCTCAACGCCAAGATCGAGTCCGAGCTGATCGAGCTCGACGACGACGAGGCCCTCGAACTCCTCCAGTCCATGGGCCAGGAAGAGCCCGGCCTGGCCACCCTCGGCCGCGTCGGCTTCGACACCCTGGGCCTGCAGACCTACCTCACGGCGGGTCCGAAGGAAGCCCGAGCCTGGACGATCAAGAAGGGCGCCACGGCCCCCGAGGCGGCCGGTGTGATCCACACCGACTTCCAGAAGGGCTTTATCAAGGCGGAGATCATCTCCTACGAGGACCTGATCGAAACCGGCTCGGTCGCCGAGGCCCGCGCCAAGGGCAAGGCCCGCATGGAGGGCAAGGACTACGTGATGCAGGACGGGGACGTGGTGGAGTTCCGCTTCAACGTGTGAGCGGGTGACACAACACCACGTTGGAGGCCTGGCGAACATACAGGTCAGATGGGGTCCGGCTCTTCGGAGCCGGGCCCCTGGTTTTTCCCGAGCCGGATTGGGGCCGGAGCCTGACGAGCCCGCCTTGCTGCACCGCCTCCGGTGATCCCGCGGCCACGGTCCGCTCGTGGCCAAGCGCGGACGACCGAAGCGTTGTGAAGATGATCTCGGCTGGGCAGACCCGGAGCCCCGAACGGGGCCGGTTCAGGAGCAGGACGGCGCCAGAGGAGAATGACTCAGGAGGCGGACGGCTCGATCTCCCCCGCGAAGACGATGACCTGGTCGATGAGGCTCCGCCGCAGATGGACGACGTCCGTTCCCGCCAGGCGGGGGCCTCCATCCGGCGTCGTGAAGACCCACTGGTACCGGGCCCACTCGTCCGGCATGTCCACCGCCGAACAGCGCACCATCGTGCCGGTCCCCGCGGGGTGGCGCCGGATGTCCAGCACGAACCGTTCGACCGCCTCGATCCCCTCACTGCGGCCCAACGGTCCCCAGAAGACCACGTCCGAGGTCAGGGCCTGGGAGAGCAGCGCAGTCACATAGCTGTCGTCCGAGGCGTTGAACGCGGAGATGAACGTGTCGATCGCGGATCGCGCGGTCTCTTCCTGCATGCACCAGTAATACCAGTTGCCTCACGGTCCGCGCTCGTCCCGTGAGCCGTCTCCCGACCACGGTGAACCATCCCGGTCACAGCACTAGTAGTGCTTGGTCATGTGCGGTCCGTGATGGCGTGTCTTCTTGATCGGTCGTTTCGTTGACCGTGTGTGCTGAGTGAGGAGTTGGCTG
>NZ_JBHWIY010000079.1:0-8877 GCF_042731715.1 Streptomyces sp. NPDC059832 | reverse complement strand
AGCTCGTGGACAACTCGGTAGAGGCTCAGGCCGACGCCGTCTCTTTTGGGGATCGGGTCAGTCGCTGCAAGGTGCAGAAGGCGTGGGCGACCGGGCCGAGGATGACGTGGTGGTGCCAGCCTGGCCAGGTTCGGCCTTCGAAGTGGGCCAGGCCCAGTGTCTGCTTCATCTCGCGGTAGTCGTTCTCGATGCGCCAGCGGAGCTTCGCGGTGCGCACGAGAGCGGGCAACGGGGTGGTCCCGGGCAGGTTGGAGAGCCAGAACTGCACGGGCTCGTCCTGGTCGGCGGGCCATTCGGCCAGCAGCCAGCGAACCGGAAGCCCGCTGCCGGCCGTGGCCTTGCGGATCTCACGTCCGGCGAGCCGGATCCGCAGGGCCACGAAGCGCGAATACATGCGCTTGTGCCCGCTTCGGCCACTGCCCGGCCGTGATCCTTCCCTCCACTGCACCGGCCGCGCGGAAGATTTACCGGCCGCGATGACCAGGCTCTTCACCCTCTGGGCCGGCTCGGGGTAGGCAGGAACCGGCCGTCTGCCCCGGCCGGAGTAGGCCGGGATGCACAGCTGTGCGTCCTCGGGTTGTGCGGTGGTCGTGGTCGAGATGCCCACCACGTAGTCGAGACCGCGTTCTTCCAGGCCGAGCCGGAAGGCAGCGGTGTCCCCGTAGCCGCCGTCGGCAATGACCTGGGGCACCTCGATACCCCAGGACCGCGTCTCGTCGATCATGTCGAGGGCCAGCTGCCACTTCTCGACATGGCCCACCTGGGCAGGGATGGCGCACTTGTCACGACGGACCACTTTGGCCTGATCGGCCTTCGGTGAGGCGGGATCCCAGCTCTCGGGCAGGAAAAGACGCCAGTTCACCGCCGCCGAGGCGCCGTTGGAAGCCAGGTGCAGCGAGACTCCGGCCTGGCAGTTGGTGACCTTGCCCGCGGTGCCGGTGTACTGCCGGGTCACGCACGCCGACGCATCCCCGTCCTTGAGGAACCCGGTGTCATCGATGACCAGCGCCGTGGGCTTGATGACCGGCTGCATGCGCCAGGCCAGACGGGCCCGCACATGCGCCGGATCCCACGGGCTGGAAGTGACGAAGTGGGCCAGGGCCTGCCGGTTCCCGTCCTCGCCCAGGCGGGCGGCCATCGGCTCCACCGACTTGCGCCCGCCGTCCAGCAACAGACCCCGCAGATAGACCCCACCCCACCGCCGCTGGTCCGCCCGCGCGAACGGCTCGAACATCTCCGCCGCGAAGTCCTCCAGATCACACCGGACCGCAGCCAACTCCCCACTCAGCACGTCCCGTCAACGACACGACACATCAAGAAGACACGCCATCGCAGACCGCACATGACCAAGCACTACTAGAACCGGGCCGTAGCGTTCAACGGCCTCGCTGCAGGCGACGCCGCCAGGTTTGGCCGACGAGGTCGTGGCCGAAGCTGTGGTGGTGTTCCTCGGTGACGAGTTCGAAGCCCTGCTTCTGGTAGATGCGCCGGGCCGAGCCGAGCACGTCGTTGGTCCACAGAGTGATCGCCTCGTACCCGGCCTCCCGTGCGAACGTCAGGCACTCCTCGACCAAGCGGGCTCCCAGGCCCAGGCCGCGCGCCTTCGGATCGACGAGCAGCAGGCGCAGCTTCGCTGTCCGGTCGTCTTTGCGTACGCAGAAGACGCAGCCGGCCCGTACCCCGTCGACCTCCACGATCCAAGCCGCCTGCGGCCCGCGGGCCTTTTCCTCGGCGTAGTCGGCGACGATCCGGGCGACAAGCGCCTCGAAGCTTGTGTCCCAGCCGAACTCCCGGTCGTAGAACTCGCCGTGCGCCATGACCACCCAGCCCAGGTCGCCGGGCCGGGCCAGCGGCCGGATGACCACCGCACGCTCCGCCATCATGTCCTCACTCCCATTCGACTGAAACGACTGTTTCAGTAAACTAGCCTGGTGACCCGATCTGAATCAAACCCCTCCCCGCGAAGGCAGGAGCTGCTGGAAGCGGCCTACGCCTATGCCCTGCGCAGCGGCCTTGGCGAGCTGTCCCTGCGCCCGCTGGCCGAGGAGATCCAGTCCAGCCCGCGCGTGCTGCTCTACCTGTTCGGCAGCAAGGAAGGCCTGATCCGCTCCCTGCTCGCGCGGGCCAGAGCCGACGAGCTGTCACACATACAGCAGCTCACTGGCTCACAGGATGAGCCTGAAGGGCTACAGTCAGTCGCATGTGAGCTGTGGCGGTGGTTGTCCGCCGACGCTCACCGTGGCCTCCTGACGCTGTGGGTCGAGAGCTACGCCCGCTCCCTCATCGACCCCGACGGGCCGTGGGCCGACTTCGCCCGCGACACGGTCAGCGACTGGCTGGCACTTCTCGCCGCCGGCCAGCCCGCCGCGCTACGTGACACCGAGGCCGCCCTGACGCAGCGCACCCTCGTCCTCGCCGTCCTGCGGGGCGCGCTGCTGGACCTGCTCGCCACCGGCGATGCCACGCGCACCACCGCGGCGGTACACCTCCAACTGGCCGCCCTGGGATGACGCGGGCCGAGTTCCACCGGTTCTGTCACCGTGCGCTCACACACGACGCACAAGGCGACGCCTGAGCCATCGTCCCCAGCAGACTGATCAGCTTGCCCCGCTGATCACTAAACAGCTTGCTGACCAATTGAGCGGCCCGGTCCGCCCCACGGTCGGAGGCCGTGACGGCGCTGGCCGCAAGGGCGTCCTCGGCCTCTACTTCGCCAGTGAATCCGAGTCAACCTCTCGTCGCCACGCCGCCGTCGCCTGTACACAAAATGCTCCAGCGCCGCACCGCGAGCAACTTCTGTTGCCATTTCCGGGACGGCCGGATCGGAAGGGGCTCGTGGGCGAGCACTCCCTCGTCGCCGCCGCGCTCGCCCAGACCGCGTGCGGCGCCGGATCCATACGCGGCGCCGTGTGACTTCGCCCGCACTCGCCGGGCCGCGTGGAGGAGTTCGTGGCCTGTGGATCGTAGAGTCTCACGCATGCATGCAGAAGGTTCTCCTGAGCCCAGCGCCCTCCTGATCAACGGCACCGTCGGCGTCGGCAAGACATCGGTGGCCGAAGGCGTGGGCAACCTTCTCGCCGACGCCGAGATACCCCACGCCGTCATCGACCTCGACTGGCTGAGGCAGTCTTGGCCGACGCCTTCAGGAGACCGCTTCAACTTCGGCATGATGCTGCGAAATCTGCGCAGTGTCACAGGCAACTACCTCGCCGCAGGAGCGGTTCGGCTGGTCCTCGCCGGCGTGATCGAGGACCCGGAGGACCGGAAGCTGTGCGGCGATGCGATGGGTATCGGGCTTTCGGTGTGCCGGCTCCATGCCGAGTTGCGAGGGCTGGACGATCGAGCCGGAGGACCTGGCGCACATCTCGCCCTACCTGACCGAGCACATCAACCGGTTCGGCGAGTACAGCACGCACGAACTCGGCATCCAGCCCGAGGCGTACGACCCGAAGCTCGATGTCGACTTCACTCAGCTCCGCGACCAGGACCTGCTGCCGGGGTCTCCGCCAAGCCGCCTGACCCGGCCGCAAGCGGGTCGGCATCATGAGGCCATGGACGAAGCGCCCGAGCTTCCGGCAGGTCGGCGGCGTGGTTGTCGTCCAGGACGCGCTCGATTCGCTCCCGCGGCTTGAGCGGGTCACCCTTCCGCACGTCGCCGGCCTTGGGCAGCTCAGCCTGGAACAGATGCGGCCTTCGGCAGTAGGGGAGGTCACCAGCGCGGAATTACCCAAGCCGGCATGGAGGCCGCGTCCTGTTAACCTTCCCGGATGTTCATCGTGATGTTCATCTGACGGTCCTGGGTCTCTCCCGTCCAGGTTCTGATCCGTTGAGGGTGCGCTCTGTCCTGCCCTCCGGACCTCGATAGCCGTCAGATTCTTGGCGGCCTCGCGTTCAGCGTCGGTCGCACATCATCGGAGCTTCTTCGTGCTCGCAGTACTTCTCCTTCCTGGCGCTCTTCGCGCCTTCCTCCCCGCCCTGATCGGCCGGTCCGCCCTCGCGATGGGCGGTCTTGCCCTCCTCCTCGCCGTCCAGGACAGCACGGGTTCGTACACGCAGGCCGGTTTCGCAACAGCGGTGTTCGGCATCGCCAACGTCCTCGCCGCCCCCTGGCGTGCCTGGGCCGTCGATCGATTCGGTCAACGGATCGCGCTCACCACGATGGCCTCGGGCCAGGCCTCCGGGTTCATCGCTCTCGCGCTCATCACGGAAGCCGAGAGTGTCGCGGATATCTGGTTCCTCGTTCTCAGTGCGGTGGTCGGCCTGACAGCGCCACCCCTGGGGGCGGCGATGCGAATGGTCTGGGCATCGCTCACAACAGCCGGTGACCAGCGAACAAAGGCATTCAGTATCGACGCGGTTTGCGAAGAGCTCCTCTTCGTCGGTGGTCCTGTCATCATCACCGCGGTCATCGTGGCCAGTTCTCCCAGCATCGGGCTCTGGGTGACCGCGGCAGCGGTTTCCCTCGGCACTGCAGCGATGACGTCCAGTGCCTCATCGGGGGCGCTGCGCGGGACAGGAGGGAGCGGCGCGCAAGGTGATCGCCCACTGCGACAGCCAGGTTTCGCAAGGGTATTGGTCGTCCTGCTGGGCGTCGGTGGTGTATTGGGCGTCGCGGAGATCGCAGCGCCAGCCACCGCTGCTCAACGTGATGCTGTCGCAGCTTCGGGCTGGCTCCTGGCAGCCTTTGCCGGCGGAAGTGCTCTCGGAGGTTTCCTCTATGGGCAACTGAACCTCAAGTCGGGAATCGGCAAGAGGCTGTTCGCCCTGTGCGTCAGCATGGGGCTTGCCGCGGTGTTCGTGTCCCAGCTGGACACACTCGGTCTCTTCGCCGCAGGCCTCGCCCTCATCGGCCTCTTCCTCGCCCCGTCCCTCATCACCGGATACCTCATCGCCGACACCATCGTTCCGGACACCAGCCGGACGGAAGCGTCGACATGGATCAACACCTCCGTAAACCTCGGCGCATCGCTGGCATCCGCCGCGGCAGGACTCGTCGTCGACAGGTCCGGCGCCTGGCTCGCCCTCTTGCTCGTGGGCGCGATTGCTCTCGCGCTCGCCTCCGCTGTGCCATTCACACGGCTGCGCAAGATCGAGTCGCCTGTGGACCACGCTCCCGACCGTTGCGAGCAAGGCTGATCAGCAGCCCCCGACCTCCCGAGCGGTCAGGGCGTTGGTGCTGGCGTGCGGTGCTCCGTAGAAGCCCGGACAGGGTGGTCAACCATGGGGCTGGCGGATCGGCGGCCCCAACCACGGTGGGGACTGGCTTGACAGTGAGGGGACCCGGCGGCGCGCCGCCGGGTCCCCTCACATATCCACCCTTCGACGACGGTCCGTTCGTCGAAGGCTCGAAGGGGCAGCGACCTCTGACAGGCCGTCGGCGTCGCTGGTCATCTCACGGCGGCCCAGGAGCGGAACGAACTCCAGATCGAGGGTGCCCAGGCCGCCACGCAACCACCGTTGAAAGGGTGTCACGCTTCGCACTCGCAGAAATGAGTAGTTCTGAGAGACCGGAGCCCCTCACCGGACCGTGTCCGGTTTGCCCCTGATTTCCGTTCTTACAACCTCTCGCAAAACAGAATTCACACAATGCCCTCGCGATAGGTTCTGCGACATGCCCCAGCCCGCCGAACCGGCCGCCGCCGTCGAACAGTTCGACTGTCCGACCTGCGAAGCGCCCGCCGGAAGCACCTGCCGCACCCGCGGTGGCAAGGTCGCCCCGAAATACCACACCCCGCGCTTCATGCTCGACCCCCAGCTCCGCGCCGAGCTGGAGGTGAAGACCCCCGCCGACCGCGGCCCCGGCCGCGCCTGGGGGATGGGCCCGGCCATCGACGCCGCGGTGCCGGAGGCCACGACGAAGCCCACGAGAGTGGGGTACGCCCGTTGCAGTACCGCCCAGCAAGAGCTCCAGAGCCAGCTCGACGCCCTGAAAGAGGCAGGCTGTGACCCGGTTTTCTCGGAGAAGATCAGCACCCGGGTCAAGGTGCGGCCGGTGTTCGTCAAGGTGATGGACTTCGCCCGCATTATCAAGAAGGCCGTCCCGCACCAGCGGGTGATCTTCACCGTGCACGAGATGAAGTGCCTGGGCCGCGGCGCCGCCGAGCTCCTGGTCATCGCCGAGGATCTGCGCCACCACGACATCCAGCTCGAACTCCTCACCGGCCCCCTCCAGGGTGTCTACGACCCCTCTGGGCACGGTGTCGCCCTCTTCGCGTTCTTCGCTGGCATGGCCGAGTCCGAGCGCGAGTACATCCGGGAGAAGTCTCTGGAAGGCCAAGCGTCCGTTCGCGAGCGCGGCCGCCACGGCGGGCGCCCCAAGGCCGTCGACGACGACATGGCCGACTATGCCCGCAGCCTGCGGGCCAACGGCGTGCCCGTACCCCAGATCGCTCAGAAGCTGGTCATCACCTCGGGCAAGAACAAGGGCCAGTACCCTTCGGTCGCCACCGTCTACCGCATCCTCGCCGAGGATGAGCCGGGGAGCTGAACAGGCGCCGATGGGGCCGAGATCAACTCATTGCCCCTTTGACCCGTATCTCGGCGATACCCGGGTGCCGAGCGACCGATTCCGGGCCTCCCGCATGCTCTCGCTCCGGGCCTGCAGCACGAGGAGCACCGCCGCTGTGACGCAGAGCAGCACCACGATCACCAACTGCAGCAGGAACATCTGGCCCGCGACGCTGCGCACATTCAACAAGGACCGCAGGCGTCGCCCCGGCAACGATTGCGGGGCGTCGTGCCTGTCGTGCTGATGGTTGTGCTCTTGAATCCGGTGTCGGCCGGGTGTCCAACACACACGCCACCTGGAAGGCGGGCGGGACGACGAGGCCGAAGATCGACGAAAACGCCTGATCATGCCTCTATGCCCAATAATATCTATATTCTTAACATTTTTACCCATTGATTACGGGTTAGCCGTGCCGCCCCGGCTTCGATCTCTCGGATTGGTGTCAGTGGTGGTGAGGATCGGGGGTCAAGGTCGTGGTTGAGGGGTTTTGTTGTTGGGCGGTGGGCGGTGGGCGGTGGGCTGTTGGTGGTGGGTTTTTACTGATGTGAGCTGAACTGGATTCCGTAGCGGCCCTGAAGTCAGACATGATTGCCGCGGCAGATGGAAAGCACAGGTCCGATGCCTGTACCCCGGAAGTATCCCGACGAGCTCCGCGAGCGAGTGGTCTGTGAAGCACAGACCTCCGGCCGTCCGGTCGCCCACGTGGCCCGAGATCTCGGTATTCACAAGGAAGCCTTACGCCTGTGGGTCCGCCAGGCCGAGGCCGCCCAGGGCGGCCGGCCCGATCTACTCACCTCTGCGGAGCGATCTGAGCTCGTCCAACTCTGTAAAGAATCCGCAGAGTTGCGGCGGGCAAGCGACATCCTGAAGGCCGCCAGTGTGTTTTTCGCACAGGAGCTCGACCAGTCCCACACGAGGCCAACGCGGTGGGAGCAGCAGTGAGCATGTTCGACGAGGCCCTGGACATCCCTGCGCAGCAGTTGGACGAGTCCCCGGAGGCGGTGAGCGTGAGCGCAGAGACTGCGGTCCTGGGTGCGTGCTTGATGGCCACCGGAGGGTACGACCCGATCCCCGGCACCGCGCAGATCTTGAGCGATGACGGTGCCTGGTACCGCCCGCACCACGAGGCGATCTGGCGGGCGATATTCGCCCTGCACGGCCGGAGCAAGCCCACCGGTGTGCCGATGGCCGAGGGGAGCTGCGCCGCAGTGGTGACCTGAAGCGGGTTGGCGGCTTCGTCGAGCTGTCGCTGATCGCCTCCCAGGCGTGCACCTCGGTCGAGGTGGAACACTACGCGGAGATCGTCCACGGCTACGCCCGCCTGCGCCGCTACCAGCAGACCCTCGTGCGTGGGATGCAGACGGCCCGGCAGGGCGATTCGGCCGGCGTCACCGACGGCATCGCCGGGCACCAGGCCGAGCCGGAGCAGCTTGCCGCCGACCAGACCGGCGGCGACGGGCTGTTCGGCCGGTTCGGCGGCGGCCTCCAGGAGCACCTGGACGGCCTGGAGACCACGGTGGAGGCGGCTGCGGTCACCGGGCTCACCGACCTGGACCGGATGTTCAAGCCGCGGTCTGGGAACGTCGTCTTCGTGGCCGGGCGGCTGGCCATGGGCAAGAGCGCGATGACGCCCGGTGTCGCGCTCGCCAACGCCTCCTCCGGCCGGACACCCTTGTGCACAGCCTGGAGATGGGTCGGGAGGAGGTCACCAACCGGGGTGCTGTCCAGCAAGTCCCGCGTCTCCCTGTACCACCTCATGGAGGATGGCCCCCGTCACCGACGACTGGACCCGCATCGCCTACCCGCATGCCGGATCTTGAAACCCTGCCGCTGTGGATGGACTACGCCCCCGCGTCACGCCCGGGCTCGTCCGCACCCGCATCCAATCCCTGATCCGCCAGACAGGCCAGGCCCGCTGGTGGTCATCGACTACGTCCGGCTCAGGAGCGACGTGACGCTGGACGACAGTCTTGGTGCGGTCGTAGACGATAGTCATCGGCACCCCGCCGAAGTGCGCGAACGCCCGCCGGTGGCAGTCGAAGAAGGTCCTCAGATCCTGGCTCGTGGTGAAGCAGCAGGACGGGTCACGGGAGTACGACAGGGGCACGTGGAACGAATAGACCTTCCCGATGCCCATATGCGCGAGGATCTTGCCTTCATCCCCCCAGTCGACTTGCGCCTGGGCGCCGGGGATCGGGCGTTGACCCCGGATTTTGGACACCGGAGAGACTTGGATCTTGATGGTCCAGGAGAACGGAGTCCCTGTGGGGATGAAGCACTACCCCGCCGAGTTCAAGGCAGACGCGGTCGCGCTGTACCGGTCGCGTCCGGGAGCGACGATCAAGTCGGTCGCCACCGACCTCGGGGTG
>NZ_JBHWIY010000078.1:0-9646 GCF_042731715.1 Streptomyces sp. NPDC059832 | reverse complement strand
GCTCGACCGGCACACCGCCGATCACCCAGAAGAATCCTCCGTCGCGCTGGCAGCATGATCAACCCCCGAAGGACTTACGAACTCGACCACTAAGCGAAGTACCCACCGGCAGCGCGTTGGCCGAGGTACTGCGTGGTGTGCGCCCCGTCTTCGGAGACTCAGCCGTCGCCCAGGCCGCCCTGCCCGAACTATTGGGCAACGGCTGCAGTGCACCGAGCGGACGTCGGGTGATCCTCGCTCCGCTGCGCGGCCGACGGCGTGTTCTCGGCGCCGCCGTCTTCGAGCGCGGAGCCGAGCGGCCGGCTTTCGACTCGGACGACCTCCTGGTCGCCGCCCAGCTCGCCACCCAGAGCGCGCTCGGTATCGACAAGGCAGTGTTGTACGGGCACGAGGCGAATCTCGCCGGCGAGCTCCAGCGCACCATGCTGCCCGACTCGCTGCCTCGAATGCCCGCTGGCCAGCTGGCCTTCCGCTACCTCCCGGCCGCCGAGACGGCCCGGGTCGGCGGCGACTGGTACGACGCGATCCCACTACCCGGAAACCGGGTCGCCCTGGTCGTCGGCGACGTCATAGGCCACTCCATGACATCCGCAGCAATCATGGGCCAGCTGCGCACCACCGCGCAGACCCTGGCCCAGCTCGACCTGCCGCCGCAGGAGGTGCTGCACCACCTCGACGAGCAGGCCCAGCGGCTCGGCAGCGACCGCATGGCGACCTGCCTGTACGCGGTGTACGACCCGGTCGCGCACCGCATCGCCATCGCCAACGCCGGGCATCCCCCACCCATCCTGCTCCACCAGGGCGGCCGCGCGGAAGTGCTGCGGGTACCGCCCGGCGCCCCGATCGGCGTCGGCGGAGTGGACTTTGAGGCCGTCGAACTGGACGCGCCCGCAGGAGGCACGCTGCTGCTGTACACCGACGGCCTGGTCGAGTCCCGGCTGCGGGACGTCTGGCCCGGGATCGAGCAGCTGCGCGAACGGCTCGCCACCAACGGCAGACTCGCCGGCCCGGACCACTCGCCGCCGCTGGAGGCACTCTGCGACGACATCCTGAACATGCTCGGTCCGGGTGACCGGGACGACGACATCGCGCTGCTCGCCGCCCGGTTCGACGGGATCGCACCGAGCGATGTCGCGTACTGGCACCTCGAACCCGAGGAGACCGCACCTGGCCGGGCCCGCAGGCTGGCCCGCCGCGCACTCAGCCGCTGGGGCCTCGACGACCTCTCCGACTCCGTGGAGCTGCTGATCAGCGAGATCGTGACCAATGCGGTGCGCTACGCGGAGCGACCGCGACCGGTGACACTGCGGCTGCTGCGCACCGACATCCTGCGCTGCGAGGTCGGCGACGACTCCCCGCAGCTGCCCCGGCGACGCCGGGCGCGTGACATGGACGACGGCCGCGGCCTGTTGGTCGTGAACCAGCTGGCCAGACGGTGGGGCGCGACACGGCTCGCAGGCGGCAAAGTGGTCTGGTTCGAGCTGAGTCTGCCATCAGATCAAGTACTTCGGCCCAGTTGATGCGTGGATACTCCATGACCGGGCCCGGCTCCACTTGCTGCCCTGCCCCGCTTCAAAGGGACGGGTGGCCAAGTCGGAGTCGCTCACCCCACCACATTCCCGCAGCCCGGCCGTCAACTCGCGGGCTCCGACAGCGGTCAGCAGCCGTTCCGGTACGACGACATGCTCCTGGCCCTCTTTCTGCGCGCCCACAACTCCATCGTCCTGCACGCCGGTGGGCAGCAAGCAAGCGTGGGCCTGCCGGCCCGCTGAGCACAGGCCGGCAGGCCCACGACTCTCTCGAATTTCTCGATCAAGCGGGGGCAGAGTGATGGCCGCGCAGCTGAGCGCCATGTCTTGGTGGCTTCTCGGGTCCGCGACAGCTGTCGCGGACAGCCCTGTGTCAGGGGTAGCTGCTGGTGAAGATCAGCGGTGATGCTGGCGGGCGGGACTGACGTTCAGAGTGCCAGCGGGCGGAGACGGGGTCGGTCTTGTCGTCGACGTCGTGCCCCAGGTTCTCCAGGTGGGCCTCCCACCTTCGGATGACATCAAGGTTGGTCTCCCCGGGACGCCTGCGGATCCTGGTGGCCGAGGACGAGCCCAAGATGCGGGACCTGCTGCACGGGCCCTGACCGAGGAGGGCTACGCCGTCGACACGGCCGCCGACGGGCCCCAGGCGATCGCCTCGACCGACGTGGCCGCTTTCGACGCGATGGTGCTGTACGTGATGCCGCCCGGTCTGGACGGCTTCCAGGTCTGTTCCGCCCTCCGCCCGTCGCCAGCCCGGAGGAGGACGAGGAGGAGTAAGCCGAAGCCGTAGGGCGGCCACGAGCTCCCCGTCAGTCGTGCGGGGGCCGATGGGAGAGCTGATGATCGGCCAGGCTCAGGGCCTCATCCACCACGCGGCGCAGATGACCGTCGGTGAGGGTGTAGATCACCCGGCCGCGCGCCCCGCAACGGTCCGAACGACGAAATCCAGCAGGCCCGCCGCGTAGGACCGGCTCGCCGCCGAGCTCGACACCGTCGGCAGAGGAACCCGGCACATGGTGCGCATCACTCTCGACGACGGCGCACCTGTCACGTCTCTCTGGTCGAAGTCGCACGCCGGGCAGGCCACAGCATCGCGGTCCTGTTTCGCTTCTACGCCAAGGCCATTCATCGCAATCAGGCTCGGGCCAACCAGCAGATCGAGCAAGTGCTGGAAGCAGTCGACGAAGCCTGAGACCCGACATAAGTAACCGGCATGTAAGCCCGGGTCAACAGCAATTTGCGACATCTTCAAAGCCTTATTATGCATAAGGCGTGTGGGAATTAAGGAAACTTCGAGGCGGAATAGTGGCTTCCGTCACAGCGAAGAAGTGTCTGGCCTTGATGGAGTTGATCTCGACCGCCCGGGTACACAACGGCCCCTGTGTGTATGGGGTTGGGGCAGTTGACTGTGCCCACCACCAATCCCATAAGGAGTTCTGCGCATGCAGAACAGCACATCTCGCCGCACGCTCAGCAGCCTCGCCGCCGCGACGATATCCGTCACTGCCAGCGTGACGCTGTTCGCCTCCGCCATACCTGCCAGCGCGGATGGTGGAGACCCGCCAAGAGGCCCGCGGATCGTCTCCGATGAGCAGTACGCTCAGGAGGGCAACGCGGACCCGAAGTCCGTGACTCGGGAGGGGGAACCCACCCTCGTCACCAGTGACGGCGTGCAGCAGTTCACCAAGCTGCTGGAGGAGGTATCTGGTCTGGAGTCGGCCGGGGACGCCTCCGCTGAGGACTATGGCGAGAACGGAACGTCCCTGAGGATCGATCTCGGCGTAGGGAGCGAAAATTCTGTCTCCGTCACCCGCGTGGACGCGAAGACTGACATTCCGCAAAGTGTTCTGTCCGACACCGACGCTGAGACCGCGGTGTCCACCCTCTCCTCCGGCTCGCAGCTTATGACGTCGGTGAACCCTGACACAGGCGCCATGGTCAGCACTCTGTCCGCCAAGGGACAGCTCACCGTGTGGGACTCCCCGAACGCCAAGACCCGAGCCGCGCTGGACTCGGTGGTCAAGTGGGCTGAAGCAGCCGACGCCAGGGACATCGGCAAGATCGATACTCAGCCCGTCATGCAGACACGAGCCAAGCCCTCCTGCGACTCCTACGTCTACACGCCGTACACCAACTCCGGAAAGGTGCAGGTGAGCGGCGCCCTTGTCTGCAATCAGAAGGGTGCCATAAAGCTGAGCGTCTATCTTGAACAGTATCGGGGCCTGTGGGTCTGGAAGATGATGGTAGTCGGCACGGCCGAATTCAGTGGCGCGTCCGCCACCAATGCAAACCCGTACTGGAAGTGCTCGAAGGGAGCGGGCAGCCAGCTGTATCGCGGACGCATGCAGACGCGGCAGCTCACGAACAGCAACGGCAAGTGGGTGGGCAGCGGGTCCGTGTACGGGCCTGAGAAGCGGCTCACCTGCGGATAACCGCGCGCAGTTGAGGTGCCCTCCCTGGGAAGCGGGGAGGGCACCTACGCGTTTTGCATCTTCCTCGCTTTGCGCCAAGCCCACACAGATCCGACAACCGCGCCCACGGCGAGCGACAGCGGACCAAGGAACGTCTGACGTCCAGGCTCGTACACAGCATCAGAAATCAGGATGCCCCCGACGAGGAACAGGCCGGTGATCAGTGTCCAACCAAGGGCGAGGATCACCAGCGCGGGCGGGTCCAATCGCGTTTTCTTCAACGGCCCCCTCCAATCGGCAGCTTGTCCGTTTCGGGATAGTTGTGTCACCTGTGGTCAAAGCTCAAGCCATTCATACCATGGCCGAGAGGCCGGCGGTCTTCCCACGCTGTCTGAATGAGTCTCTGCCAGGTCACGCCATCTGGTCCACGCCGCTCAGGACGATCCCATCTACTTGCGCGTCCACGCCAGCCTTGAAGGATGCGACTACGACCGGCAGGTTGCGACGCCGCGCCAAGCTGGCGCACCAGAATATTGGCTGGACCGTGCCTTTCCCCGGCAAGCGATCTAGCACTATCAGGCGGGGCAACTTCCGTAACGGAACGTCTGCCCACCGATCGAGAGAAGGCTGCGCATGCCTGGACCGGACCTGCCGCCGCCGGTAGCTCCCATGATTGTGGAAGTCGTACTCACCCGGTGGCCCACCGCCGCGCAGAAGGTGGAGCTCCTCCACGGAGTGCTCGTCTTCGCTGGCGACTTCGACGAGCGTGACCTGGAGACAGCGCGCCGTACCTACCCAGGCCGTCGTCCGGTGCTGAACGCCGACGGCGGCCTGGAAGTGCATCCGGCCGGGCCTGGAGCCCTCGCGCCGCTCGTGAGCTGAACTCCTACCGGGTCAGGGGAATGGCATGGCCCAGGGGCTGGCCACCGCCAAGGGCTTTCACGATGCAACCGTCCACCACGAGATTCTCAAGGTCGAGGCCGATGGCCTCGTCGTATGCCTCGAGCGCCAGCCGGTGCAGCCGCTCGAAGAGGCCATTGGCGATCCACTCATCCCGCCGAGCCCTCATCGTGGTTGCCGAGCAGGTGTGGTCGGCATGCTGCTGATAGGTGCCTCCGAGCACGAGGCGGGCCAGGAGCTTGTCGAACACGACCCGGTCGGGGATGCGGGGACGGTGGCAGCCCAATGGATGAGCGGCCACTGCCCGCTTGGGCAGGAGGGCTTGGAACTGGTCCCACAACGGGTCGGTTATGGATGAGGGCAGGACGGGCACGTGACCTTCGCTCGGCCGTAGAGGGCGTTGACCAGCAAGTCCCGCCGGGGTGTGCCGCCCCGACTGTCATGGCGGCACACCCCTGCGGGGCGAAAGTCACACGGCCTGTTCCTGCAGGTCCGCTGTGGGAGCGGGCGTGGGCATGCGCCAAGCCACAACCGCGCCGGTCACGAGCCCCATGCCGGCCAGCAGGGTGGCCACCAGGAACGGATCGAAGGAGTGCAAGGACGGGGCGAACCCGATCCCAACACAGACTGCTACCCCGGTCGCACCGCCCAGTTGGTCAGCCGCGCGCTGGACGCCCGAGGCGGTCCCGGCGTCTTCCTCGGTGACGCCGCTGACCGCGAGGTACTGGAGCCCCACGATGCCGAACCCCATCCCGGCCGCGATCAGGAACATGGGCGGGATCATCGTCACGCCGCCTGCCCGCAGGGCCGCGATCGCCGCGATCGCGGCCATCGCGGCAGCGGTGAACCCGATGCCGGCGAGCACGCACGCGCGTGTTCCCCACCGGCCCAGCAGGCGGGGCACGAGCATGGAGAAAACGATCAGCGAGAGGGCCAGAGGCAGCATCGTCAGACCCGCGCCGAGCGGGCCGATGCCCAACCGGTCCTGCAGATAGAAGGTGAACAGCAGAAACGAGGTCGACAGCGCCCCGCTCAGCAGCATCGTGGCCAGGTTGGCCGCCACACGCGTGCGGTTGGCGAAGAAGCGCAGCGGCAGCAGCGGATTGCGCGAGCGTGCCTCGACACACACGAACCCGGACCCGGCGGCCACCGCCCCGGCCAGCGCCCCCAGGACCACCCATGCGGGCGTTCCGGGTTCACCAGCCTCGACCACGCCGAAGATGAACAGCAGCGGGCAAGCGGTCAGCAACAGCGCGCCGGGAAGGTCCAGCCGCGGGGCGTCCTTGGCCACGGGCCGGTCCCCCTCGACCAGGAAGACAGCGGCCAGCAGCACGATCAGGACGAACGGGACCGAGACCAGGAAGATCCACCGCCATCCGAGGTGGGCGGTGATGATTCCGGACAGGACGAATCCGAGCACGAGACCGCAGCTGGCCACCGCCGCCCACACGCTCAAAGCCCGCGACCGGCGCGGACCTTCGGGGAACATCAGGACGATGGTGGCCATTGCAGCGGGCAGCGCGATGGCCTCACCGGCGCCCTGCAACAGGCGCGCGACCACCAGCAGCGCAAACGTGGGGGCCAAGCCCGCCAGCAGCGACGCGGCTCCGAACAGGCCGGTGCCGAGCAGCAGCACGCGCCGCCGCCCGAGCAGGTCGCCCAGCCGGCCACCGAGCATCAGCAGCCCACCACCGGCGACCGTGTACCCGACCACGACCCAGGTCAGAACGTGCCCGTCAACGTCGAAGTCAGCGCCGATCGAGGGCAGGGCGATGTTGACCACGGTCACGTCGACCGCGATGAAGAACTGCAGCATGGACACCGCGCACAGCATCAGCCATGCGCGTGCCGGGGACGGGCTGTGCCCGCGGGAAGAAAGGATGCCTGGAAGCATCAGGTGCTCCGTCGCTCAGAAGAAGTTCTGAGCAGCACAAACGTGCCGCTCCGGTCTGATCACGAAGCGGCTGGACGTCCAGGAGGAGTGTGTGAGTCGAACGTCCCGCCGCTAGCGGGACGTCCTGGTCACTGCGGCGCAAGCGGCCGCACACGAAGCAGCAGACATGCCGTGAACGTTACCAGGGCGGAGACGCCCGGCTCAGGCACCTGCCTGACGTCTCATCTCTTCACTCGTAGGCCCGTTCTACAGAGCTTCCTGGGCACGGGAAGCTCGTCGCCGCGGAGCACCTATCCGCGCGATCTCTTACGTGGCGGTACTGGCGGGACCGGCTCGGTGAACGAGCAACGCCGGCACGCCAGCTCGTCACAGCGCCAGCGGCGCTTGGCCCACACCAGCCGCGGTCGGCGGTCGTACCTGGTAGGTCACCAGGGCACCGCAGGAGACGACGGCCCTCCGCCGCGCGGACATTGCCGTACGCGTCCGTGTGCAACTGCTCCCAGTCCTGCCGGGTCCCGTTCACGTACTCCTCGCACGCGGCACGGGTCTCATCGAGGGGGACTTGAGCGTCGAGGAGATCTTGTGGGAAGGGGAAGGATTTTGGCACGCCCCAAGGGTACGTCTGTTCGAATATCGGATGCGAATGACGCGCCGAAACCTCGCAAAACGGTCGCCTCCGGCGTCGCGGGTTCGCAGGTTCAATCGAGCAGGTCGTACTCTCCGGGCGTCCAGTCGGCAAAGAGGGTGAGCGCCTTCTCCTTCTCGGCCCGTTCGGGCGTGGCACCAGTGGCCGGCCACCAGTTCTCCACGTGGTGGGCGTCGACGAGAACGGATTCGCGGTACCCGCCGAAGTCGCCAGGGTCTTCGGCGACACCGATGTGAATAGGGGTGTCGTCGGGCAGGTCCTTGAGCGCTGCGCGAAGCTGCGCGGCGTTCCATACCTGCGGCGCGTGGTCAAAGACGTCGGTCATGCGCACAGAGTGCCGAATCAGGCGGCGTTGCTGGTGGAGACACGGCTGTACCCCGGGCCAGAGCGCTGATCCGGGGTACAGAGGGCTGGGATGAAAAGCTGATCACCGGTGGTGAAGCAGGCCCAGCCGGTGGATACCGTACCGGGCGGCCGCGCGGTCGGTCCGCGTCGGGGAGGGCCCAGCCTCTTGGGTCCTCTCGCCCACAGGCGCGGCCAGGCGACGGCTTCCGCCCGGCCGGGCGCTTTCGCTAGCGCAGCTGGCGACGAGCGGCCAGAGAGATCAGGCGGAGGGGAACCGGCGGCGGAACTGTCCAACTCGGGTCTGATGCGGGTGGCCGCTGGCAGTCTTGCAGCGTTTCCGGGCGCCGCGCCGCATTCGGGACAGGCGATATCCGTCACTCGCCACGAAGCCGATGGCGCTGGCGTCGCTTCTCGATTCGGGCGCGCGCGGTTCGCGCGCTGGGAGGCGGACGGGACCTGGGCCCGTCTACTCGAGGAGGTCCAGGTTCACGACGACTCGGTCGGAGCGGTGGAGTGGGCCGTGTCGGTCGACTCCACGATCAACCGTGCTCACCAGCACGCCGCTGGCGCCCGCAAAAAGGGGCACCGGCGGGGGACGAGCTGGAAGATCCGGCACGCGCGTCGGCTGACCAGGCGATCGGCCGGTCCCGCGGCGGGCTGACCACCAAGGTTCACCTCGCCTGCGACGGCCGGGGCCTGCCTCTGGCCATCCTCGTCACGCCGGGCAACGTCAACGACTCCACCGCCTTCGATGCGGTCCTGGACACACTGCGAGTACCCAGGACCGGCGTCGGGCGGCCGCGCCGCAAGCCCGACGTGGTCATCGCCGACAAGGCGTACTCGTCACGGGCGATCCGCCTGACCCTGCGGCGCCGGGGCATCCGGGCGGCAATTCCGGAGAGGGCCGACCAGAAGGCCAATCGCGTACGGCGTGGCCGGGTCGGCGGCAGGCCGCCAGCCTTCGACCGTGAGCTCTACAAAGCCCGCAACGTCATCGAACGCTGCTTCAGCCGGCTCGAGCAGTTCCGCGCCATCGCGACACAGTTCGACAAACTCGCCACCCGATACCGGGCCGGACTCCACCTCGCAGCGCTCGTCCTCTGGCTCCGCGAAGCAGCCAGGTGATCATTACCAGCGCACTGCACTCAGCCCGTTGCCGAGATCCGTCACCTCTGCTCCAGCAAGAACAGCAGGGACGGCGCTGAGCCGGTCCGTCCGGAACTGCACTCGGTCCGGGCGCGGGCCCATCGGCAGCCGGCCATACAGGACCAGCGCGTCATCGTCCTCGTCCGCTGTTTCGCTGCCGAGATCGACGAGCAGCGCGACAGTCTTGTCCAGCTCCCGTTGGATCAGCCGCTGAATGGCATCGGTGGCCTGCTCACGCTCATTCTCGGTCAGCCCGCCGAGTACGAAGGTGAGGATCTGGGTATCCGGCGCCACGTACCTGACATCGCACACCACGTCCGTGTCAGCCGAGAGCCAGAACTGCATGCAGAGCGGCCCGACTGACAGGCCAAGAAGCTGCAGGATGCGCCCGACTGGTAGCTTCACCTGCTCCCCCACGACGTCCAACAGCATCCCGCAGCCCAGCGTCGGATGCTCGACGGTCAGCCCGGACTGGGCCAAGTGGTCGGTGACCGAGCGGAACTCGGACTCGTCCATCCGGCCCTCGCGGTACCAGGACAGATAGGTCTCCAACACCGCTGACACTCCTCGTTGTCATTGCCCGACATGGGGAAGATGGGACGCTGACTGACGGTGTCCACCCTCCTTCAACAAGCATCCGGCATTCTGAGCCCACGGGTGATCATTTATCAGACAGGCCCTAGCTTGATCTTTAACCTCGCGGTCCGAACGAGTCCTCGTACTTGATCACTCAGACTAGTAACTGCCGTACATGCGGGCGGCCTTCGGCTGAGCA
>NZ_JBHWIY010000077.1:0-9907 GCF_042731715.1 Streptomyces sp. NPDC059832 | reverse complement strand
AGTCAGCCGACACACCCACTGACCAGCACAAAAACAACCCCTCATCACTGACAAGCAAACCCGAACACCCCAGAGCCCTCTCCCCGAACCTCACACATGTCGGCGGTGTGGTGCCTGGGGTCTTTCGCGTCGCTCCTCTTGCCAGGGAGATGACGTCGTCGCTGATCGGCCGTGTCGCGGCCTCCTACGGGATGGAGGCGAAGGCTCTGTGGTCGTGCTGGCGGTGGCGTGGTTCGCGGCCCCGGCATGAGGGTGGGGGTGTGCGGGCGGATGGCGAGGTGGTGCTGAACGCGGCTGGTCGGGAGGTTCTGGCCCGGTTGTGCGGGGTGGGGCAGGAGGTGCTGGGGCGGGCGTTGCCGTCCTGGGGAGGGGAGGATGCCAAGTTCCCCGCCGGGGAGGGCGGGGAGCCGTTGGCGGTGTGGCGTGTCGGGGGTGCGGTGGTGGGGCCGGTCGCGTTCGGGTGCCGTCTGTGTACGGCCCGGCGTACGGGGGCGCAGGTGCGGGTGGTGCGGTACGCACCGCGGTGGGAGCGGGTGTGTGTCCGGCACGGGCGGTGGCTGCTGGACGCGGACGCCGACCAGCCTCACGAGTACCTCGATCTGCGGGGTCTTCCGGAAGTAGCCGCGGCGCAGCGGCGGTGGGCGGGTGTGGTGCGTCGTGCGGTGCGGGCCGGTGTGGGGTCTGGGGAGGTGTTCGCTCTGGCTTATGCGGTGGTGGCGCGGTGGTGGGAGGGGGCGTACGGGTGGGAGCGGGAGGAGATCTGGCCACGGCGCCTGCACCTGGTCGCCGGGGGTGACGCGGGAGGTGATCTCGAGTGGTGGCGGGTGGTGGGGCGGGATGCGGTGATCTTCCCGGAGGTGGTGGCGGTCGCGAATGCGCTGCTGGATCCGGTCATGGCGCAGCTGGTGTGGGTGGACAGCGGGGGTGAACGGCCGCGGCCGCTGGGGGTGGGCGGGGCGTTCTGCCGTCGCCTCGGCGAGCGGGTGGGACGGCCTTGGTTGGGGCCGTTGATCGCGGTCGATTACGAGGGTCCGCTGGTCGCGTGGAGGGGGGCGGTTGTCCGCCTGCGTCGTTATCCCGAAAGCCGGGAGGGTCTGTATGCGCGGTTCGAGGAGAACGTGTGGTGGGTGCGGCAGGAGCACCAGCCGTCGACGATGGCCGCCGGGCTGCGGGTCTTGGCCAGGGAGAAGAAGATGCCCGGCTCGGGGACGAACTGGCGGGCCGTGGTGCCCGCCGAGCAGCGCTTCTTGATCACCAATCTCCTCGGGGAGGCCGAGGAGCAGCTGCAGCAGTTGCGCGGTGCGCAGGTCGGCACCACCGCGGAGGTGGCCCGGTCCATGCTGGAGGGCTTGAGTCGTGGCACGGATCTGCTCGACCAGGTGCTGCTGCGGGTCATGGTGGCCGCGGTGAACGCCGGGGTGAGGGTGGACGAGGTGGCCCGGTGGGCGCGGCTGTCCGAGGAGGAGGTGGTAGCAGTCCTCGGGACGTACCGGGGTGCGAACGACGAGTAGAGCCGGGGGGTGGTCCGGTCGTTGCCTCTAGCGCATGGGCCGGTGACCTGTGATCAGAACGCGCGAAACGTGTGCGGCGCGGTGGAACCACCGGTGGGGTGGGGTGGGTGAGCGGCAGGAGCGTGGTGGGCGACCCTGAAAGGGCGGCCGGGCAGCGAGACATTGCGGTCGGGGCGGGGTTCGAAGCCGTCTTCCTCGATCCGGTGGGGCAGGTGGTGCAGCAGCGGTGGGCGGACGCGGCTGTGGCGGTGGCTTTCGAGGAGCTGGATCCGGTGTCGGCGTTCCCGGTCGTGCCGGGGCGCAGGTGGGGTCCAGGCTTGTGGTGGTCGGCGACCACGGGCCGGCATGTGGCGTCGGGATCGCAGGCGATGCGGGTGCAGTTGATGGTCCTGGACCGCGACTACAAGGTGGTGGGCCTGGCGGGGCGGCCGGTGCGGATTTTGTGGCGGGACGGGCGGGGGCGGGGGGCCGAGCACGGCATCCGGCTGCACCACCGCACCTACGATCACGACCTCCTCGGCCCGCACCGGGGGCAGCCCTCCAACGTGGCGGCCCGCGGTGGGAAATGGGAAGTCCATGCCAACCCGCACGACGTCCGCCAGATCTGGGTGCGCCTTCCCGGGCTGGGCCTCACCGAGATCCCGTGGATCCACCGGGAACATGCCCACCAGCCGTTCAACGACCGCACCTGGCAGTACCTGCGCACCACCACCGCCCACCGTGCAGGCGCGGACGCCGAGCGTGCCGAAGCCGACCTCGCCGAAGCCCTCGATCAGCTGATGCGCAGGGCCCTTGCAGGACAGGCCACCGCCCAGGAACAGCACCTCCTCGCCCGCACCACCACCATCCGTACTCCCCCACCACCCCGCTCCCGGCCCGGGGTTCAGGTACAGGAACTGGACTCGGCAGCCACGGGCGTGGGAGAGGACAGCATCGACGACCTCGACAGGGACGGAGAAGACACCGCCGAGGGCGAAGACCAGGCGGTGGACGGCCCGGCCGTGCCGGTGGCCGGGTACGGGCTCTACGACGCCCAGGAGGAGGCCCTCAAGTGGTGAGCCGGCATGCCTCGGACACAGCCGGCAGCGTCGTCGCGAGCACGGCGGGCGTGAGTGGACGGGGCGAACGCGAGAACGGTACGCCTGCCGATGATGCCGGCGGGGCATGGCCGGTGACGACCTGGCAGGGCTGGCAGCGCTTCGCGACCACCCCTCCCCCGCAGCCTCCCACCTCAGGGGAACCGGAACGGAGCGTGGAGGAACGCCTCGCCTATCACTCCGCGTTCGTCACCGTCCGCACCCCCGCCATCGACACCCTCACCACGAACGTGCGGACCCTGATGATCCTGGGACGGCACCAGCAGACCACCGCCCGGCCCTCGCTGATCGTCACCGGGCCGGCGGCGGCCGGGAAGACCACCGCGCTGCTCCACGTCGGGCGTGCCTGCCACCTCGCCCACACCCACAACCAGCCGGCACCAGCCGGGACCACGCATGCCGCGGTGCCGGTCGCGTACGTGCTGGTCCCGCCCGGGGCAACCGCGAAAGGCCTCGCGGCCGAATTCGCCCGCTACCTCGGCGTCCCCGTCACCGCCCGCATGGCCCAGGCCCAGATCACCGACGCCGTCTGCCACACCTACAACCATGCGGGCGTGCGTCTGGTACTCATCGACGAGATCCACCGGCTCAACCCCCGCACCACCACCGGCGCGGAAACCACCGACCTGCTCAAAGACCTCACCGAACGCATCGGGGCGACGTTCGTGTACGCGGGCATCGACGTCACCACCACTGCCCTGTTCTCCGGGGTCCGCGGGGCGCAACTCGCCGCACGCGCGAGCTTGGTGGAATGCGGGGCGTTCCCGGCACGGCTCGGCACACGCGAACCCTTCAGAGAACTGATCGCGGGGGTAGAAGCCGCACTCGATCTCCGTGCGCACCGGGCCGGGACACTCCCCCGCCACACCGCCTATCTACACCAAAGGACCGCAGGCAGGATCGGGAGCCTGACCCGGCTGATCCGCCAAGCCGCGATCACTAGCATCCTCGACGGCAGCGAACGCATCACGAAGACCAGCCTCGACCAGATCCGTATCGACCACCAAGCTGAAACCCACCACCGCCCCGCCATGAACGGGTTCCGCGCACCCCGCCGGTAGCCCCCTTCTTTTCTGCCCAGCGCTCGACGTATAAGGCTGTGACCAGGGAAAACACACCTGGACCTTTAGGAGTTGACGCTATCTGAGGAACGCCAAGGTGATCTCAACGAAGAAGAGACATTCCCAGACCAGCAGGCCTACGCCCCCGTGAACCCGCGCTCACACAGTCTCAACGAATCCCGGATATCCCCAGCACACACCCCGCCCCGTACCTCAACTACACCCCCCGAAACGACAACACATTCGGCTGATACTCAGGAGCTAGCGACGAAAGACTCCTTGTCGAGGCGGGCATGGTGGCGTCCACCGAGCACCCGCCGGACCGCGTACCTCTCCGGTGTGCGGGCCTCGGAGCTGTGCCAGGTCCGGCTGGGCGAGTTGTTCTGGGACCAGGGGCAGTGGGGGCGGTTCCTGGTGAAGGGCAAGGGCGAGGAGATCCGGGGTCTGTTCCCCGACGACCCGTCCGACCCGCACGCGCCGCTGTTCCCGTCCGAGCGGTTGGCGACGGCGCTTGTCGATGTGCCGGTGGGGCCGGCGATCCACCTGGACGCCTTCCGGCGGGCGCTGAGGGAGTCGTCGCTGGGAGTGTCCGACGGGGCCCCGAAGGGACCAGGATTCGGGGGCCGAAACGTGTTGAGAGCGCTCCTAGGACCTGCGGCACCGGCGCGGGGCTCACGGAGCTGTGGGAGCTGCTGGACGGTGCCCGGGGCCAATCCTCAGTTGTATTCGAACCAGGTCAGAATGGCCTTGACGCGCCGATTGTCCTCGTCGGGAGGCATGCCGAGCTTCACGAAAACGTTCGCCACATGCTTACTCACGGCAGCGCCGGAAAGAAACAGCTCCGTCGCTATTTCTGCGTTGGAGCGCCCTTCGGCCATGTGGGCGAGCACTTCCCTTTCACGAGCGGTGAGCCGGGCAAGCGGCCCCTGTGGCGAGTCCGCGCGGGTGACGTGGCGAACAACCTCGGGGTCGATCACGACGCCACCCGCGGAGACCGTCTCGACAGCTCGCAGGAAGTCGGCAACTCTGCCCACTTTCTCCTTGAGCAGGTACCCGACGGCTCCGTCGGCACCCGGGCCGTTCAGAAGCTCCCTCACATAGGGGCCCGTGACGTAGGCGGAGAGAACCAACACCGGCAGGTCCCGGTGCCGGGAGCGCAGATCGATCGCGGCACGCAGTCCGTCGTCGGTGTTTTTGGGGGGCATGCGGACATCCGTGATCACCATGTTCGGGGCGGCTCCGGCATGCACCAGCTCGTCGACTGCGGCAACCAGTTCGTCGGCGTCCTCGCATTCGCGGATGACATCATGAGCGTGGGAGGTCAAGATTTCCCGGATGCCGGCCCTTATCAGCACGCTGTCATCTGCCAGAACAATTCTCATGACCCCCCTCCCCGGGGAACGTCCTGCTTCAATTTATCACCATGGGGGTTGGCTGGGAGCGGACGCCACAACCAGCGTCCCGCCACCCGGTGGGCTGAGAATTTCGAGATTCCCGCCGACACTTCGCATTCTTTCGCGCAGTCCGGCGAGCCCGGAGCCCGTGTCGATTCTCGCACCGCCGACACCATCGTCGTGCACACGCACGTGTACGTCTGTCGTGGCGCATCGTAGGTCGATCCGAGCGCTTCCCACACCTGCGTGTTTCGAGATGTTCGTCAGGGCTTCGGACACCGTGAAGTATACGGCGGTCGCAGTCGGTGACGAAAGCTGGGCGTCATCGCCGGTGCTGGTCAATTCGACCCGCAAAGGTGATCGCGCGGCCAGCTCTCGGACGGCGGCGATGAGGCCGAGGTCGCTCAGTTCACGGGGATGGATGTCGCGCACCGTGTCCCTCAGCCGTTCGAGTGCGCGCTCCGCGTGAGCCTGGGCCTGCCGTGCCAGCCGCACGATTCGTTCCTGGTCGGCGGCTGCGGCTGTGGCCGTGGCTTCCAGCATCCCGAGACGCATGACGACGGCGACGAGTTCCTGTTGGGCGCCGTCGTGCAGATCGCGTTCGATGCGCTGTCGCTCGAATTCGAAGGCCGCGGTCAGCGAAGCCCGACTGGTCCGGAGCTCCTCCAGTTTCGCGAGCAGATCCGGGTCCCGGCTTCTGGAGAAGGTGCGCAGGAGAAGGTCGCGAAGAAATGATGTGCCGGTCAGTACGGTAGTGGTGACCGCGCCGAGAACGATGCCTGCGGGCATCGCCAGGAGGGTTTCCCTAACGGATTCAGGGGTGAATGGACCGACCTGCGCGGCGATGCCGAAGAGCCAGAAGACGGGGGAGAACACCAACGCGGCAGCGCTGATGAATCCGAAGAAGGCCACCAGCAGTGACAGCGCGGACAGGAGCACGGCGGTCACGAAAACCGGGAGGTCGGTGCGCCACATTGACCGTGAACGCAGCCGGGGTGCCACCCACTGGGCCCAGCTGTGGTCAGAGGGTTTCAGGGGCATCGTCTCGACGCCGCACCACCGGGCTCTCGAACGGTCCGTCTCCGCCACCACCGGGGCCGAGACCGGCGCAACGAGAATGGAAAGCAGCAGAATCGGAAAAGCCATTGCCGCGATGCATTCCGTCAGCACCCTCCGGGCAATACGAATCTGCGCCATGCCCGCCATTGTCACATACTGTGGATCGCGCAAAAGGTAGACCTAGGTCTACCTTTAAGCAGTGCAGGCACCCGTGTGGCTCCCGCCGTGCCCTGTTTAGCTCGATGCATGCCTATCTCAGCTGCTGCTTCCGTGCCGTGCATCCGTTTGCGCGGCCTTCATATGGACTTCCCCGTTCCGGGCCGTCGACGCGAGACGGCGCGCGTCCTGCACGATATCGACCTGGACATTCCCGAGGGCCGGCTGACCGCCATCGTCGGCCCCTCCGGGTCGGGCAAGTCGACGCTTCTGCTCTGCATTGCTGGTCTGGAGCAAGCGACCGCGGGTTCCATCGAGGTCCTGGGAACGGATGTCCTGTCGCTCCCCCCTCGCAAGCAGGCCGCATTCCGCAGTGAGAACGTCGGATTCATCTTCCAGGAGTA
Organism: Streptomyces sp. NPDC059832; assembly: GCF_042731715.1. NCBI lineage: Bacteria > Bacillati > Actinomycetota > Actinomycetes > Kitasatosporales > Streptomycetaceae > Streptomyces > Streptomyces sp. NPDC059832. The sequence continues at coordinate 3,225 of NZ_JBHWIY010000077.1, read as the reverse complement.
CAACCTCGTCGGCTCGCTGACGGTCGAGGACAACATCGCCCTGCCGGCGCGACTCGCCGGCCATCGGGTGCCCAGGTCGAGGGTCGGCGACGCCATGTCGAGGCTCGGTATCGCCCAGCACGCGCGGCGGCGCCCCGACCGGCTCTCCGGAGGTGAACGCCAGCGCGTAGCGGTGGCCCGGGTCGTCGCGAATCAGCCGCGGATCGTCTTCGCCGACGAGCCGACCGGCGCGCTCGACCTCAAGTCGGGTCACGTCGTGCTCGATTGGCTGCAGGCACTTCCCGCGCAGGGAACCACGGTCCTCATGGTCACACACGACCCTCATGCGGCCGCACGTGCTGACCAGGTCGTGGTGCTGGGGTCCGGGCAAGTGCACGCCGTCATTCCTGGTGGCGACTCCCACGCGGTGAGCGATGCCGTCCTCGCGGCGCAGTCGGAGGACGAAGCGGGTGAGCAGGCGTCGTGATGCGACTTGTCCTGTCGGACATTCGGATGCAGGCGTCCATGTGGTTGTGGATGTTCCTGTGCGCAGTGGTCGGTGCGGCATGCGCAGCGGGCTCGGTCATCGCCATGTTCACCGCCGTCTCGACAGCGCGGGCGGCGGGTGATGCGCGGATGGTCTCCGCGTCGATCGCGCTCGGCGGCAACATCGTCTTCTTCACCGTGCTTGCCGCCGTGGGCATCGTCGCATCCACCGTCGGTCTGACCTTGACGACCCAGCGACGCGATCATGCCCTGTGGGCGATCCTCGGGATCCCTCGCAATCGCATCAGATTCATTCTGCGCACGGAACTGGTCGTGCTCGGCGCTGCAGCCGGCGCGCTGGCAGTACCGCTGGCCCCTCTCGTCGCAAGCACCGCCCTCGCACAGTGGACGACCACGGGACTCGACCTGCACGGAGCCACGGCCGGATTCCACCTCTGGCACGTCGGGGCGAGCGTGCTGTCCGGGGTGGTTCCGTGTCTGCTCGGCGGCTGGGGAGTCACGCGCCGTGCCGCCAAGACACCGGAGATGCGCGCGTTCCGAGACCTCTCCGATCCACCGGCGCGGCCCGGCGTCACGCGCAGCGTTCTCGCCCTCTGCCTCCTCGCCGGTGTGGTCGGGATGTGGATTCCCGGGCTGGGACTCGAACTCGAGGGCGGGGTCGAACAGCGGACGGCCTTCGCTTTCGCCGGCGACCTCTTTCTCATCTGCCTGTTGCTGCTGATGGGGCCGTGGGTGCTCACACCTCTGATGAGGTTCTGGACCGCACTCGTGCCCTCGCGCGGTGTCGCCTGGCACCTTGCCGTGCAATCGTGCCGCACCCGCGCGGCGAGAAGCGTCGCCACGGTGCTGCCCTTCGCCCTCTCCCTGTCGTTCGTCGGACTCTTCATGGTCATGGGGAACGTCATGCCCGGAAGCACCGCCGGGCTGGGCGATGTCCTGGTCGTGCTGGGCTGGGTCTTCGTCGTGTCCTGGGTCGGCGGCCTTGCTGTGATCGCTCTGGTCGGGCGGGAGCGCACACGTGATTCCGCCATCGTGACGGTCGCCGGTGCGCGACCAGGCGTGGTCACCCGATCAACGATCTATGAGGGAGTGATCTACGCGGGGACGGCGATCGTCTTCGGCGTGATCGCCATCGCGGTGACGAGTGCCACTATCGCCGTGGGCGCCGAGATCAGCGTCGTCCGGGTTCTGGACGGCCTCCCCTGGGCGACTCTCGGCGTGCTCGCCGGCGTGACGCTCGTGACCACCTGCCTCGCTCTGGCCCTCCAAGCCGCCCGTGTGTCGCGCACGGTCGCAGCCCGGGCTCTGCGCTCGTGAAGCAGGGCGACGTCCGTACCGCTGCGACAGCAGAATCCCCCGGCCGGTATTCAGGTTGCCTGCTGGCACCACGGAACGAACTCGCCACCGACGCGATCGCGTCCTTCGAACCAACCACCACCATGAACGGCATGCGTCACCTGCATGTCCAGAATTATGAAGGAATGAATCAATGAGAATGAGGCCTCACACTGTGCTCGCCCTCGGGGGCGTCGCGATCCTCGCTGTCGCAGCAACGGGATGCAGCCCGGACGGTACCCCGGCGAACACAGTCGTGGAATCGAAAATGTTTGATTTCAGTGGGGACAGCCTGACCGTGAAGTCCGACTCCGCCGACCTGGAACTCGTAGCCGCCGATGTCAAGGGCGTTCAGGTGACGCGGCAGGTCAGCGGTACGAAAGTAGGCGGCGAAATAGAATCCGGATGGAAGCTCGAAGGGGGCGTTCTCACGCTCTCGCTGGACTGCACGGGTCTCTCCGTCAACTGCGGTGCGAAGTACACCGTGAAGGTACCGCGCGACGTCGCGATCACTGCCGAGAACGACAGGGGTCTTGTTGAAGCCACGGGCTTCACCGCAGATTTCTCGGCCAAAGCCGGCGACATGCGGTTGTCGGACCTCAGCGGGCCCCATCTGGATCTGGAAGGCCGCGACGGAACCATCGAGGGCGACAGGATCTCCGCAAGGTCGGTCACTGTCGCCTCACGGAACGGCGACAACGAGCTGAACTTCGTCTCCGCACCTGGCCTCGTCGATGTGCGAAGCCAGGACGGCGACGTTCGGCTCGGCCTGCCGGAGGCGACGTACGCAGTCGACACGGCCGCCAAGAAGGGCGACATCACAGTGGATGTCATGAAAGACGACACAAGTGACCATGCCGTGAGGATTCACACCCGTAACGGAGACATCGTCATCGGCAAGAGGGAGGCGCCTTGATGGCTGTACCGTAAATGATCCCTGGGGCGGTGTCAGTGGGGCGTGCGACGTTCCAGGACGTGATCGTTTCGCTGGATGCCCTGCTGATCCGGCTGTCCCGCCTGATCAGCTCGCACCCGCACTGGGCGGAGCGCGGCTGGAGCATGGCGGGCCGGGTCGAACTGGTGGCTCGACCAGCGTGAGGAGCGCCTCTCGAACGGCTGGGTTCAGATCGGCCACGCGTTTGCGGCCACCTCCGAGCCAGCGGGCGCCCCAGCGGGGCTTCTCCAGAGTCGAGCTCCCTCATTCCGACAGACACAGCGGCTTCACGGACACCGGCGGCCGCTCTGGTCCCGCCGTGACCGAGGGACCAGGCTTCCGCTCCTTTCAAAAAGCGACGTTGTCGCTTGTCTAAGGGCTGTCCCGTAATCCCTGGTGGGTCGGCGTGCGGCGTCGGATGCGGTGCATCGCAAGGCGGAGGGACGCCCGAATACTGGATGTATTCGGGC
>NZ_JBHWIY010000076.1:6834-10003 GCF_042731715.1 Streptomyces sp. NPDC059832 | reverse complement strand
AGATGGTCCCACTGGCGCAGACGCCACCAAGCCATCGCCCAACGATGCCACTACCTGAAAAGAGCCAGCTCAGGACACCAAATCTGACTGGAGTATTAGGCGACAAGGTGTATGCCGTCTCACATGAGCCAGACTCCTTGCAATCGAACACCGAGGTAACGCTCCGCGATCGCTCCGCTGAGTAGGCCCGGAGCGCGGTGCCGGGATTGCTCCCGGTCCGTTTCTCCGGACCTCTCGCCCAACCCGCCGTGCGCCTCTCAGCGCAACGGGCTCTCCACGGTCTCTGCCGTCAGACGGGGTTCGCAGGGTGCCATGGGTTGGGGATCGTGCTGGCCCGGTATCGGTAACGGCTGACCGTGACCGATGCGATCCGGAACAGTTCGATCCCGTCTGCCGCGATCGGTAGCCACCGCCCGGTGGGGGTGGTGAACCGGCGGCGGACGTCGCCCCAACTCCATGTGCCGGCCGCTCCGGCCCGGATGGTCACTGCCCGCGCCGACGAGCACCAGGAGCAGGCGTCCGGCGGCGCCGGGACGTTCAGCTGGAATCCGGCCGCCTGGCTTTGTTCACGAGTCCTGGCAGCAGATGTGCCGGCGGTCCATCCCGCGGCTTCAGCCCGGTGGGTTCCAGCAGCGCGAGCACTCGTCGTCGTCACACCGGCCGGTCGGATGCGGCTGCTGCCAGGCTCCCTGGCGGATGTTCTCGACCAGGGCGGTGAGGTCTTCGGCCCGCATGGGGCCGTAGCGGTCGTCCGAGAGGGTCAGTACGGCCCTGCTGATGACTGCGACGTCTTCGGCGTCGGCCCCGAAGACGCCAAGGAGCTGCCCGTCGGGGCGGGTGACGCTGATCAGCGCGGCGGTGGGCCACACCGTGCTGCCCGAGGACCGTTCGTTCGCGTCGTACAAGGCCAGGGCGGTGGCCAGGGTGTCGGCGCCCCCAGCGCCCGGCTCGGGCTCGTTGACGGCAGTCCAGCGGCCGTACGGCGACGGCGGGGGAGAAGTAGTCATGACCGGCATCCTGGTCCGCGCCCGCACCGTTCGCCCCGCATCCGACGGGCGCCACCCGCACGAGCGACCCCGGATCACGGACATCACCCGCTGAATGGCGGCCCGCCGCTACACCCAGTAGGGGATCGCTTTCGTGGGATTTTATCTCATGGCAGGTAATGCTGTTTCAGGTTCGAGAGTTCTGATGCGGTCGGTGAGGGTGCGGGCCAGTTGGTTGCCGGTCGGTATGGCGCGGGGTGTGCAGCACCCAGCCTGCCTGTGGCGTCAGCCGGTACTGGGTGCTGGACGTGCGGCTGACGTGGTCGTCGCGCAGGTGGTCCGGATGCAGCTTTATGGGCGGCTGTCTGTGTCGTGTTGCCAGGTCACGCCGAGGGCGGTGCCGCTGTAGAGGGTGCGTGGGGTCTGGGAGGAGCCGGGTGGTTGCTGGCCGAGGGCGTCGAGGATGCCGGTGAGCCGGGCCGGTTCGGGGGGCAGCTTGGCCGGGTCGGGAGTCAGCGGGGCGCCGATGCCGGCAGACTTGGACAGGTTGTCGGCGCCGTCGCATGGCTTTGCCCACCTGAAGAACTGGCGGATCCTCGCCAAGCTCCGCACCGACCCCGCCCGCGCCACTCAGCTCCTGCGCGCTCTGCTCGTCTTGACCAACCTCGAAGTCAACCGCTGAGACAACACCGCATGGAGATTCCCGGCGGTTGTGCACGGGGTGAGCCTTGACCGCGTCAGGTGATCGTCTGCCAGGCCCGCCCCTGGGTTCTTCCGGATGCGACGCCACCCTCGGTAGCCGTTCCGCCCTCTGGCCAAGAACCCCGAGCGCGTCTTTGACTTGTTGGAACACGGCAACGGTCAAGTGAAGGGACATGGACGTGCGCGCACGGGGCATCAACTACGACACCGGGTTTCTCCCAGGGGAAGAACTCTCCCGCAAGAGCTTCACCCCTGAGACGGTCCGGCACGACATGGCAGTGATCTCCGGGGATCTTCACTGCGACGCCGTTCGTATCTCCGGACGAGAGCCTGAACGGTTGAGCATCGCTGCCCGGCACGCTGCAGACGCGGGCCTTGAGGTCTGGTTCGCCCCCTTTCCCGTGGACCTTCCCCGCGACCAGTTGCTCCCGTTCTTCGCCGACTGCGCTGCTCGGGCCGAAGCCATACGGGAGGCTGGCGCCGATGTGGTGTTCGTCGCCGGCTGCGAGGTCAGCGCCTTCTGCGGCGGTTTCCTCCCAGGCGACACCTACGGCGACCGCCTGCGGGCCATGGCCAGCGCCGACATGGAGTGGTGGTCCTCCCTCGGACCGGTGCAAGAACGCCTCAACGACTTCCTCTCCCAGATCGCCGTGACCGTCCGTACGCACTTCGGCGGGCAGGTCACCTATGCCTCGGCCCCCTGGGAGTTCGTCGACTGGGGTGCCTTCGACCTCGTCGGCATCGATGCCTACCGGGCTTCCGACAACGCCGACAGCTTCCGGGACGAGCTGCGTGGGCACCTCGCCCACGGCAAGCCCGTCGCGGTGACCGAGTACGGAACCTGCGCGTACCAGGGCGCGGGAGAACGTGGCGGCATGGCCTGGCAGGTGCCGCACGGCGCGGTCCCGGACGAGGACGAGCAGGCGCGCTACCTCACCGAATTGCTGGACATCTTCGAGGAGGAAGGCGTGGACACCGCGCTTTGGTTCACCTTCGCCGGTTACAGCAGGCCCGGGGAGCAAGACCTTGGCTCCTACGGCGTCGTCCGGATGCTCGACGAGATGCGCTGGGAGCCGAAGAAGGTATTCCACACATGGCAGCCAGATACCAACGCAGCTGAAGTACCCAGATCTCCAGCCCCTGGCAGCACCCGCTCTACGGCCCCCGATCATCCGTCAGGCCGGGGTGCGGTTGACAGACGATCTACTGCTCAGACTGCCGCTCACGACCAGCATGAGCACTGCGAACGACCGTCACACCAGCCCTTTGACCTGCGCCTTCAAGTTGGCGGAGGCCCAGTGCCCGGCATCCCGTGGCCCTCCGCCTTCATGCCTCATGGCGGTGGGGGGGGGGGGGGGGGGGGGGCGGCCCCCACCCCCCCCCCCCCCCCCCTCCCCCCCCCCCCCCCCCCCCCCCCCCCCCCTCCCCTCCCCCCCCCCCCCCCCCCCCCCCCCCCCCCCCCCTCCCCCCCCCCCCCCCCC
>NZ_JBHWIY010000076.1:0-6825 GCF_042731715.1 Streptomyces sp. NPDC059832 | reverse complement strand
AGACCCGGTGCCCGCCATCCTGTGTCCCTCCTTCTCCGTCCCTCGTTTTGGTGGGACCGAGAGGATTCCACACCCCCCCTCCCCTCGTTCCCACCAGCAGTTGTCCGCCGCACCATCAGCTGACTTCCCGGAAGCGGGCGAGGCGCGGTGTCAGTCAGCCCGGCGCCGCAGCGCCCTCGGCCCCAGGGCGGCGGATATCTGCATACAGCCTCGCCGTCACCCCGGGCTCGCCAGGGACACGGCGAACCCTGCCGCCGCCCGACGTTGCCCAGCGCCGACCGAGGGCATCGATCGCGGCCTGGACGGTCTCTTCGTCCGCCGCGGTGAGGTCGACGACCAGCAGGCCCGGTTCCGAGACGTGAAGAGGGTCGATCTGTTCCATGACCGGGCCGACGCTCCGACGATGGCAGACAGTTCGCTGCTCGTTGCAGTTCCACTCGCACGAGCACTCCAGAGGCAGGTGGGGGAGCAACCGACCGTTTTCGCCCCCTGGGCTTGATCGGATCGGCATCACCGCCCCCCCAAGGACGTGAGCTACCAAGCGGAAGGAAGGACGATCTCCGCAGGAGCAGGCGTGCCGACAGCATTGAGAAGCCCAGCGGGAGCCGGACCCGTCGCGCGAGTGAAGTTCACCCTGCTGCCGGAGAACGTCGCGTGGTTGAAGCTCACCGCGCCGTCGGAGAACACTGGGTTAACGCGGCAAATGCCGTGTCCGCCTTCCTCGGCGTCTCGCTTTTGAGAGGCAGTAGCCGACAGTGGTATGGCTGGGATTCCGCTCGGTTGTCTCGGTTGGCAGGCGTCGACGTCGCGCCTCGGAATGCGCCCCTGGGGGTGACGGCATCACGGCTGACGCACATCTGGTGATCCGCTGCGACGCCGGAAAACCTGCCGCGACCGAAGGCCGCTGCGGCACTGAGGGCAGTTGGCCGGTCCGTGTCGAGAACCACACCGAACTTCCACGCGCTGGCCTGGGCGTCCGGCTGCTGCGGCCGGCCCGCAAGGGCCAACCCGAACGGCTGGCGCGGCGCTGTTCAAGCCGCGGCGGCGGCTGATCGAGTCCGTCAACCAGACGCTGCCGGGGTAGCCGTCCGCGTCGTGCAACGACTCCTCGCTCTAGCCACCGCGGTCTGGAACAACCACCACACCGACCAATCAGCCATCCGGTCACTGACCGGCTACGACCACTGACCTTGGAATCAATCATCTAGGCACCTCGCCCGGGGCGATCAGCCCCGTCTCGTAGGCGAAGACGACGGCCTGGACACGGTCGCGCAGGTCCAGCTTCGACAGGATGCGGCCGACGTGGCTCTTGACCGTGGTCGGGCTGAGGAACAGCCGGGAGGCGAGTTCGGCGTTACTGAGGCCCGTCGCGAGTAGGCGGAGCACCTCGAGCTCGCGTGGGGTCAAGCCGGACAGATCGCGGTGCGGGGCGATGGTCTGCGGTTCGTCGTGAGGGGCGAAGCGCTCGATCAGCCGACGGGTGATCGTGGGTGCGAGGAGAGCGTCGCCGGTCTGCACCAGGCGTAGGGCGGAGACCAGATGTTCGGGGGTGACGTCCTTGAGCAGGAAGCCGCTGGCGCCGGCCGTGAGCGCGGCGTAGACGTAGTGGTCGAGGTCGTATGTGGTGAGGATGATGACCCGCGTTCCGTCCGGGCCGGCGTCGCCGATGATGCGCCTGGTGGCCTCGATGCCGTCCATCTCCGGCATCCGGATGTCCATGAGGACGACGTCGGGCCGCGTACGGCGGACCGCTGCGACAGCCTCGGCCCCGTCGGCGGCCTCAGCCGTCACTTCGATGCCGTCCGCGGCCAGGATCATCTTGAAACCGGTGCGTACGAGGGCTTGGTCGTCGGCGATGACGGCACGCAGCGGCGCCTGGCCCATATTCATACGGTGCTCCGCGGGATGCGGGCCGTCACCCGGTAGCCGCCGGTCGGCGTCGGTCCGGCCGTCAGCTCGCCCTTGTAGACGGCCAGCCGCTCGCGCAGCCCCATGTGGCCACGGCCGTTGCTCTGCACCGACGGGCACTCCTTGGCGCCGCCGGTGTCCGTGATCTCGATCTCCAGACAGGCGTCGGTGTAGCCGACGGCGACGGACGCCTGCGCGCCGCGCGCATGTTTGATCGTGTTGGTCAGCGCCTCCTGTACGACGCGGTAGGCCGCGAGGTCCAACCCCGGTGGCAGCGGATCCGGCGGCAGCGACACCCCGACGCTCACGGGCGTACCGGCGGCGCGTACTCGTGCGACGAGCGCGTCGAGCTGTGCGAGCCCGGGTTGGGGCTCCAGGTCGTCAGGCTTCTCGTGGTCCGGGGCGACCAGCAGGCCCATCACATGGCGGAGTTCGGCCATGGCGGCCCGACCGCCCGCTTCGACGGCCAGCAGTGCCTCCTTGGACTGCTCGGGCGCCATGTCCATCACTTTGCGGGCCGCGCCGGCCTGGATCACCATCACGCTCACATTGTGGGTCACGACGTCGTGCAGTTCGGCGGCGATGCGGGCACGCTCCTCCTCGACGGCGCGGCGCGTGGCCTCCTCCTGAGCGGCTTGCAGTTCTGTCACCCGGTCCCGGCTGGAGGCCAGCCGCAGTTGCAGAAAGCGGACGAGGCTGGCCAGCATCCCGGCCACCAGGAGCACGAATCCCGGGCTGGACCATCCGGGGAGCACGGGTTCCGCGTTGCGGAAAGCGAAGCCGGACAGCGCGGCGGCGATCACCAGGACGGCGATCGCCGTTATCCGGTAACGGCTGTGTACGACGGCGCTGTAGGCGCCGATGACACAGGCCAGGACGGTGATCCAGGAGGCGGAGCTGCCGATGGCCAGTGCCGCGCCCAGCACCACCACGAACAAGGTCAGCGGATACCGGCGCCGGGCTGCCAGCGGTAGCGTCGACAGGACGACCGGGGCCCAGGGCACGGAGGAGGGTTCTTCCTCCTCGGGCACCTGACCAGGGTCGGGCGGCGAGGGCGGGGCCGGGACCCCGGTCCCGACGTCCACCGTGGGGGGGTTGATGTTCACCGGTCCGTCGCCGGGATAGCGCACCGCCACGAACAGGGCAATGACGGTCAGTACGACCGCCAGCACCACATCGGCGCGCACCGCTCGCCGGGACAGCGGGGCGGCCTTCGCCTCCGGGCGTAGCGCGTCGACGAGTTGCTGATGCCAGCTGCGCCGGTCTTCCGTCTCCATCCGTGCATTGTGCTGCGCTCTCCGCCCGGTCCGCGTCCGCCTGTCCGGCCAGGGCGTTGTCCCAGAGGTCTACTTCTCAGGTAGGACTCCGCGGCCGAATCCTCCGCGGGAAGGGCCTGATGTTGGTTCCGCGGCCGACGCGCCCCATACGCGGCACCTCTAGGTTCGCAGGACCGGCAACGGCATGTGCCTCTCGCGACCGCAAGGACGGACAACTCGTATGGATCAAGTGATCGAACTGGAGGGTGTGGCGAAGCGCTACGACAGCGCTGGCGCGCCGGCGCTCGGACCGCTCACGCTTAGCGTCGCCAAGGGTGAGGCCCTTGCGGTGACGGGCCCTTCCGGCAGCGGCAAGTCCACGCTGCTGAACCTCGTCGCCGGCCTGGACACGCCGACCGATGGCGCCGTGACCGTGGCTGGGCGACGGATCGACCAGTTGAGTGAGCACGCCCTTGCCAAGTTCCGTCGCGAGCACATCGGCATGGCCTTCCAGTTCTTCAATCTTCTCGACGACCTCACCGTCACCGACAACATCCAGCTCCCGGCCCAGCTGACTGGGACCAGTCGGCGCAAGGCTGCGGCCCGTGCGGGTGAGCTCATGGAGATGCTGGGGATCCAGAAGCATGCCCGCGTCTACCCGGGCCGACTGTCCGGAGGCGAACGCCAACGGGTCGCGGTCGCCCGGGCGTTGGTCAACCGGCCCGCGCTGCTGCTCGCCGACGAGCCCACCGGTGCGCTCGACACCGCCTCGGGCCACGACGTCCGCAATCTGCTGATGGATCTGCACCGCGCCGGACAGACCATCGTGCTGGTGACACATGACCTGACGCTGGCGGAGGCGTGCGCGAGCCGCACTGTTCACCTGGTCGACGGTCACGTCGCCCTCGACACGTACGCGCAGGCCGTCCGATGAGCCTGTTCGGCACCGGCGCGATGGGCCGGGTCGTACGCTCCGGCGTCGACCGACGGCGGGTGCAGACAGTGGTGATCGCCGTGGCCATGATGATGGCGGTGGCGTCGGCGGTGGTCACCGGGTCGCTGATGGTCGCCGCGGCCGCGCCCTTCGACCACGCCTTCAGGAAGCAGCAGGGTGCGCACATCACTGCTCAGTTCGATCCGGCCAAGGCGAGTGCGGCGCAGCTGGCAAAGACGGGGAAGTTGCCCGGCGTCGCCGCGAGCGCGGGGCCGTATCCATCCACGGTGTTCCGCCCGGTGGACCGGGCGGGCTTCCAATTGCCGATGCTGACCCTGGTCGGGCGGTCCGGTCCGGACGGCGACGTAGACCGGGTGGATCTGAAGTCCGGCCGGTGGGCGCAGAAGCCGGGCGAGATCGTGCTCGCCGCGTCGTTCGAGGGGCCCGCCGTCGAGATCGGCGCCGCCCTGAAGGCTTCGGACGCCGAGGGCGCCCCGACCCTTTCGATCGTCGGCTTCGCTGTGTCGGCCAGCAAGACGGCCGACTCCTGGGCGACTCCCGCGCAAGTCGACGCGCTGGCGTCGGAGGGCGGCCCGGTCACGAGTCAGATGCTCTACCGCTTCGACTCCGCGAGCACGAAGCAGCAGATCTTCGCCGACCGGAAGAAGCTCGCCGCCTCCGTGGGGTCCGGGGCGCTGCTGGGTACCCAGTCCTGGCTGGACACCAAACGCGCCGCTGATCAGGGTGCGGCGGCGACCGTCCCGTTCGTGATGGCTTTCGGCGTGCTCGGCATCGTGATGTCGGTGATCATCGTCAGCAGTGTGATCAGTGGTGCGGTCGGCACCAGCCTGCGCAGAATCGGCATTCTCAAGGCCATCGGCTTCACCCCACGCGAGGTCGTACGCGCCTACGTCGCCCAGGCGCTGATCCCGGCCGTCGTCGGCATCGCCCTGGGTGTCGTCCTGGGCAACCTCCTTGCCGTGCCCCTACTGTCCGACACCGAGTCGGTGTACGGCGGCGTCCCGCTCTCGGTGGCCTGGTGGGTAGACGTCGCCGTACCGGCCGCCGCCCTGGTCGTCGTGGGGCTCGCGGCGCTGATTCCCGCGCTGCGGGCCGGAAGGCTGCGTACGATCGAGGCCATCGCGGTCGGCCGGTCGCCGCGCACTGGGCGAGGCCAGTGGGCGCATCGGGCGATGGGGCTGCTGCCGCTGCCGCGGCCGGTGACCTACGGTCTCGCCACCCCCTTCACGCATCCGGTACGTACTCTCGCGATGCTGCTCGCGGTGGCGTTCGGTACGGTCGCGGCGACGTTCGCTGTGGGGCTGACCTCGTCCCTGAACGCGATCGGCACCTCGCAGGACCCGGAGAACCGTGCCGCGGTCACGGTCACGACGACCAAGGCGATCGAAGTCGTTCCCCCGCCGCCGCCTCCTATGGGGGGCGACGCGGGAGATCCGCCTTCCCCTGGCGGCAGCGATTCAGGCCCGCCTCCCGTGGAGAACAGCGCGGCGAGCACGTCCAAGAAGCCCAAGGTCGCCGATCCGGCGAAGGTGCGGGCCGCCGTCGCGTCGCAGCCGGGTACGGAGTCGTACTACGGCAAGGCCCAGACCGAGGTCGCCGTGGCCGGGATCTCAGGATCGATCCAGGCCAGCCTCTACGAGGGCGATTCGCGCTCTGGCAGCTACGAGATGATTTCCGGGCACTGGATCACTGGTAAGGGACAGGTCGTGGTGCCCTCCCGCTTCCTGGAAAGGACCAGCACCAAGATTGGTGACACGGTGCGGGTGACCTACGAGAAGGACACCGCGACCCTGCGGATCGTGGGCGAGTCCTTCGACACGTCGGGCAGCCAGCTGGAGATCCACGCGGACATGGCCGACTTCAAGTCGGCTGAGCCCAGTACCTTCCTCGTCGAAACGAAGTCCGGCGTCTCCGCCGACGACTACGCCCAGAAGGTCGCCGCAGTCGTGCAGCCGCTGGGCGGCGACGCCACGACCGGCTCCGAGTCAGGGCAGGACGGCATCATCCTCATCATGGCCGCGATGGCGGTGCTGCTCACCCTCATGCTGATCACCGTGGCCGGTCTCGGCGTACTCAACTCCGTGGTCCTCGACACCCGGGAACGCATCCACGACCTGGGCGTCTGCAAGGCGATCGGCATGACGCCGCGGCAGACCATGGGCCTCGTGCTCGCCTCGGTGACCGTGATCGGCGTGATCGGCGGGCTGCTCGGCGTCCCTGCGGGGTACGCGCTGCACCACGTCGTCATGCCGGTAATGGGGCGTGCCGTAGGCACCAGCCTGCCGTCGCCGGTCCTCGATGTGTACGAGCCTGTTCAGCTGCTCCTACTGGGGCTCGGCGGGGTTGTGATCGCGATGCTGGGCGCACTGATCCCGGCCGGCTGGGCCGCCAGGGCGCGTACGGCCACGGCGCTGCGCACCGAGTAGCGTCCGGCGGAGCGCGAGCTGCTGGGGCGGGTCCGCCAGGTCCGCGGGGTCGGGCCGCCCGTACAGGCACAGGTGCCGAATGCCCCCGTACAGGCAGATCCTCTTGAGAGGGACTCGGAAGGCCCGGACGGGGGCCGACAGCGGGAAGCGATGCGGGGTATCGGGGGGGGGGAAGAGGGGGGGGGGGCGGCTCCTCCCCCATCCCTCCCCCTCCCCCACCCCTCCCCCCCTTTTTTCTTCTTACTAAGTGAGATTGAACCTCCTCTTTCTTTCTTTTTCT
>NZ_JBHWIY010000075.1:0-11686 GCF_042731715.1 Streptomyces sp. NPDC059832 | reverse complement strand
AGATGGTCCCACTGGCGCAGACGCCACCAAGCCATCGCCCAACGATGCCACTACCTGAAAAGAGCCAGCTCAGGACACCAAATCTGACTGGAGTACTAAAGCGTGAGATCCGTGAGGACTTGGCGCGTTGCGCGCTGGCGATGTCTGACAGTTCGCACTCCTGATAGGCAAGTTGAAGCAGTCCGGCCGACTACACCACCCGTAGGTCCGCCGCTGCCACCGAGTTTCCGCGTCCGCGCGGTGGCTCGATCGCTCAAAGGTGGATCACGGCTTCGGAACGGCAGTCCCGAAAGTCTGGTGGCGGTTGCGAGGACGCCGAGCAAACCGAGGAAGCGGCGTCAGGCGGTCGGCGTCGTCGGCACAGTCAGCGTGGACAGCAACGCCAGGTCGGCCTGTTCGAGGCTGTCCAGCAAGGTGATCCGGTCGGCCTTGGCGATCGGCACAGTGGAGGGGACGGCCAGTACCGAGCAGCCGGCCGCGCGCGCGGAGGCGACCCCGGTCGGAGTGTCCTCGACGGCCACGCAGGCCGCAGGGTCCAACCCGAGTCGATCGGCGGCGGCCAGGTAGGGGGCGGGGTCGGGCTTGGTGCGCTCGGTGTCCTCGGCGGCGAGAGTGACGGTGAACCAGTGATCACCGAGGCTGCCGAGGACCAGGTCCACTACGCGGCGAGGGGAGGCCGAGACCAGCGCGGTAGGCACGGAGGCGTCGCTCAGTTCGGCGAGCAGCGCCAGTGCGCCGGGCCGGGGGACGACCTCGGCGGCGACCTTGCTGCTGAACGTGTCGCTGAGAATCTCGGCCAAGGCATCCGCAGTGAAGCCGGTCCGGGTGATGCGGCACAGGTGGGCAGCGGTGTGGTCGACAGCGCGGCCGAGCACCTCGGGCAGGTCCTCCTCGGTGAGGGTGTGGCCGAGACGGGCGGCGAGATCGGCCGTGGTCCGGAGCCAGAGAATCTCGGTGTCGACCAGCGTGCCGTCCATGTCGAACAGGACAGCGGCGGGAGGTACAGGCACGGCGGTCCTACCTTCTTTGGTCATGGCTTGATTGATCACTCGTAAGGTCGGTGGCTCCGGGGTTCCATTCCTGGAGAGCCTCGGTCAGTCACTCTTCCGGGGCCTCAGCCGGAGAGTGAGGATCTGGAACGGGCGCAGTGCCAGGTGCACTGTTCGGCCGTCCGCTTGTACCGCGTCCGTGTTCCCCCGGGGGTCGAGTTCACGCTCCAGCAGATCGGTCTCGACCGCGGAGGTCAGAGGGAATCCGGCGGTCAGGACGGTTCGGGTGCGTCCCCCGCATGCCTCGTAGAGGCGTACGACGATGTCGCCGGAGCGATCGTCGGCGAGTTTGACCACTTCGATGACAACGGTCTCGTTGTCCGCGGTGACGAGCGGCTCGACCTCGGCCGAGCCGAGGAGGCTGCGCTCGGGCTGATTGAACGCGTAGCCCTCGCGGACGGCGTCGGCGATGTCGGCGCCGATGACGAACCCGTATCGCAGGCGGTGGTGGCCCTGGTCGGCATCCGGGTCGGGGAAGCGGGGAGCGCGGAGCAGGGAGAGCCGGACGGTGGTGGTGGTGCCGCCGTCTGCGCGGACGTCCCGGGTGACCTCGTGCCCGTAGGTCGAGTCGTTGACCACGGCCGCGCCCCACCCCCGTTCGCCGAGGTGCAGGAAGCGGTGGGCGCAGATCTCGAACTTGGCGGCGTCCCAGCTGGTGTTGGTGTGGGTGGGGCGCCGGACGTGTCCGAAGGGGATCTCCGCGCTGGAGTGGTCGGCCCGCACGTCGAGCGGGAAGGATGCCTTGAGGAGCTTCTCCTTCTCGTGCCAGTCGATCTCGGTGTCGATGTCCAGACGTCGGGAACCTTCGGACAGGGAGACCAGCTGTTCGATGCGGGAGTCACCGAAGGTCCTCACGATCCGGACACCGCCTTCCTGTGTCCCGACCGAGTCGGCGTCGAGGAGGTTGTGAACGGTGTTGCGGTAGAAGGCGTCGATGTCCCAGGCGTCGTACTCGTTGGGGAAGTCCTGGTGCAGTTGGAGGAGGTTGGCGGCGGCGCCGGGGGCCAGCGCTTCGCGTTCGGCCGCGATGTCGTACGCCGAGGTCACCAGGCCCTGGGCATCGATCCGGACGCGGACCAGGCCGTTGTCCAGCGTGAAACCGTCCCCGCAGGGGACCGGGGCGACAGGCCTGCCCGGCGGCCGGGTGCGGAGCGTGGCGCCGAGGGCGGGGACACCGTCGCGGGCGAACGGAGCGGCGTTGAAGACAACCGGTAGATCGCCTTCGCCGGCCAGGGCGCGCTGGGCGGCGTCCGTGATCGCGCACAGCTCGGCGGTGACGGCGGCGTAGGTCTGCTCCGCCTCCCGGTGAACCCAGGCGATGGAGGAGCCGGGCAGGATGTCGTGGAACTGGTGCAGCAGGACCGTCTTCCACAGCCGGTCCAGGGCCTGGTAAGGGTACGCGAATCCGGTGCGCAAGGTGGCGGTCGCCGACCACAGCTCGGCCTCTCGCAGCAGGTGCTCGCTGCGCCGGTTGCCCTGCTTGGTCCTCAGCTGGCTGGTCAGCGTGCCGCGGTGGAACTCCAGGTACAGCTCCCCGTGCCACACCGGCGCGTCGGGGTATTCGGCGTGTGCCCGCTCGAAGAAGTCCGTGGGGCTTTCGATGACGACCCTGGCCGAGCCCTCCAGGTCGACGAGACGCTCGGTCCGGGCCAGCATCTCCCGGGTGGGGCCACCGCCGCCGTCTCCGTAGCCGAATGGGAGCAGCGAGCTGTTGGCTGCTTCCTTGTCCTGGAAGTTGCCGACGGCATGGGCGAGTTCGGCGCCGGTGATCTCGGCGTTGTAGGTGTCGACCGGCGGGAAGTGGCTGAAGATCCTGGTGCCGTCGATGCCCTCCCACCAGAAGGTGTGGTGCGGGAACTTGTTGGTGGTGTTCCAGGAGATCTTCTGAGTGAGGAACCACCGGATTCCCGCCAGTTTCATCAGCTGCGGCATGGCCGCGTTGTACCCGAAGGTGTCGGGCAGCCACATCTCCTCGGTCTCGACGCCGAACTCGTCGAGGTAGAAGCGCTTCCCATGGGTCAGCTGCCGGACGAGGGCCTCACCGCCGGTGATGTTGGTGTCGGGTTCCACCCACAGGCTGCCGACAGGCAGGAACTGCCCCTTCTCCGCCTTCTCCTGGACCCGGGCGTAGACCTCGGGACGGT
Source organism: Streptomyces sp. NPDC059832 (assembly GCF_042731715.1). Taxonomy (NCBI): domain Bacteria; kingdom Bacillati; phylum Actinomycetota; class Actinomycetes; order Kitasatosporales; family Streptomycetaceae; genus Streptomyces; species Streptomyces sp. NPDC059832. Next base: position 8,493 of record NZ_JBHWIY010000075.1, on the reverse strand, counting down.
GCTCCTTGAGCCAGGCCAACTGCTGGGCCTGGGACATGGCGAAGAGGAAGCCGGGGTGTTCGTCCATGAGATGGGTGACGTTGGAGAGCGTCCTGGCGACCTTGCGGATGGTCTCGCGCAGCGGCCACAGCCAGGCGGTGTCGATGTGGGCATGTCCGACGGCGGACATGCGGTGGGCGCTCGCGGCCGCGGGGGCGGCGAGCGCCGGGCGCAGCACCTCGCGGGCAGCGGTGGCGCTGCCGGCGATGTCCTGCAGGTCGACTTCGTCCAGGGCCCGCTCGATGGAGTGCAGGAGCTGCCAGCGGCGCGGGTCGGCCTCGGGCAGTTCGCGCATGAGCCCCCCGAGGACGTCCAGGTCCTGGGCGAGTTCCCACACCTGTGCGTCGAAGACCGCCAGCTCCAGTCGGAGCAGCTGGTACAAAGGCGCGCTCTCGGAGCCGGCGCCCGTCATCCAGGAGGGCTGGTCCCCGGTCCGCGACGGGATGTGGTCGTCGACCAGGTTGGGGTTGGCGGCGGCCTCGACGTAGTAGGTGAACTCCTCGCCGCCGACCGCCGGGTCGGCGACCGGAATATAGGCGTTGCGGGGGTTGAGGGCTTTCACCACGCTGCCGTCCACCCGGTAGACCAGGCCCTCGGCGGAGAAGCCCGCGCCGGTGACGTTGAAGCCGAGGTCGATGACCGCCTCGACCCGCAGACCGGCCCACTCCTGCGGAACCCTGCCGCTGATCCTGAACCAGCTGGTGGACCAGGGTGGCCCCCACCGGTGCCCGAGCGCCACGGGTTCGTACGGTGCGGCCAGGCCGTCGGCCACGGGGACCGGCTCGCCCGGCACGCTCCAGATCGCGATCTCGACCGGGACGGTACGGGCGTGGACCGCGGGCCGGATGCGCTGGTTCAGCACCCGGTCGAGCCGCTGCTCGGTGAGGCGTCGCTTGCTGTGCATGGAATCCTCTGTCGTCGGTGGAGGACGGTGATCTTCAAGCGGTCGGCCAGCCGACCGGAGCGGTGTGGGAACGGGGCGTCAGACCGTCCACCACACCGTGGCGTTCGCGTCCAGCTCGAAGCTCGCGCCGTGGGAGCCGTTGGTGGGGCCGACCGGGGAGCTGGCGAGCAGCAGACGCCCGCGAGCGGGGATGCGTACCGCCTCATCGCTGGTGTTCATCGTGCAGACGAAGCCCTGGCGGCGGAAGACGAGTACGCCCGCAGGCGCTTCGGTCCATTCGACGGCGTCTCCGGCGCCGAGCCCCGGGTGCGCCCGCACCTGGTAGATGACGGCTTCTCTCCACCAGTTCGCCGGGGATCCGGCCGTGCCGGCGATGTCATGGGCGCTGGGGCATTCTCGGTCCTTCTGGAGGTTCATGTCGGCGTGGCCGGTCGGTCCAACTGGCTGAGGCCTGTCGTCCGGTGTCACGGATGTCAGTCCTCGACGGGGCCCAGATCGGGAGTGCCCCGCAGTTCCACCGTACGGGTGGTGGCGCCGTGCAGTTCGAGGACCGTGATCTCGTTCCGGCCGGCGTTCAGGATCGGTGCGGGGACGTAGAGAGTGGTCTGCGGTCCTCGGGACCAGTACCGGCCGAGTGCGAAGCCGTTGATCCAGACGTGGCCCTTGGTCCAGCCGTCCAGGGCGATCCAGCCGTCGGCCGGCTGCTCGATGTCCAGGTGCCCACGGTGGAACGTGGGGCCGACCGGGGGCGAGGCGGGCTCGAACGCGGTGAAGGAAAGCCGGCCCGGATCGTCGAGAGGCAGCGGCCGGCTGTACCAGCGCTCCGGCGCCAGTGTGTTGATGGAGACCTCGCCGAGCAGTCCCTTGCGGTCGTGCATGCCCTGCCCGTAATTGACCCTGCCCTGGTTCTCCACCAGCACGGCCAGTTGTGCACCGCGCCGGGGAGTGTGGAAGGCGAGGGTGTGCTCATGGTTCTCGCGTTCCAGGACGCCGACCGGCTGGCCGTCGACGAAGACCTGGGCACGGTCGTGCACCTCGGCGATGCGGAGGACGGTCGGCCCGGCCGCCGGGAGCGCCGTCTCGTACAGGATGAATCCGAAGGACTGGCCGAGCTGTTCCATGGCCTGCGGGCAGTCGGCGAGCACCGCGCTGCCGAGCCGCTCGCACTGGTCCAGGAGGCCGGCGCATGCGGTGAGTTCCACGGCGGCCGGGGCAAGCTTGGGTGCGGGTGTGGGTACCGGCTCCTCGGGGACGGGTTCGTGCCGGGCGATGACCTCGCGGAAGGCGGCGTATTTGGGGGCGGGATCGCCGGCCTCGTCCAGCGGCGCGTCGTAGTCGTACGACGTGACGGTGGGGCGGTACGTGCCCTTGTCGTTGGCGCCGTTGGTGAATCCGAAGTTGGTACCGCCGTGGAACATGTAGATGTTGACCGAGGCGCCGGCCGCGAGCAGCCGGTCGAGGTCCGCCGCGGCGTCGGCCGTGCTGCGGGTGACATGGGTGCCGCCCCAGCGGTCGAACCAGCCGATCCAGAACTCGCTGCACATCAGCGGCCCGGACGGCTGATGCGTGCGCAGTTCGGCGAGACCGGCGTCCACCCGGCTGCCGAGATTGACGGTGCGCAGGACGCCGTCGAGGCCGCCGCGCTCCAGGTCGGAGGGCTGGTCGCAGGTGAACAGCGGTACGTCGACTCCGTGCCGGTGCAGCAGCTCCGCCAGATCCTCCAGGTAGCCGGAGTCGTCGCCGTACGCGCCGTATTCGTTCTCCAGTTGCACAGCGAGGATCGGGCCGCCACGAGTGGAGAGGTAAGGAAGGACGGGCGGCAGCAGGGCAGCGAGGTAGTCGTCCACCGCCTTCAGGTAGCGCGGGTCGCGGCTGCGCAGTTCGATGTCCTCGTCGGCGAGCAGCCAGGAGGGCAGGCCGCCGCCCTCCCACTCGGCGCAGATGTACGGGCCGGGGCGGAGCAGTACGTGCAGGTCTTCGGCGGCGGCCTGATCGAGGAACCGGGGAAGATCGAGACCTGCGTCCAGCCGGAACTCACCCGGATGGGGCGAGTGGAGATTCCATGGGACGTAGGTCTCGATCGTGTTCAGTCCCATCAGGCGCGCCTTGCGAAGCCGGTCGGCCCACTGTTCCGGATGGATCCGGAAGTAGTGCAGCCCGCCGGAGATGATTCGCAGCGGTCGGTCGTCGAGACGGAAGCCGTCTGCGGCAACCTCGAGTCGTGGCATGGCCGTGGTCTCCTCGATGATGGAACTGATGGAACTAGTGGAACTAGTGGAACTAGTGGAACTAGTGGAACTAGTGGAACTGAGGGAGGTGGGTCAGCTCAGCGGACGGCAGAGCAGTGCGTCGGGGACTCCGCCGTGGTTCCACTTCCAGGTGAAGGCGACGCCGGCGACGTACTCGTTGTCGGCGCACTGGCCCTTGTAGTAGCCGGGAGCCCAGTCGCTTTCGACCGAGCCGCCGGTGGCCGGGCGGTTGTTGCCCTGGTCGAACCAGGCGTTGCGGCCGTTCAGCGGCAGCGGTGCGGCGGACGGCGCGCAGAGCAGGCCGGCCATGGAGTTGCCGTTGACGCTGTAGCCGACGGCGAAAGTGTTGTCGGGGCACTGGAGTTTGTTGTAGCCCGAGGCCCAGTCGCCGTGGGTGACGTAGCGCTCGTCATGGACGGCCACCCAGTCACCGGCTCCCTTGGCGGGCTGGTTCGCGTCGGTGCACAGGCCGCGCTTGTCGCTGCGGCCGAGGCCGGTCAGACGCTGGCTATCGGGGCAGTTGCCCTTGCGGTAGCCGGGGCTCCAGTCGCCCTGGGCGAGCATGCGGGAGGAGACGTTGTGGTCGCGGAAGTCGAGGTTGAGCATGTTCCAGTGGTTGACCTGTGCGACCGGACCGGAGACGCCCGAGGCGTTGACCAACTTGTTCCAGTCGGCGGACCGCCAGTCACCGGAGTCGCTGAGGCTCTGTCGTTTGCCGGCGGTGTCGTAGGAGATCAGGGCCCAGGTGTCCTGCGGCGCGCCGTTGGCGCCGGTCCATCCGACCAGCGGCCAGATGGCGAAGTCGGTGTCGTTCTCGACCAGGATGTCGGTGAAGTTGTCGAACCAGGTCTTCTCCTTGGTGTCGTCCGACCCCCGGCCGGCGGCACCGAACTCGCTGATCCAGACGGGGGCGGTGAAGTGCTGGCCGGACTGGGTGACGAACAGGGCCTCGTCGTGTACCAGTTGCTTCAGCTTGTCGAGCGGGAAGTCCTCGTACGGCCAGTCGTTGGTGTGCCCCGGTCCGCTGTCGGCACCCGTGTAGTTCGGCCCGGTGTAGCCGTAGAAGTGCGCAGCGTAGACCAGCTTCCCCGAGGTGATCAGGGTGTTGGAGAGTTCACGGACCGGCGTCAGCATCGGCCTGCCGTAGTTCAGCCCGTCCAGCGGGATGCCGTACCAGTTGATGCCCTCCATGACGACCAGCATGTCGGGGTCGGCTTGCAGGATGCGGGTGCCCGCCAGCTCGAAGGCCGCGTATGTGTCGTGGTCGTCACCCCAGCCCCAGTTGGGGTCGTCCCAGGTGTCGCGACGGATCTCGTTGCGCAGGTCGGCGCCGACGACACGCTTGTTCGCCTTGTAGCGGTTCACCAGGAAGAGCCAGTCGTCCTGCCACTGCTGGGCGGACTGTCCGCTGTTCCAGCGTTCGTTACCGTCCAGGCCGCAGCAGAAGCGGTAGGAGGTGGTGTGGTTGTTGAGGATGACCGCGAACCCCTCGGCGGTCAGGGCCGCCACCACCGCGTCGAACACCTGCAGCGGGGTCTTGCCCTTCAGCTGCGGGTTGGCCGCGACTGCGGAGTCCGGTAGGACCGTGGTGTCGCGCATCATCGCGTTGGCGAACGGCAGCCGGATGCTGTTCAGCCCGAGTTCGTGGAAGTCGGCCATGATCTGCGTCAGCGGGGCGCGGTCCAGGCCCAACGGGATGTTGTGCGACATCTGGTCCGCCTGGTGGTTCGCGGGGTCGTTGACGTCGCCGCTTCCCTCCCAGGTGCCCTGGGCACCGGCCCAGTTGCCGGCCTTCAGCTTGAAGCGGTTGCCGTTGGCATCGACGATGTACCGCCCGCGGGTACTCAGCGGCCCCGTCCAGGAGGCTGCCAACTGCGGTCCGGTCATTGGAGTGGTGGCGCTGGTGGCGCTGGGGGCCGCTGCGGCGGAGCCGGTGGTTCCCGCGAGAACGAGGGTGACCGCGGCTGCCGTGGCAGGCAGGATTCGGGAGAAGAATCTCCTGACGGCGGGAGCCGACCTGTCGGATCTCATGCTTGTCCCCTCCAAGGGTGGGGTGGGTGTGGGGGTTGGATCTTCAGGTGGTGCGGCCCGGACCGGTGGTCCGGAGTCAGGTGCGGCTCAGCCCTTGAGGCCGCTGGTGGCGATGCCTTCGACGATGTAACGCTGGGCGACCAGGAACATGGCCACCAGTGGGGCAATGGTCACGACGGCTCCGGCGAACAGGCCGGGCAGGTTGATGGTCTGTGAGGTGAGGAACGTCGACAGGGCGATCTGGGCCGTCCACGCGGACGGGTCCTGGCCGATGACCAGCGGCCACAGGAAGGCGTTCCAGCTGTCGATGAAGGCGAGCGCGCCGAGCGAGGCGAGCATCGCTCCGGACGACGGCAACGCGATCCGGCGGTAGAGGCCGAGCCAGCCGAGCCCGTCCAGGCGTCCGGCCTCCTCGATCTCGCTGGGGAACTGGAGGTAGAAGTTACGGAAGAGCAGGACGGCGAAGGGGTTGAACAGCCCGGGTGCGATGATTCCCCACAGAGTGTTGACCCCGCCCATGGAGCCCACGACGACGAAGGTGGGGACGAACGTCACCGATCCGGGGATCATCAGCGTGGCCATCACCAGGGCGAGCAGGACGCCGCGTCCGGGTACCGGGATGCGCGCGAGGGCGTATCCGGCGGCCGAGGCGAGGAGCGTCGACACCGGGGCGGTGATCGCGGCGATCAGCAACGAGTTGCCGAGGGCCTGGCCCATGTGCAGGGTGGGGTCGCTGAAGAGCGAGGTGAAGTTCTCCCAGTGCATCGTCGACGGCCACCAGGTCCAGTCCGGTGACGTCAGGCCCTGCGTGTCCATCAGCGCGTTGCGCAGCATCAGGTAGAAGGGCGCCAGGAACACCGCCGTCAGCAGGCCGGCCAGCAGGCCGCGCACGGACCGGCGTACTACCTGTGGCAGCTGTCGTGTTGTTGTCATGTTGCTCACTCCTCACCCTTGCCGAAGCCGGTGAGCCGACCCTGGACCAGGGTCACACCGACGATGAGGGCGGTGAGTACGAAGGCTCCGGCCGATCCGAGGCCGTAGTTCTGGGAGCCCATCGCGGTGTCGTAGAGGTAGCCCAGGGGGGTTCGGACCGGCGCCGCGGCCGACCCGGACAGCCCGCTGTTGAACAGGTTGTAGAACTCGTCGAACGCCTGGAAGGCGGCGATGAACTGCAGCATCAGGACGGCCACCGAGGTGTTGCGCAGCATCGGCAGGGTGATCCTGCGCAACAGGCGCAGGCCGGTGGCGCCGTCGAGGGCGGCGGCCTCGTACATCTCCTTGGGGATGGCCTGGAGCCCGGCCAGGAAGAGCACCATGTAGAAGCCGACCTGGAGCCAGAGGCGGAGGGTGATGAGGACGACCCAGTACAGCGGTGGCGAGGTGGTCTGCAGCCATGGGACGGCATCCATGCCGAACCATCCGCCGATCGTGTTGGCGATGCCGCTCGGCAGCCCGTTGAACAGGCTCATCTTCCACAGCAGGGAGGCTGCGACGTAGGAGACTGCGGCCGGGATCAGGAAGGCGGTGCGCAGCACGGCCCGGCCGCGCCGGATCCGGTGCACCAGCAGCGCCAGTCCCAGCGAGGCGGCGAACGTCACCGGCACGATGAACACCGTGAACAGCAGGATCTGGCCGAGCGACTTGCGGAACACCGCATCGGAGAGCAGCGCCTGGTAGTTGTCCAGGCCGACCCAGTGCCCCAGGGCGATGCTGCCGCGGGCCTCACTGAGGCTGAGCAGGAAGCTCCAGCCGATGGCGACGTACTTGAAGAGGCCCAGGCCGATCAGCAGGGGCCCGGCAAGCAGTGCGAACGCTCCCCAGGCACGCCAGTCCGGGCGGGAACGGCGGACGGGGGCGGTGCCCCGCGGCTCGGACGCGGGGCACCCGACACGCTCGTGGTGAAGCGTGGGTGGAGGTGCGGACTTCATCATGCGCGCTGCTTGTCGATCTCGCCCTGGGCCTTCTTGACCGCGTCGGCCAGGAGACTCTGCGCATCGCCCTTCCCGCTGACGATCTTCGCCGCAGCCGCGGTAAACAGGGAGCTCACAGCACTGTTCCAGGTGCTGGGGTTGTTCCTGCCGTACTTGGCGGCCAGCTCGACGGTCTCCTTGGCGGGCCCCTGGGTGAGCTTGTCGGCGGTGGCGGCGACGGACGTGCGCGGCGGGATGTGGAGGCCGTAGCTCTGCGACCAGTCCGTCTGGAGGTCGGTCTGCTGGATCCAGAGCCACTGGACGAACTTCTTGGCCGCGTCCACGTTCTTGCCCTTGGCGTTGACGCAGGTGCTCCAGCCGCCGACGCGCACCACGGGCTTGCCGCCGGGCTTGAAGGCGGGCCACGGCAGGACGCCGAAGTCGTCGCCGAGCGCGGTCTTGATGGCGGGCATCGACCAGAGGCCGCCCCACTGCATCGGGACGACGTTCTGGGTGAGGGCGGCGGGATCCCACCAGTCGGTGGTGAAACCGAGCAGCAGGGACCGGTCGTCGTGAAGGCGCTTGAGCCCGGCCACGGCCTCGGCGGCCTGAGGGGAGCCGAAGCCCGCCTTGCCGTCGTCGGTGACGAGGTCGCCGCCGTTGGAGAACACGGACAGGATGGCGCTGTCGCCCAGGCCGTCCTGGCCGACGAACAGACCCTTGGTCTTCTTGGAGCTCAGGGCCTTGGCCGCATCGGCGAGCGCGTCGAAGCTGTCGGGCGGGGTGATGCCGGCCTTGGACAGCACGCTCTTGCGGAAGTAGAGCATCATGACGTCGTCGAGCGTCTTGACGCCGTAGAGCTTGCCGTCGACGGTCACCATCTCGCGGGCGCCCGGGTTGAAGTCGGACTTGGCGCTGCCGTAGATGTCGTCCAGCTGGGCTATCTGGCCCTGCCGGGCGAAGCTCTCGCTGAAGTCGCCGATCTCGAAGACGTCCGGGGCGGCGTCGGTGAGCAGGGTCGCGTAGAGCTTGCTGCTGTAGTCGCCCGGGGTCCAGGTGACCTTGACCGCGATGTCCGGGTTGGCCTTGGTGAACGCGGTGGCATAGCGGGTGAGGGCCTGCTGGGTGCCGGCCTCGCCGTAGGCGTGGGACCAGACGTTCAGGGTGGTCTTCGCCCCGGTGGAGCCACCGCCGGCCGGGTCGGTACTGCAGCCGACCGCTGCTCCGGCGACGAACAGGATGGATCCGCCGAGGAATCCTCTGCGGCTAAGTGGTTGAGTTCGTAAGTCCTTCGGGGGTTGACTCTGGGGCCGGTCGTGGGCGCTGCTGACTCTGCGCGCCGGCCCCCGGACGACATCGA
>NZ_JBHWIY010000074.1:0-14946 GCF_042731715.1 Streptomyces sp. NPDC059832 | reverse complement strand
GCCATGGTGAGCTCTACCTTGCTGGTGTGTTCGTGATGCATGTGCACGGTTCCCGGCCGGCCGGGAACCGCATCCGCCGGGAACCGGCCGGCTCAACGACCGGGAGGTCAGTCGGACAAGGCGGTTCGTGGGGCCCGCCGCGGCACGTGCTGCGGCGCCCCGGACGAAGAGCTGCCGTCCTTCACGGCACGCTCGACGTCCTCCGCGACCAGGTCATGGTTGAGGGCGAACGCGGCGCCACCCCCTGTCCCGCAGCGGTGATCACGAGCGCCTGCGCGTCGGACACGTTGCCGACCGCCCACACCCCGAACACACTGGTCCGGCCCGCAGTGTCGGTGGTCACCCAACCGTTGGGGTCCCGCTCGCACCCCAGGCCGGTGAGCAGGGTGTCGTGGGGCACCATGTGCGGGAAGACGAAGACCGCGGAGCGGGGGACGACATGCCCCTCGACCAGCTCGACACCACGCAACCGGTCACCGTCCGTCACCAGACGCTTGACGGTCCCCTCAGCGCCGACGATGCCGCGCGCGGCCAACGTACACCGCCAGCGTGTCGGGCGCTGCCGTCGGAGTTGAACATGTGCGCCCGCGACGGCCGGGCGTGCGCAGCAGCAGGCCGAGCGAGATCAGTCCGGCTACGGCGGCCAGCAGCGTGGACCAGAACCAGAAGTTCACCCAGGTATCGGGGACTGGCAGCAGCAGCACCAGCACGGCTGGATAGAGGATCAGCAGCCGGCGCAACCGGCGCTCCGCACCGAGCTGTTCACGCAGACGCCCGCAGGCTCCCCCGGCCGCCGGGCCCGTTCGCCCGGCGGGTATTAACTCGTCGGCGATAGTCCGCCGCCACGTGTGCACGGTGGCGCCGATCATCGTGAGCAGGAGGCCGAGCCCCAGTAACTGGAACCAGTCGGGCACTCTGGGGTGACTGGGCGTGGTGAACAGCAGCATGGGCACCGAGAACAGGACTGCGCTCAGCGCTTCGGCAGCGAAGAGGCGGGTGGCCGGAGTACGGAACAGCGCGGTGGGCACGATCAACTCCCTGAGCGGGATCCTCCGGCTGCTGCGGGCACGAGGACGCGTCACGACCCTGGACTCACCCTTCAGAATTCCGTGCGGCCCGGCCTGACGGCTGCGGACGCGGCGGGGCGGCGCCCTCCGCCGTCAGCACGTACTGCCGCGGGTCGAAGGCTCGCGTGCGACGACGGAATCGCCATGTCGGTTCGGGCCAGATGGACGTGATACGACCGGTGCGGTCCTGGTACCAGCCGACGCAGCCGCCGGCGGCCCAGACCGTCGGCTCCATCCGGCTCTGCAGCTCCGCGTTGAAGGCGCGCTGGGCCTCGGCACGCACTTCCACGGCGGTCAGGCCCCGGCTGCGCATCAGCCGCAGGCAGCTGAGCAGGTAGTCGATCTGCGACTCGATCATGTAGATGAGGCTCGTGTGCCCCACGCCGGTGTTGGGACCTGCCATCAGGAAGAGATTGGGGAATCCTGCGACCGTCGTGCCGAGGTGGGCCTGCGGGCTGCCTTCCCAGACCTCGCTCAGGGACCGTCCGTCGGCGCCGATGACCTGCTGCGCGTACGTGGCGTCAGTGACGCGGAACCCGGTTCCGTAGATCAGCACGTCCACCGGGTGCTCGGCGATGGCATCTCCGTCCCGCGCCGCAGCGGTGGGCGCGGTGAGCACCGCATCGGGCCCGATGCTCGTGATCGGATCAGTGACCACGTCGACGTTGGGCTGGCCCAAGGACGGGTAGTAGTCGTCGGACAGCAGGACCCGCTTGCAGCCCAGTTCGTAGTCCGGGGTCAGCTTGGCCCTCATTCCCGGGTCCGCGACCTGACGGTGCAGATGGCCAAGCGCCTCGCGTTGGCCGAAGGCGGCCATGGTGCGGTTGCCGAGCAGAGCGGGCAGCGTCGCCTCCCGGGCCAGATACTCCCAGCCGCGAGCCAGTCGCTGCACCGGCGGTGCCAGCCGGAACAGACGTTGCTGCCACTGCGGGATCGGCCGATCACGGCGCGGCGCGATCCAGGGCGGAGTGCGCTGAAAAACCGTCACCTGCCGTGCCGTGCGCTGCAGGTGAGGTACGAACTGGATTGCGCTCGCGCCGGTCCCGATCACTCCCACCCGCTTGTTGCTCAGATCCAGGTCGTGCCTCCACTGAGCGGAGTGAAACGCCTCGCCGATGAAGCTGTCGAGCCCGGGCAGCGAAGGAACGGCCGGTTCCGACAGCGGGCCTTGGGCCAGTACCAGCAGCCCGGCGGTGAGCGGACCCGTGCTGGTCCGCAGGTCCCAGCGTTGCCGCTCGGAATCCCAGGTAGCGCGTTGCAGTTCGCAGCCGAGCCGCAGATTCGGCGTCAGGTCGTACTCGTCGACGCAGCGCCTGAGGTACTGCCCGATCTCCTCGCGCGGAGCGAAGCGCCGACTCCACGCGGGATTGGGCGCGAAGGAGAACGAGTACAGGCGCGAGGGAACGTCGCAGGCGCACCCGGGATAGGTGTTGTCCCGCCATGCGCCGCCGACCTCGTCGGCCCGCTCCAATATGAGCACATCCCGGTGGCCCTCCTGCAGCAGCCGAATGGCCGTACCGAGCCCTGAGAATCCCGCGCCGACGATGACCACGGATACGTGGCGTCCGCTCATGGCATCCCCCTGCACGGGGCCGTGAGCCTGCGACACGGCCCCCGGTCCGCGCGGAGCCGTGTCCGGGCGCTGTGGGTTGGTCATGATCCTCCTCCATCAACATTCTGCTCGATCTCAAACCGATCGTATAGCAGTCGATCGTATCCGACCAGAGAGGTAGGTGAATAAGGAACCGCCCACCGCCAGACCCGGCGGGATCGGGGTGGGGGCGCGAGTGGCGGCCGGGCTGCCCGAAGCGACCGAGACCACGGTGGGCATGGGCGCCGGCCCCGGGCTCGGCTCAGGGGCAGCTCCGGTACGGGAACCGGGCAGGACACGCGACATCGGCCCAGGCCAAAGCGGTCCAAGGGGCCTTGCCGTTCTCGCCCTCGGCCTGGCCGAGGGCGAGAACGGTCACGATGTTGGGATGCTGCAGCAGGGCGGTGATCCGTGCCTCGCGGAGGAACCGGGTCCGCGCCTCGTCGCCCGACTGCCGCCACCGGACAGCAGAGTGATCACCTTTACCGCGACCAGACGTTCCAGGGTGCCGTCGCGCGCTTCCCACACCTGGCCCATGCCACATTCACCCAGCTGACGAATCAGCCGGTAACGGCCCCGAGAAGTTGGTCCCGCACCACACAAGCCCCCGTTCAGAATATATCTGACTGCCCGACATTACTCCGGTACCCAATGGCCCCGGGCCCAACAGCGAAACCCGGCGCCGTGAAGGCTGCCGACTTGACGCTACGTCGGCAAGGCGTCGTGGATCGTGGCATGCATGGTCCGGATGCGATCGGCGAACCGGTGGCCGGTCGGCCACGGTGAGCCGGAGGACTCCTCCACAGCGGCCAGGAGGACGCCCACGACCAGGACCAGGAGCACGACGGCGAGGACGGTGAGGACGTCCTGGAGGACGGAGACGGGGCGGGGTGCGGGTGAGCGGGGCGGCGGCCCGGGTGCTGCGGTTCAGCGAGGAACGCGACCCCGCAGTCCTGGCCCAGTTCGTGCGGCTGCGGGTCTCGACCCGGAGGGTGCCTACTGGCGGCGTGGGATCGAGGCAGCCGGGCGGTGGCTGCGCGAGACCGGGAACGGTGCGCTGCGGGTGCCGTACACGGTCGTCACGCCGGAGGACCGGGCGTGGTCGGTGGGTATCCGCTCGGGCAGTGGATCGCCGAGCAGCGCCGCGCCTACGCGGCCGGGGTGCCAGAGGCCGGGCGGGTGGCCGAGCTGGAGAAGCTCGGGATGGTGTGGTCGGAGCAGGAGGCGGCCTGGGCGGACGGGATCGCCGTCGCCAAGGAGTACCGCCGGGGTACATGGGCACTTCCTCCCTCCGACCACTGCAGTGTGGGAGGGGCATCCCATTGGGGCCTGGGCGAAGAACACCTGCGCGGCAGCGCGCAGGGCGCGGGAGAACGAGAAGCCGCGCGCGGCCAGCCGCCCCGCCCCTTCGGGGCGATGACCGAGGCGCGGCGGGACGAGCCGGACGCGATCGATCCGGGGTGGTGCCCGGTATGGGACACCGGGTGGCAGCGCTGCTACCGCCTCGTCCACAACCACGTCCAGGCCGGCGGAACCCTCCCCACGGCTACGGGCGACGTCATCATCCAGGGCGAAGACCTCGGACGCTGGGTCACCGCGCAACGGTACGGGCGGGAACAGCTCCAGCCCGTGCAGCAGTGGATCCTGGAGAACACCCTCAAGGTCACACCAGCCGAGGAAGACGAGCGGCCGGTGAAGCAGACGCAGGATACGAAGCGGGCGGGCAACCTCGCGGCGGCGCGGCAGTTTCACACGCGTGAGGGGCATCTTCGGGTGCCCCGCAAGCACGTCGAGCACCTGGAGACGGAGACCGGCCCGACAGGCCGTCAGGGCGGTGCTGAGGGGCCCGTGGTGGTCAAGCTCGGCACCTGGCTCGACAACGTCCGTAAACGCGCCGCGAAGCTCCCCGAACAGCGCCGGACAGACCTCGACCAGCTCGGCATGTGCTGGTAGATCGAGCGCGGCAGTGAACGCACGAGCTCATTTTCCGTGAAGGGCGTGCTGAGTGTCGGCTGACTCCGGACTGTGCAGGACATGAGTGCCCGGCCCAAAATGCGTTGCCGAAGGAACAAATCTGCTGTCAAGATCGCTTGGTGAACATGCCGCAGCACCAGAACGCCCCTTCCGTACGTTCCATCACCGACGCCGATGTCCCCACCGCGGTCGACACCCTCGCCCGGGCCTTCGCCGACTATCCCTTCACCCGGCACGTGATCGCCGCGGACGGTCACGAGGACCGGATCCGGCGTTACCAGGAGCTGTGCCTGACCCGCATCGGAATGGTGTACGGCCGGGTGTGGGTCGCCGACGGGGGCCGTGCTGTGGCTGTCTGGGCCGTACCCGGCCAGAACCCCTCGCCCGCATTCGCCGAGCTCGGCCCGGTACTCGGCGAACTCAGCGGTGATCGGGAGGCTGCCTCTGCTTCTGCTGAGCAGGCCGTCGCGCCCTACCGGCCGCAGGAGCCGGGATGGTTCCTGGAGACGGTGGGAACCGCCCCCGAGGCCCAGGGGCAGGGACTTGGCAGCGCAGTGCTGCTTCCCGGCCTCGAAGAGGCCGAACACGCCGGATGCCCGGCGTTCCTGGAAACTTCCAGCGAACGGAACGTGGCTTTCTACGAGCGACTCGGATTCAAGGTCACAGCCGACGTCCAGCTCCCTGACAACGGCCCCCGCACCTGGTGCATGCGCAAGGACCCGCGCTGAGAGTCTGTGGCTATGTTCACGACTCGCGTCAGCAGTTGTTCACCGCTGCGGGAGGCTCCCGCACGGCGGTGATGTCGATGTTCACGGCTTTGAGCAGCAACATGGACCACGCGCCTGGCACCCGGCAACGGTGCCGGTTGCGGCCAGTAGGTATCAGTTTTGCTGTCGTAGGACTGAACAATGAGCGCTTCTCCCCGCCGCCGCAGTGTCCACATTCGCGGACGGCCCGGCTTGATGCCCTGTGCCAGCAGTGCTCAAGCCGGGCCACTGACTGTTCATCAGATCAGACATCAGGCGAACGCATGAACATCGACGCACGAGATCCAGTTTCGCAACAGACCTTACGTGGCTGAGATTCCGATGGCCTTGAAGTCGGTGATGTGAACACCAGAGTTGGCAGAGTTTCCGGTCATGTTGACGCGCAGGTAGCGAGCGGTGGTGTTGACCGGGTATATGTCACCAGTGCTGGTGGCCTTGGAGGTGCCGTTCTTCGTAGCGATGGTCGTCCAGTTGACGTGGTCGTTACTGGCCTGCACCTCGTATTGGTAGAAGCGGGTGCCATCGACATAGTTGGTCACGATGATGCTGTCGATGGTGTAGGTGCCCTGGAGGTCAACCTGCCACCACTGGGGGGCGGGATCGGTTCCCCAGTAACTGGCGTTGGTGGGGTCGCTGTCTACCGCGAGCGCCGGCGCGCTGTGGCCCTGGGTACTCTGGGCGGTCGCAGGCTTGTTGAGAGCAACGTTGTAGGGCGCCGGGCTGAACGGCGGTGCTGTTCCGACTGCGGTGAACTTCAGAGCCTGCTCGAATTCGGTGCGCGTTCCGCCAACCGTGCTGGGATCAGCATTGGGCCAGTTGCGTGGCGGGGTGGTCTCTGCCAGGCGCGCGGGTTCGGCGGACAGGCCGAGCACCAGGCTGCTGTAGCGGTTGACGAGCCGGTAAGAACCCAGCGAATTGTTGTTGCGGTCGGTGTTCTTGAGGAAGAACCATTGCTGGCCGACGTCGGACGGATTCGCGGTTGCGGCTATCGGCTGAGTTCCCCAGGCCCTGGAGGTGGTGGCAGTTGAGGGGACGCCGAGGGCTTGGCCTGTCGCCGCGTTGGTGATGAGGTACGAGCCGTCGCCGTTGGGCCGGAACGCCCAGGCTTCGAGCCCGGAACCGGTGGGTGAGGCCAGCGAGGTGGTTGCCGTGCTGCCGGTGACTTGGGTCAGAGTGCGGCCCGAGACATTCGCAATCCGGTAAGTCTTCGAGATGTCGACCGGAGGTACGGCGGGTGTGGTGGAGTCGAGCGTGATGTCGCGGTACTCCGGACTTCCGGAGGGGCATCCGAAGTCGCAGTAGCTGCGGAAGGTCCTTCCGACGATGGTACTGCTGCTGCGGTTCCCGCTGTCGACGAACCAGTGGTACCAGTAGTCCTTGTACAGGACTGATCCGGTGTCTGCGACCTTGCGCCACTTCTGAGTGGCGAGGTTGTCGGTGACGAAGAAGGGCTCGGCATGTGCGGAGTCGTTCGGGTTGAAGGGGTTGGCGCCCGCGACGTACAGCCCGAGGTGGGCGTTGTAGGAGACGTTCATGTAGAGCAGCGGGGACTGCGGCGGCAGGGTGCCGGCGGCAAGCTGCTGGCTGACGCACCCGGGGTTGGAGGGCTTGTAGTCCTCGTCGACAGGGGTATAGCCGTTGGGGTTGGCTTCGGTGACGTCGAGGATGTTGCTTTCCTGGCCACCGACGCCGGGCTGTGTCCAGGCGCCGTCGTACCACTTCTGCCAGCTGCCGGTCGCCATCTTCTTGGAGATGGGGGCACGGGCGACGTGCTCCAGACGGTGGATCGCGCCGTTGCAGCCGGGCTTGTCGATGATGCTGGAGGCGTAGAAGACGTAGAAGTAGCCGGAGGCCGTGTCGACGAAGAGTCGCTGATCACCGTCGCCGTAGTAGTAGGTCTGGTTCGGGAAGGCGGCCGTGTCGCCGCGCTTGGTGCTGTACGGGGATGTGAGTACGTTGCCGACGATGGTCCACGTGAGCCCCTGGTCGGTTGAGATGGCGTAGTCGATCGCGTCGTAGTGCATGCCGTCGCCGAAGGGCGCCGGGGTGAACTCGTTGTGGACCAGACCGATCCAGTCTCCGGTGTCCGGATCGACCCAGGTGCCGATCAGGTCGCAGTAGTTGCGCTGCGAGTAGTGGGAGGTGGAGGGAGCGCTGGTAGCCGACAGCCCGGTGGGACTCTTGTTGCACAGTGCGGTGGTGTCGTTGTTGGCGGCGTTGAGTGCGGCCGAGGGCGGGGCATTGTCGAAGTCTCTGCCGGAGTTGAAGCGCCAGTACCGTGGGTCTGTCGGTCCGTAGAGTGCGGCGGACTGCTGGGTGTAGAACGTGCCGTCCTTGTCGATGTACGGGCTGGACGGCGAATCGGAGGCGAAAATGTTCCCCCCCTTCGACCCCACGGTGAGCGTGTAGCCGGGGTCGGTGGACGCGGGGGCGGTGATGGCCGACGCGTGGCCTGGCACAGCCGCGCCGGTTGCTGCCAGCGCGATGGCGGCAAGTATCGCCGCCAGTCTGTGGAAACGTGGCACTGGGTTCCTCCTTGTGAAGGCAGGCCGCCCGCGACTCTCCGCCAGGGTTGGCGGGCGATGTCGGCGGGACGGGATGGGCAGGCCGAAGCCGCAGTGCCTCGCCTGCAACCCGAGGCTAGTTTTTCACCTCAGTTAAGTAACTGAGGGAAGTAAAGGGACCCCAAGCCGGTCCGTCAAGGGGGTGCGTCGAGGCGGGCCCCTCGCGTCATCGGCGCGGGGAGAACGCAGCGCTGCGGGGCGGCCCGGCCCCACACGCCTGTCACAGGCCCCGAATGGCGGCAGGGGTGAGGGGCTCGGCGCTGTCCAGCTCCGTGAGGCGCTGGTCGACAGTGTCCAGGGCCAAGCGAAGCGCGCCGAGGGCAACGACATCGTCGCCGAGTTCGGAAGCCTTCAGCAGCGGAAGATGTGGACACATGCCGGCCAGTTCAGCTCCCAGCCGGGGCAAGAGCAGGTCTGCGGCGTGGGAGAAACCCCCTCCCAACACTACGAGTTCGGGGTCGATGGTGAGCACCATGGCGGCGATTCCGTGAGCGATGTCGGCGACGAACCGGTCCACCGCAGCGCGCGCGGCCTGGTTCCCGGCCCTTGCTGCCGCGAACACTCGGTGCGCCGCGTGGTCGCGGTCTCCGGCGGCGCCTTCCCCGATGTCCGTGGTGGCCAGGCGTTCTGCTGCGTCGGGCCAGCCCGCGCCACGCAGGGCGCCGATCTCGCCGGCGGCGCCGGCGGCGCCGCGGTGCAGCCGGCCATCGATGATCAGGCCGGCGCCCAGCCGGGTCCCGGCGAGGACGTAAATGACCGTCCTGGCGCCATGACCACGCCAGCGTTCGCCGAGCGCGGCGAGATTCGCGTCATTGGCTACTTCTACGTCGCAGTGCAGCGAAGGGCTGATCAGTTTGCCCGGGTTGAGCCCGTTCCAGCCCGGAAGCAGGGCGGATGCGGTGACCGTCCCATCGGGACCGATGATCCCGCTGGTACCCATCGCCGCAGCCCACATGTCTGCCGGGGTCAGTCGGGCCTCTGCGAGCGCGGCGTTCAGTGCCCCTTGCGCCGCGGCTAGGCGATCGGGTGCCGGATCGCTCGGCGAGACCATGGCGCTGCCGCTCCCGACGACCTCGGCGGCCAGGTCGGCGATGAGGACCTGGACGCGGTGCACGCCGATGTCGAGCCCGACGACGTGTCCGGCCTCGGCCCGGAAGCGGTATCGGCGTGCAGGTCGCCCAACCGCTTTCCTGCCGGCGGTCTCGCTTGCGGCTTCGGTCTCGGCGAGCCAGCCGTGAGTGCCGAGCCCCTCGGCTACCACCTGGGTCGTGCGCCAGGACAAGCCGGTGGCGTGCGAAACCTCGCGCAGCGAACGCGGAGCACCATCGCGCAGCACCGCCAGAACGGACAGTTCATTCACCCGGCGAAGGGGCGTCTGGTCGCGCGCGGGCACCGGAAACGATTCGGTCACGGTGAGCTACTCCTCTTGACGCGGGGGCATCTCAATCATTTACTTCCCCCAGTTACATATCTGAGGTAATAAATTATCAGGTCAGAGGGGCATCAAAGATGAAACCGGCCAACAATCACCCCATCAGTGTGGCGATAGTCGGCGCGGGTACGCGCGGGCTCGGCTACGCCCGGCGGGCTACGGCCCAGGGGGCACGCATCACCGCAGTGGCCGACCCCCACCCCGAAGCGCGGGCGAGCTTCGCGGCCGAGTTCAACCTCGCGCCCGGACGCGTCTTCGATGATGCAGCTGCCCTGCTGGGTGCTGAGCGCCTCGCGGACGCGGTCGTCATCTCCTCTCCGGACACCTGCCACGCCGACCAGGCCGTTCTCGCGGCACAGCAGGGATACGCGATGCTGCTGGAGAAGCCGATGGCGCTCGACGAAGACGACTGCGCGCGCATCATCGAGGCAGTAGAGCGTGCCGGGGTCGTGTTCACCGTGGGGCACGTACTGCGTTATACGCCTTACACCCAGGTGCTGAAGGGGCTGCTGTCCTCCGGACGCATCGGCACCATCGTCAGCATCGAGCACCTGGAGCCGGTGGGTTGGTGGCACCAGGCGCACTCGTACGTACGCGGAAACTGGCGCCGCGAGGATGAGTCGGGGCCGATGCTGCTCACCAAGTCCTGCCACGACCTCGACTGGCTGATGTATGTCATGGACGAGGAACCTGACAAGGTCTCCTCTTTCGGCTCGCTGAGTCACTTCACTGCGGCCCACAAGCCGCTCTCGGCTACGGACACCTGTGTCACGTGCCCGGTGGAGCAGTCCTGCGCCTACTCGGCCAAGAAGATCTACATGAGCTGCCTGGGTGACCCGGTACGGGAGTACTGGCCCCTGTCGATGGTGACCCGCGACACCACGCCGCAGGGAGTGCTGGCAGCGCTCGAACACAGCCCTTACGGACGCTGCGTGTACTCATGCGACAACGACGTGGTCGACCACCAGGTCGTCGGCCTGGAGTTCCCCAGCGGAGCCACCGCCTCGTTCACCATGACCGCGTTCACTCCGCTCGTCCACCGAAAGACCCGAATCTTCGGAACCCGAGGCTGCCTTGAAGGGGATGGCGAAGTCGTGCGCCTGCACGACTTCGCCACCGACCGAACAGAGGAGCACCGCATCACCGACACCCACCCCGGAGCGTCCGCCGCCGACGGTCACGCCGGTGGTGACGATGCGCTCATAGCAGCGTTCCTGGATGCAGTGGCCACAGGTGACACCAGCGCCCTTCCCTCTGACGCCCGAACCAGTCTGGCCGGGCACCGGGTGGTCTGGGCCGCCGAGAAGGCCCGGCTCTCGAAAACAGTGGTCGTGCTGGACGCGCCGGACACTGCCGACGCCCCGGTCGCGTAAGCATCCCTGCGCCAACTCGAGGAGGGCAACGGTGCGCCGCCTCCCTCCTTCCAGACAGGAGAAACCCATTGACTCCCACCACGCGCTCGTCGATGAGCCGCAGGCAGCTGCTGGCCCGTTCCGCTGTCATGACCGCGATGGCCGTTCCCGGGGCGAGCCTGCTCAGCGCCTGCGCCGGCGGCAGCGGTTCCGGGACCTCGAACACAGGCGGAGCGAAGAGTACCGCCAACCCGTTCGGAGTCGGAGCGAACGCGCCACTGGACGTCTACGTCTTCAAGGGCGGTCTCGGTGACGGTTTTGCCAAGGCGTTCGAGAAGCTGTACCAGGATCGGTACCCCGGCGCCGAGATCTCGCACAGCAGCGGCCAGGACGTCACCGGAGACCTGCAGCCTCGCTTCAACGCCGGCTCACCGCCGGACCTGATCTTCAACGAGGGCGACAAGAAGCTGAAGCTGGACGTGCTGCACGCCAACGGCCAACTCTCCGATCTCACTTCCCTGCTGGACGCTCCTTCCATCGACAACCCCTCGAAGAAGGTGCGGGACACCCTGCTGCCCGGCACTGTCGAAGCTGGCCGCATCGGCGACGGCGTCTTCTCACTCAACTACGCATTGACGGCATACGGCCTCTGGTACTCCCCCAGCCTCTTCGAGAAGAACGGCTGGGCGGTTCCGGAGACGTGGAAGGATTTCACCGTCCTGTGCGCCACCATCAAGGCCGCAGGCGTAGCCCCGTGGGCCCACCAGGGCAAGTACCCCTTCTACATGATGGTCGTGCTCATGGACATGGTCGCCCGGGCCGGTGGTGAGGACATCATGAAGAAGATCGACAACCTTCGGCCGAACGCGTGGCGTGAGGATGCTGTCGTGCAGTCGGTGGAGCGGATCCACTCGCTGGTGGCCAAGGGCTACATGTTTCCTGGCACTGAGGGCCTGACCCATACTGAGGCGCAGACGGCATGGACCCAGGGCAAGGCGGCTTTCATCCCCTGCGGTTCTTGGCTCGAACAGGAGATGAAGGGCACCGCACCGGCCGGCTTCGACATGGCCGTCATGCCGATGCCTGCGGCGCCGGGTGACAAGATGCCCCCCACTGCGGCGCGAGCAGTCGCGGCAGAATCCTTTGCCGTGCCGGCCAAGGCCGCCAACAAGGCTGGCGGCGTGGAGATGCTGCGCATCATGTGCTCCAAGGCCGGAGGCGGAGCCTTCGCCAAGAGCGCTGGGGCGCTACCCGTGGTCAAGGGAGCGGTCACACCTGAGATCGCGGCCACGTTGCCGCCGGGCATCAGGTCCGCCAGTGCACTCATCAACGCCGCCGGCGACAACGTCATCTCCTGGAAGCACCCCGTCTGGTACTCCAAGCTGCAGACCGAACTGGAAACTGCCATGGGTGAGCTCACGGGCGGCCGCATCAAGCCTGGCGAGTTCATCGAGAGGGCACAGCGCGCTGCGGACCGCACCCTGGCTGATTCCTCGGTGCGAAAGTTCACCCGAGCCTGACTCTCATCGCCCCACTCCGGGTTGCCCCCGAACCAGAGTGCCCCGACCAGACCGGTACACCGGGGCCACGCACTCAACCTCCGTGTCCGCCTTCCCGGCAGTCCCTTTGATCCACGTCTTCCCACCCCCGCACGCGCCGGGGGAACCCGTGCCACCCATGTGCCCGACCAGGAGCGAACTGTATGCGGCTGAGAAGAACCCTTCGGAAGGATCTGTTCGTCACAGCCTTCCTCATCTGCCCCACAGGCCTCTACGCGGCATTCGTACTCTGGCCATATCTGGAAACCTTCGGCTATTCGCTGACCGACTGGTCCGGGGTGGCGCCACCAAGCAGGTTCGTAGGCCTGGAGAACTACAGCAGGCTGTTCAAGGACGAGGTGTTCCTGGCCGCGCTCTGGCACAACGCACAGCTGCTTGTCGTCCTGCCGGTGGTGACGATCGTGCTGGCCTTGTTCTTCGCGTTCATGCTGAACGTAGGCGGGCGCCGGGGAGCAGCCGGAGTCCGCGGCATATTCGGCTCAGCCTTCTACCGCACTGTCTTCTTCCTGCCCCAAGTGCTCTCCGTCGCGATCCTGGTCATCATGTTCCAGGCGGCCTACCGCTCGGACTCCGCCGGACTTCTCAACGGCATCGCCGCCACCTTGGGGCTCATCGACCCCCGCAGCCCGCTCCCCTGGCTCGCCTCGCCCGACGCCGTTCTGTGGTGCATCCTCGCCATCCTGGTCTGGCAGGGAGTCGGCTTCTACCTGGTGCTCTTCTCCGCCGCGATGCAGTCGATACCCAAGGAAATCTTCGAAGCCTCGCTCCTCGACGGCGCGAGCCGACGGCAGACCTTTATGAGGATCATCCTCCCCCTGTTGTGGGACTCCGTCCAGACGGCGTGGGTGTACCTCGCGATCGCCGCAATGGACGCCTTCGCCCTCGTCGCAAGCCTCACACCAGGCTCGAGCTACGGCGGGGGGCCTGATCACCGTAGTGAGGTCCTCGCGACCTACTTGATGCGCAACTTCCTGGCCTTCGGCAATGCCGGCTACGCCTGCGCGATGGGCGTCGTCATCTTCGTGATCACCCTCGCGCTGTCACTCGCCGTGCTGCGCTTCACCCGACGCGACAGCGTCGAGTACTGACCGTCGAGTACCGGCAAAGGACTTCCCACCATGACCACCAGAACCGACGACCTGCGCCTGCCGGAAGTACGCGGCCGTCGTACGACCGACCGCCGGCTGGAGTTCGGCGCGCAGGGCCGAACCCTCAACGTCTTCTCCCACGGCTTCCTCGCCCTATGGGCCGTCATGATCATATTGCCGACCCTGTGGGTCGTGCTCGGGTCGTTCAAGAGTAATGCACAGCTCGGCTCAAGTGCTTGGAGCTGGCCCACGCACTGGTCCTTCGGCTCGTTCGCGCGGGCCTGGTCCCAGGGAATCGGCGGCTATTTCGCGAACACCTTGGCAGTCATGGCGGTCTCGATAACCGCCACTATGCTCTTCGGCTCTATGGCTGCCTACGTATTGGCCCGCTACCGGTTCCGAGGCAACCGGGTTATCTACTACGGCTTCGTTGCCGGCGCCATGTTCCCGGTCTATTTGGCACTGGTCCCCTTGTTCTTCCAGGTGAATAACCTTCACCTGTTGAACACCCGTACCGGGCTGGCGATGGTGTACACCGCCTTCTCGCTGCCGTTCACCATATTCTTTCTTCACTCCTTCTTTCGAACGCTGCCCACCGCCGTCCAAGAGGCAGCGTTCGTGGACGGATGCTCACACACAAGGGCGTTCTTCCAGGTCATGCTTCCTATGGCTCGCCCCGGACTGGTCTCGGTCGGCATCTTCAACGTCCTGGGCCAGTGGAACCAATACCTCCTACCCGTAGTACTCATGCAGCGCCAGCGCGGCGATACAAAAGCGCACCAGGTAGTAACGCAGGGGCTGGTGAATCTCCTCTCCGCGCAGGGTTACGCAGCGGACTTTCCTGCCCTGTTCGCCGGCATGACCATAGCCATGCTCCCCGTCCTGGTGGTCTACCTCTCCTTCCAGCGTCAGGTTCAGGCCGGTCTGACTTCGGGAGCACTAAAGTAGACGTCCAACCATCCCCCGCGTATGACTGCGCTGCACCCAACGCAACTCACAGGCAGTAAGATTGCTGCTGTTCCCGCCTTCCTGTTGATCCGAAACTCATTGGGTTCACTCATTGAGGATGTATTGATCCAAAACAGTTCGGGTTCTGGGCTGTTGGTGAGGTGTGAGCGGTCTGGTTCGGAGATCGCCCGGTAGACGGGCCTGGATCGCAAGACGGTCCGGAAT
The DNA here is from genome assembly GCF_042731715.1 of Streptomyces sp. NPDC059832. NCBI lineage: Bacteria > Bacillati > Actinomycetota > Actinomycetes > Kitasatosporales > Streptomycetaceae > Streptomyces > Streptomyces sp. NPDC059832. The sequence continues at coordinate 379 of NZ_JBHWIY010000074.1, read as the reverse complement.
TACCTGTCGTCGCCGGGCCCTGCGACGCCGCCGCGGCGGTCGCCGAACGGTCGGTCCCGGACGAGGGTGATCGACGAGTTCGCGCCGCTGGTCGATGCGATGCTGCGGACCAAGGTCCTGATGAAGGCCGCGGTCATCCATGAACGGCTGGTCACGAAGTACGGGTTCACCGGGAACTACCAGCGGGTCAAGCTCTACGTTCAGGAAGCCCGCCCGCGGGTCGCCAAGGAGTTCGGCATCACCCCGAAGGAACTGGCCGGCATACACCGTAGGTTCGAGGTGATGGGCCTTGACCCCGGATCTTGAACACGTCTATGCGGCTCGGGTCAGGGTAGTTGTTGTTGGGCGGAAGGTGTTTTCGTAAGCGATCGGGGAGCGC
>NZ_JBHWIY010000073.1:0-16399 GCF_042731715.1 Streptomyces sp. NPDC059832 | reverse complement strand
GCTCAGCCGAAGGCCGCCCGCATGTACGGCAGTTACTAGTCTGAGTGATCAAGTACGAGGACTCGTTCGGACCGCGAGGTTAAAGATCAAGTTAGCGTTGTCCTTTCGGCGAGAACTACTGGGACCCCTAGTGCTCACGACGTTCCTGGCGACGTCCTGCTGCTCTCATGTGTCCAGCAGCCATGAGGCTCGTTGTTCGTCGATGCCTCCACGCCATCCTGCGAGTGGCGCCGTGATGTCCGAGCGTGGTGCGCCGCGTAGTCTGCGGGATGCTGAGTGCCTCTCGGCGGTGGGGATGAATCGGTCCCACATCGGCGGCAGGGCTGGGCTGGGAAGCACCCCGATCTCGGCAAGTCCGATGAGGATGCCGTATCGCTGATACTTGTCAGTACCGGGCACGATCTTCGCCCGCGCGACCTCCTTCTCCAGCTCGCTCGGTCTCATCCCCGTCGGCGCTGAGCGGATGAGACCGAGCAACGCGCGCATCCGTTCGCGGTCGTCCTCTTCCGGCCGAGGCAGCCCTTCTGCTGCGGCGGCTTCCAGGTCCGGCAGATAGTGCTCCGGTATCTCGTTCCACGCCCAGCCGAGTGCGAGACGCAGCAGCACTTCTGTGACGTCGACCTCGGACACTGGCTTCAGACCGCAATCAGGGACACCGTCTTCGTCTCGCGGAGCCGTGCTGAGGAAGCGCGCCCATCCGTAGGAGATCACCGTCTGACGCCCGCGCGGGGCGGACCCCAACCCGGCGACGAACGCCGGGAGCACCGCATCCTCATTCAGCACTGCGGCCGCTGAGACGGCACGCTCGACGATCTCAGGCACAGCCCACTGTTCGCGCTCATGCACCGGCCACCCCTCGCGGTGAGCTGCCGAAACGTCTGCGGGATCGCCAGATGGCTCAACTCCCTTGACTGTTCCGGCCCGAGTGAAGCGATACCCGTAGCAGCGCATCAACGGCCCCAGGGCCATTTCCCCAGGGACTCGTCGTGACGTGGCACTCATGAAGATCAAGTCTACTGCTCGGATTTCTCCGCAGGCGGCATGATGCAGCTGCCCGTCGGCCCCGAGGACGCTGCCGTGGGAGGAGCAAGGTCTCCGTGCGGTGGGCACGATCCTGAGCGCCGTTCCCCACATCGCGCTCGCGGTCACCCTGGCCAGCGCCGACCTCGACTGATCGAAAACAGGAAACGGATGTTCGGGACGACCAAAACCAGCGCTACCGGTCGGCCCCGCGCCCCGACCGCCAAAGGGCCGGCGGGTCCTCGGGCCTGGGATCTCCTGCGTCATCCCACGCACGATCCCTTGCGGTATCCCCTGCACTACCTGCTGCCCCCTCTCTCCACGGCGTCGGGCGTTTGTACAGGTCACCATGCCTGTAGAGGCGTGGTCGAGGTGCTGACATCCCCTCTGCGCACCCCCTTGCCGCCCGAACTGCCGAAATGGAGAGGGTGGGGGCGGGGCGGGCGGAGCGCTTCGGGGATCGGCGGCCGGCAAGTCCCTCTCGCGCGACGGCGGGGCCTCGCGCGGGCCGGGCCTGGTGCCCTGGCCGGGCGTGGATCCGGGCTGGTGTGGCCGGGCGCGCTGGACACCGTCGCGCGCGACCCTGGAGGTATGGCCCGCGTACGTTTCTGCGATTCCTGCGGGGCCCGGCCGCACACGGGGGAGTCGGCCCATCGGCGGTACTGCGACGACGTCTGTCGGGCTCAGGCATACCGGGACCGGCAGGTCGCCGACTGGATCTGGCGGCTCGGACTGCTTCGCCCTCCACCGGGGACTGGCCCGATAGCCGCCCGCGCGCCGTACAAAAAGGACGGAATGCCGATGAAAGGCTGCGGGGCATGATTGCTGCCGAGAACCTGGCCCAGCCGCCCGTGCACGCCTTCGTCAGCGCACTGAACGCCCTCGACGACCTGGACAGGGAGCCCCTGAACCACGTCGTGCGCCCCGACTTCTGGTGCACCAGCGGTCAGAGCCGCGGCGGGCTCGAGAACCTGCTGACCAACAGGATCCGGTTCGCGGCGACGGCCCAGAGCGACGACGGCCTCACCCTGACCGGGTTCGCCGCCCTGCACGAACACTCCTTCCCCTCGACCTGGGTGTTCACGGTGAAGGGCAGCGAGGTCCAGTCGCTGGAGATCTCCATCGAGGCGAAGCCCACGCCGGACCAGCAGCAAGATGGCCGTGAAGCCTTCGAGGAACTCGACAGGCAGATCACCGCGGCCAAGTACGAGAGGGCGACCGACCAGGACGGGCGCACCCACCTGCCCGGCACGGCCCGCCGCCGGAAGATCGGCGCGGTCCCCTACCTGCACGCGTGGAAGCCCGGCGCGCTCGGCGCGATCAGCTGGATCAACACCGGCGTGAGGCTGGAGGACCCGGACGTGTACAAGTCCTTCGCCAGCCCCGAATCCGGCGACTCCGTCCGCAAATCCGCCTCCAGCAGGGTGGACTTCCGGCTGTCCCTGCCCCTGGGCTGGGACGGGGACGACTACCAGAAGGCCGTCGTCACACTCGACGCCACGTCGTACTACAAGGACGGGACGTCCTGGCCCGACTTCGGAACCTGGATCAAGGAGAAACACAGTCTGGTCGACCGCACCGTTCCGCGCGTGACCGGAACGCTGACCCTCACCGGTCCCGACGGAGCGGTAATCAGCACCGAGGAGATCAAGGCCAAGGGGGTCAAGCCGCCCTACCCGATGTCCTTCACCCGCGAATACGCCCTTGCCGACCTGCCCCCCGGCCCCTACACCGTCGCCCTGACCGGCGCGGTCAAGACCGGCGGCTTCCAGTTCAGCGGGGACGACAGCACGGTGGACATGGACGACCGCTCCATCACGTTCGACGTCGGGACCTGAGCCGAGAGGGCCAAGGAAACGTTCTGCGGAGAACATCGAGCCGGCCGCGCCGGTGGGCGAGCGGAAGGGGCAATCACTCGGTCACGCCCTGCTGAACCGTCTGACCAGGTCTCGGTTGGCCACCCGGACGGCTTCTACCAGCGCATCCTGAGCTGATCGAGATCCGCCCGGCGCTGCCCGGGGAGTTTCGCGGCGCGTTTGCGGACGTTGTCGAGCCACGTCCCGAGCCTCACCACCAGGGGCCCGTCAGCACCGCCCTGACGGCCCGACAGCGCCTCCAGCTGCTCGGCATGCTTGCGGGGGACTCGCAGGTGCCCTTCACGGGCGTGGAACTGCCGTGCCGCCGCGAGATTGAGGGCCCACATGGTGTCCTGCGTCCGCTTCACCGGCCGCTCCTCCTCCCCGACCGGTGTGACCTTGTTCTCCAGCAGCCACTGCTTTACCGGCAGCAGCTGCTCCCACCCGAAGCGCTGCGCCGGGATCCACCGTCCGAGGTCCTCGCCCTGGACGACGCGACGTCGCCCGCAGCCTCCGGGAGCGTGTCGCCGACCTGGACGTGGTTCTGGACCAGTCGGTAGCAGCGCTGCCACCCGGTGTCCCACTTGTCCCGGTCGCCGATGGACAGGCAGATCTGGCGTTGCCTCGGCAACGCCAACCAGAAGTTCGTGATCGACGAGGGTCAGGTCAAGGTCGCCGACACGATCGGCAGGCGTGAGGAGATGTGCCTGGACGCGGGCAATACCCACAACGACGGTGACAACGTCCAGATCTGGGCGTGCCAGACCCCGAACGCTGCCCCGCCGATGGGTCGTAGAACGGAGCCTCGGATGGATCATGATGCACCGCCGGCTCGCCCGCGACTACGAGACCAAACCCGAGCACTCCGAAAGCATGATCCGCCTCGCCACAATCTCCACCCTCGCCAAACGAGCAACCGGCGAAACCACCCCAACCTGGCGAAACGCACAATCACCCACGAACTACATGAACCAGACGTCCTCTGAGGTCCGGCCGGGCGGGTCAGCTGGCTTCGGGGCGGCGGCCGACCAGCTGCGTGAGCAGCTCGATGATCTGAGCCTGGTTGCGGTCGATCTTCTCGTCGAGGGCTTCGACCTTCTGGTCGAGGTTGCCGATCTGGAGACGTACCGCAGTGAGGTCGGACTTGATGATCCCGAACTCGCGGTCGTGCTTGTCCGCGACCTCTTCGAAACGTCGAGTCAGGGCAGCGTGCTCGCTGTGGGCAATAGGGTCCTCGGGCACGCGGGCGCTCCTGCATGATCATGAACTAAGGCATCGGAGAGTTCACGATAACGTGCTCGTCTCTCCTGTGGCCGGGCAGCGGGGAAGCGGAGACCGACCATGTTCGGACGCCGCCCCCAAACCCCCGCTGATCAGCTGTCGAGGAGACCCAGCTCACGGTCGGGCCCACAGAGTGGGCACGCGCTAGGAGGAACGGGCGACCTTCACCGCCCGGCACAACAGCGTGACGGGGTGATTGGCCTTCTCCGCGTGGATGAACCGGTACAGCTCGCTCACCGGTCGCTCTCCTTCACGAAGAAGGCCGTCGCTTTTTTCAAGATCTCGATCGTCTGCTGCTGCTCACGGTTCTGCCTGCGGAGGCGCTTGAGTTCCTCGCGTTCGGCACTGGTCAGCTCGCCCGGGGCGCCCTCGCCGCGGGCGACCTGATCGCGGCGGACCCAGTTGCGCAGACTCTCCGGGCTGACGCCGAGCTCCCGGGTGACCTGGGTCACCGTCCTGCCGAAAGAACGGACGAGCGCTATCGCGTCCCGCCGGTACTCCGCCGAGTACCGCTTCGTGTACTTACTTCCCACCTGGCACTACTTCCTCTGGAACCACACGTCCCAGTCTCCAGGTGTCCACGGTCAAGGGGAAGCTTCACGACGGCGTCACTCCCGCCTCGGACACCGAAGCCCGATCGCCTACGAAACAGCCACCGCAGCAACATCAACTACGCTGGCCAAAGCCGCATAGCCCCAGGATTCGGGGTCAAGGCCCCACGGCAGGTCACCCGCACAGTCGCTCACCCGCAGCAAGGTAGAAAGGTAGATCCTCGTGACTACGTACAGCAGGAGCCTCAAGAGGATCGTCGTGTGCGCGGTGGCCGTGGCAACCGCAGCGGTCGTGACCACCGGATGCGACGGGTCCGGGGGTGCTGGCGGGTCCGGGGGTGCTGGCGGGTCCGGGGGTGCTGGCTGGTCCGCCGCCAGCACCGAGCAGTCGTCGTACGAAGTGACCGAGGAGGTCACCGGTGTCGCCATCGACAATCGCGGCGGCGACATAGAGATCGTCACCGGCACCGGCACCTCGGTCAAGGTGACCGAGACGCTGGAGTACAGCAATGCCAAGCCGAAGACCGAGCACTCCGTCTCGGGCGGGAAGCTCGTCCTCAAGGCGAGCGCCTGCGGGGGCTCCTCCTCCAAGTGCTCCGTGTTCTACCGCGTCGAGGTCCCCGCCGGCGTACAAATTGACGCCAGCACGGGTGGCGGCAACGTCACCGGCACCGGCCTCGGCGGCACCGTCCTGGCCAAGACCGGCGGCGGCAACGTCGACGTGTCGTTCGGCTCGGCTCCCCTCAGCGTCAGCGCCGAGAGCGGCGGCGGCAATGTGACCGTCAAGCTCCCCAAGGGCCCGTACGCCGTCGACGCCACCACGGCCGGCGGTAACCGCAAGGTCGACGTGACCATCGACGACGCCTCCCCCAGCAAGGTCAGGGCCCGCAGCGAGGGCGGCGACGTCACGGTCACGGGGGCGTAGCAACCAGCCGTTCTCGCACGGTGGTTCATCGGGACTCCGGGAAGGCCCGAACCTCGAATCTCGGCACTCCCGGAAAGTGAGGCCCCGGACGGAATCCCGTCCGTTCCTCGCTGATCCGCAGCGTGCGGGTGTGGGCCTCCTCGAAGACCTGTTCCCAACGCTGTTTGCTGGGCATCTGCCCTCCTCGGCCCACGAACAGGGCCATCGGCTCCAGCCCGTGGTCTTCCTCGATCATCGTGATCCTGCGAAGCGGGGCCGGCATCTGTGCGATGCGGAAGCTCCGTCGGCGGCCTCGCCAGACGCCGCCCAGCCGCATCTGCCGCAGGTCGACGTTGTCGACGACGAACCAGTCCTCGCGTCGGCGGTGCAGGTTCCCGGCTGCCTTCCGCACCACCGCGGCCCGCTCGGTGCGGCGGTAGAGGTCGAGCTCACGCAGGGTCGCGTCCTGGATCGACACGGTCCGAGGCAGCCCGTACTTCGCGATCGCCTGCAGCTTCACCTCTGCAGGGGAGGCGTCCCGGCGGGGCGGTCCGACCTCGATGTCCAGCAAGCTGGTGAACTCCCGCAGCCGCATCCCGGTCGTCACCGCGAGCTCGCCCGCCGAGCTATTGCGCAGCGGAGCCGAGCCGCGGAAGGACCGGTCCGTGCGGTCGTCGGGCAGCAGCCCGCGCAGGCCCACCTGCTTCAGGAACCGCCACTGGGCGAACGACAGGTGGCGAACGTCCAGCTCGGTCGTACTGCCCCAGGCCAGCACGTCACGGCCGTTGCGGCGGCGGTAATACGGGCGGCGGTCCAGCAACCCGTTGTAGACGGCCCAGTCGTAGAAGTTGTTGATCGCCGCCCGGCGCCGCTGCCAGGTCGCCGCCGAGATCGGCACCTCCTGGTGCAGGGTGCGGTCGTCGCGGTAGGCGATCAGATCGTCCTCGGTCGCTGACAGCAGGTCCGTCGGCGGCTCCAGTTGCCCCAGGAAGTCGACCAGGTCGAGGACGTCGTACGTGTAGTCCGCGAGCGTCTTGGCCACCAGCGACTTCGACAGATCGAAGAAGAACGAGCACAGCGGCTCCACCGGCCGCATGTCCGGCCCCAGGAAGAACGGGGTGCCCTCGCGTACGGCCCCCGGACGCTCGACGTACGTACGGACCTCCAGATCGACACCGCCCGGGGCCTCGTAGAAGCGCCGGACCTTGTCAACCGAGGCGAAGAAGTAGTCCATCCCAACCCACCTGCGAGACAACTAGGAGTGCTGGAACCTAACAGACCAAAGATCTCCGAACTGGCATCAGTTGAGACTAATGAGACACCTAAAGAACCTTGTCCTAAGGAGCTGCGTCTCGGGTGGTGCTGACCGTGACGTTCAAGGCAGCGGAGGAGTGGCTGGTGTCGGTGGGGGGTTTCGCCGCCCGGCCCTGGGGGGCCGTTCGGCTCCGGTACCTCCGCACCCCGTCCTGTATGGCCCCGCCTATCTCAGCTCCCTTTCTCGGGCCAGGGTGGGGCAGCAGGGAAGGGCTGCGTCATCGAGAAGGGGGCCATGCGGAGTTCTGGGCGCTTCAGCAGCCAAAACGAACATCGGTTGCTGGGGAAAGCAACACATAACCTCTGATAGAACCGCATACCGTGGAATCTCAACTACCGCTGCCAGCAGCGGAGTTCGACCCAAAAAAGGTGGGGTGTGAAGTGCCGGATAAGACCATCGACTTCGGGAAGTTCGGCGCCCGGGGCATCAAGGGCAGTGACGCCGTCGCACGCAAGCTCGACGAGCTGGCGGACGGCATCGTTACCCCAGTGACCGTGAAGCGCGGTCTGATGGCGCGGCTGCACTACCTGACCCGGACCGAGCACAGCCGCAGGGCGGCCAGGGACGCCGGACTCACGGTGACCGACCGCACGCTGAAGGCATGGCTGGACGAGAAGCGCCGGCCGTCGACCGCCAACCTGGAACGCATCGACGCCGCCTACCGCCAGGTCCGCCGCCACAACGTCGCCCGGCACCTCCTGCGACGCCTGAATGCCGCCGGCGGGACGCGGGTGGAGATTCACCCGCTGAACCAGTCGCAGGTGCCGCGTCCGCTCCAGCGGCTGGTGGAGTACCGCGCGATGAACGTCCGCCGCTGGGACCGCATAGTCGAGGCCTGGGCGGCCGGTGACCACCAGGGCCTGGACGACGCCTGGGAGGACGTCATCGTCGACCTCGGATCCCAGTGGGGCCAGTACGAGTACGTCACCAACATCGGTTTCGCCGCCTAGAACGGCCCTGTACGCCATTCTGAGCGCCTGTCAGTCTCCTCAGGTCTCCCATCCAGGGTGGTTGAGTTCGGCCGCCAGATTGCCGCATGGCGACTTGTGAGTGCCTGTGGCGCTCGACTCGGGACTGGTGAGCAGCCGGCGGCAGCGCGCGGTCTGCCGGCCGCCGTGGTGCTCGCGTCCTGCCCGGGGTCCGGGGAGAGGGCCGTTGGGGGTGGTCGCTGTGAAATGGCCGTTGGTGCAGGTGAAGCCGATGCCTGCCCGGAGAGGGCATGGCGATCGGCTTCACTCGGGCGGATGCGCCAACATCCGGACCCGTAATCCCTGGTGCGCCGGTTGGAGCCAGTAGCAATCAGGGCAAGGGCGGTCCCTACTGGGAACGCGCGCCTTTCTGGAGATGAGTGTGCCTGGAGAGTGGCGATCACGCCGAAATGGGCGGGCGCGAAATTGAATCAACGCAGGTCAGCTCCATGGCACCGGGCCGGTGCGCCCTGTACTGCGTGGTACGGCAAACGCAAGCGGCACGGCTTGCCCCGCTACGGCCCGCAGCCTGCGCAGCCAGGCCCTATGGCCTGCGCCTCCCCTCCCCGGACATCCCTTTTGTTCGCATTGGGGGGTTGTCATTCTGTCGTGGCAGGCGTCGCGCGGTGCTCTGACCTGCGCTGCAGAGCCATGCCACGGCCTCGTGGTGCCCCGCCGGCCCGATACATCGCGTCCTTGATGGACAAGTTCGGCATCGAGGTTCCATTGGCACGTTGGTGAGACAAGTGGCTGACCTCCCCTCAGAGGGCGGTTCGTGAGTCTTCGGGTGGTTCTGGTGTCGCCTGATGGTGTGGGTGTGGTCTGAATCCGCCGGTTCCCGGTCGCTGATCTGCTGGTGTGATGAGGTGACTGAACGTAAGCCGTACCCGAGTGACTTATCGGATGGGCAGTGGGCGTTGATCGAGCCGGTGATCACGGCGTGGAAGGACCGGCACCGCTCGGTCAGCGGCCACCAGGGCGCCTATGCGATGCGAGAGATCGTGAACGCGATCCTCTACCAGGGCCGGACCGGCTGCCAGTGGACCTACCTCCCGCACGATCTGCCGCCGAAGAGCGCGACGTACTACTACTTCGCCGCCTGGCGGGACGACGGGACCGACCAGGTCATCCACGAGCTACTGCGCTGCCAGGTCCGTGAGAAGGCCCGCCGATCAGAGGACCCGACCCTGGTGGTCCTTGACACCCAGAGTGTCCACGCTGCCGCCGGGGTCCCCGCCTCCACAACCGGCCGGGATCCGGCGAAACGGGTCCCGGGCCGCAAGCGGGGCCTGGCCGTGGACGTGCTCGGCCTGGTCATCGCGGTGGTCGTCCTCGCCGCGAGCGCGCACGACAACACCGCGGGCGTCGTCCTGCTGGACCAGGTCGCCGAACACACCGGCGGAACCGTCGAGAAGGCCCTTGTCGACCAGGGTTTCAAGAACCAGGTCGTCGCGCATGGAGCCGGCCTGGGCATCGATGTCGAGATTGTCCAACGCAACCCGCAGGAGACGGGGTTCGTGCCGCAGCCGAAGAGGTGGAGGATCGAGCAGACCTACGGGATCCTGATACTGCACCGGCGCCTGGTCCGCGACTACGAGCACCACCCGGCCTCCTCCGCCTCCCGCGTCCACTGGGCCATGACCCACGTCATGGCCCGCCGCCTCACCGGCGAGAACACCCCCACCTGGCGCGAACCGCAGACGGTGACCGCGTGAACCTCCAGCCCCTCCTTCACGCACTCGGCATCCAGGAGCACGCCGCCCGAGCCCTGGCCGACGACCTCCGCACCCAGATCGACGAACTGCACGCCCGGCTACGCGAGACCGAGACCCACCTCGAACACCTCGCGATCACACGGACGACCGTCACCGGCCTCGCTGACCGGCTCCCGGCCGCCCCGCCGGACCTGCCCGAACACCCGGACTACCCCCGCATCCTCGGCGTCTTCAACGACGCGACCGGCCCACTGCGGGCCCGGGACGTCTGCGAAGCCCTCGACCACGAACTACTGCCGAAGAACATCGAGGGCACCCGCGCCAAACTGAAACGCCTGGTCAAGCTCGATATCCTCACCGAAGCCGACACTGGCAGCTTCACCCGGAAGCAGTAGCCGGCCGAGCACCGTGACCAGCACCCCTGCCCCAGCCTCACCCAGAAACAGACATCAGCTCACGAACCGCCCTCTCAGGACCCCTTACGAGCCTGGGAAACTTGCCCCAGCAGTCCACGTGTGCGCAGGGAGCGCCAACTCCCGAAGACCGCACAACACGGGCTTTCCGGTTGGAGCCAAGTAGCACCGTCCGGCGATCTCACGGTCGCCGGGCGGTAGTTAGGGAGACCCTGTCATGGGCAAAAAGCCCATCGTCGCGGCGAGCACCGCGACCATCGAGTCGGCGTCGGCCGACACCACCACCATCACGATGAGCGGCCGGTTCGCCATGCCACACGCACTGGTGATCATCGCGTCCATCGCCACCGCCGCGTTCCTCGCCCCCGACGCGATGACCGTCCAGGACGTCCTGCTGCTCCTGGCGGGCGCTGGCGCCATCGGCGCCGGAGTCGTCCTCGTGGTCGTGACCGGAGGCCGCAACGGCAGCCGGATCGGCCGGTTCGCCCGCGCGTACTTCAGCTCGGACGACTGAGGCGGCCGCCGTGGGACGCCCCGAGAACAACGTGGACCAGACCGTTCCCGCACGCGCGGAGCTCGCGGAGTACCTCCGCGAACGCCGCCGTGCAGCCGACCTGACCTACAGCCAGATGTCCCAGGACGGCCGGCTCTCGAAGGCCACCTTCGAGCGCGCCGCCTCCGGCTCGACCGTGCCCGCCTGGGACACCGTCGAGCAGTTCATCACCGTGACCCTCACAGAGAAGGACGTCTTCGGACCCGAGGTGCTCCTGACCCGCGGCCACGAACTGTGGGTCAGGGCCCGCCGGGCCACCCGAGCGCCGTACTACGTCCACAAGGCACCCGACCCCACCCTGCTCTCGGACACCGCGGGCTTCCTCCGCGCGCTGCGCCACCAGCATGTGTGGGCCGGCTACCCGACTCCCGGCGAGATGGAGTCGATGGCCGGGACCGGGATGCTCCCCAAGACCACCGCCCGCCGCATCATCGCCGGGGACGCACTGCCCGTGGACCCCCCGCAGGCCCTCGCCTTCCTGCAAGCCTGCTACGTACAGGGAGAAACGGAACTCGAACGGTGGCTCTCCGCCGCCGTCCGGGCCCTGCGCGACGACCCGACCCGGTCGAAGGACATCGGCAAATGGGTAAAGGCCCACCAGGAAATGGCCCGGCGGGCCGAGGAGAAAGAGTTCGCATCGGTGACCCTGTTGCGCGACCAGGAGGGACAGCGCGCAGCGTGATGTGACGTAACCCGGATAGAACGACAGCGGCGCCTCCCACTGGGAGGCGCCGCAGCCATGTGGGGCAGCGGTTCAGCTGGTGATCGGCACCGATCCATCCCACATGCGTCGGGTGTTCGTGCAGGTCACCATGCCTGTAGAGGCGTGGTTGGGGTGCTGACATCCCCTCTGCGCACCCCCTTGCCGCCCGAACTACCGAAATGGAGAGGGTGGGGGCGGGGCGGGCGGAGCGCTTCGGGGATCGGCGGCCGGCCAGTCCCTTCTCGCGCGTCGGCGGGGCCGCGCGCGCTGGTGCTCGCACCTCTGGCCTGTTGGGCCGGTCTGGGCTGCTGACGGCAGGTGTGCCGAGTGCAGTGGCTCCGGCAACGCCGGGCGCGGCACTATCTACGACCCGCGCTGCATTGCCTGCGCGGACGTCCGGGTGGCCGTGTGCAACGGTGCCCCGGTGAGTGGGTAGGCCGGGGCACCATCGGAGCGGGTCAGGTCCCGAGGTATTCCAGGAGCCAGCTGACCGGCACGTCGTCCGCCGAGTCGGCGGCAGCCGTCTTCATGCGGCCGATGAGGACCTTCCGGGTGCCGGGCGGCAGCTTCTCGGCAAGGCGGTCGCCGTTGTCGGGGACGTTGCGGGGCTGCACGCCGCTCCAGGAGCCGCTGGTGTAGATACTCACGCCGAGCCTGACGTCCGCATAGGCGCAGCCGAAGCTGAGCCACGAGTCACCCCAGGGGCCCGCGTTGGGCGGAGGCACGGTCAGGTGATCGTGTACTTGTAGTGGATCAGCCCACCAGCCTCGGTGAACGCGAAGCCATGCGGGATCTGGTCGAGTTGGAAGCTGTTGGCCACTACTGAACTTGATCGGGTGTTGTCGGGCATACACCTCATCGTGCTCCGCATGCCTTGCGCGATGATGTGATCGTGTTCCCAGGCGATCGGAATCCGGTTCGTTGCACGGCGCCGGGACCGCTAGGGTCAGGCGGGTGAGTGATCCTCAGCCGGTCGTATGGCTACTTACCGGCATGCCGGGCTCAGGTAAGACCACCTTCGCGAAGGCGTTGGCACGAGGCGGTGTCGTCCGTCTGTCAGTGGATGAACAAATGACAGCCCGGCATGGACGGATCGGCAAGGACCACGCCGAGTACGAACACCTCGCGCTTCAGGCTCCCGTGATCGAGGACGTTCGGCGACAGCTTGTCGCACTCCTACGGGAAGGCCGTTCGGTAGTGCTGGATCACGGCCTGGGCACCCGTGCGGTCAGGGACGACTACAAGCAGCTGGTCACGGAGTATGGCGCCAGGTGGCGGCTCGTCCACTTCCAGGCTGATCACGATGAGTTGTTGCGGAGACTGGCCAAGCGGAACAACGAACAGGAACATGGCGTGATTTCGCCAGAGACGCTGGCCTGGATCGCCGAGCACTCTGAAGCCCCTGCGGGTGAGGGTGAAGAGCCCCCGGTACTTCCAACCTCAGCCTGACAAAGATCCCGGGCTGAGAAGGCTGCCGGTCACACAGGTCCATCCCGGTCGATAGCCAGGCCAGATCAGGTGTCCAGCGCCAGGTCGGCGCCGGCAAGGTATCCGTCGATGAGGTGCAGCCGGTACTGGATCTTCCTGAGGCTGCGCTTCACGGCGGTGGCGAGCTGGTCGAGGTTCGCGGCGGCAAGGTTGCCGATGGTCCGTTTCACCAGTGACCAGATGCCTTCCTGCGGGTTGAGGTCGGGTGCGTAGGAGGGGAAGTGGAAGACGGTCAGCCAGTCCTCGTTCGCGGCGATGAAGTCCTTCATCTGCGGCATGAGGTGGGTGCGCAGGTTGTCCCAGACCAGGACGATGGGGCCTTTGAGCTGGTTGTGGGCCCGCACGATGAGGTAGCGATAGTCCTGCCAGGTGAAGCCCTTGGGCTCGCCTTTGCGGCCCCGGTGGACGCGGAAGCTGTAGATCAGCCGCGACTGGCTTCGTTCATCTCTGGGGACAGCGTTTGTCGACGGGGCCCGGAGTCACTTGGTGATCAGTTGGCTTGTGAATTTCGATGAGAAATGACGGCAGCGAAGTGGCCGGGAACACGGGGCGACAGGCTGGCCGTCAGATCGGCCAGCCGCTGAGGTGCACCGACGAATGTCTCTGAGCGCGGGTATGAACATGCTTGGTGGTGCGTCCTTGAACTCGGTAAGCGGATGGACCCTCCGGTAATGTTGGCGAGGACTCTTGACGCCTTCTCGGACAGTGGGGACAGGATGATTCTTGTGACGGGTGCGACCGGCACCATTGGCCGGTACCTGGTACGGATGCTTGCGGAGGCGGACGTGCCCTTTCGGGCGCTGGTGCGGGACGCGCGCAAGGGCAAGGAGCTGGACTGCGAGTTCGCGGTCGGGGACTTCGACGATCCGGTGTCGATGATGTCCGCCCTGAAGGGCGTTGACCGTCTTCTGCTCAACAGTGGCGGCGCGCTTCCCGTGGATGGGCAGCAGCCGATGATCCGGCAACAGACCGGCGTCATCGACGCGGCACGGGCTGTCGGGGTCTCGTGGGTGGTGAAGGTATCGGCATGGCAACCCGGCCCGGACGCGAAGCTGTCCGTACGCGCGCACTGGGAGATCGAGCAGTACCTCGAGGCGTCTGGCCTGCGGTGGGCGTCACTGCAGCCCACCGGTTACATGCAGAATTTCTTCACCGGCGAGGGCGGCTTCACCCACAGCGCTGTCCTGGAAGGTCCGTACGGCGCGGGACGTGTGTCGTACATCGACGCCTACGACGTCGCCGCCTGTGCCGCAGTGCTGCTGACAGACCCGCTCCGAGACGGCGAAACGTATGCGCTCACCGGGCCGGAAGCGCTGACGCATGAGGAGATCGCCGCCAAGCTCACCATTCCCTTCCAAGATCTGACACCTCAGGAGGCAGCTGAGGGTCTACGAGCGCAGGGGCTACCCGGATGGTTCGTAGATGACCTTCTGCGGCTCTACGCAGAGATGGCAGATGGCGCGATGTCTGAGGTGACGACGGCAGTGCGGGAGCTGACCGGGCGTGCGCCGCGTACGTTCGACGAGTTCTTGGCGAATAGGTAGGACACGCTTTCCGGGTGACCGTGTGCCGCTGCTTGCGCGGCGCGTCCATATCCGCCCGCAGAATCTCGTTGATCACCGGCTTGTACGGATCCAGCGTGGTCGCTCGTGGCGGCAGCTTCTTACAAGGCTCCGGCCAGGACGAGTCCAACGCCTTCCGCACTGTCCGCCAGGTCACGCCGTGCTTGCGCTCAAGTTCCCGTATCGACATGCCATCGCGATGGTCACGCCGGATCGCCGCGTACAGCTCGACCTTCGACATCTGCGGCATGACCAGCACCTTTCACCAAGAGCATCCCGATGCTGCCCTGGCAAGAGCCCCTGTGCCTCCCAAAAACTCAGGTTCTGGCTCACATTCCGTGGAGTGATTACGGAGAGTCAGATCTTCGGGGCCATGCGGTGGCGGTTTGGATGGGCGCGAAGTCGAGGTGAGGTGAGTTCCAGGGCACGGTTGTCGCGTCCGGCACTCATGTGGTTGAGCCAGCGTTCGTACCAGTCGAGGAAGTCGGTGGCGGAGGAGACGTTGGGGCCCCAGTACCCGTCGCCGTTACCAATGAGGACGCGGCCAGTGAGGGGACCGGTCACGGCGATGACGCATACGTCAGTGCAGCCCATCTCGATGATGTGGAGGAAGAGATCGCGTCCGTGGGCCCTGGGTTCTGTGCCGCCGAAGCCGCGGGGCGTCCCTGGTTCACCACGCGGGTTCATGACCAGCAGGGAACACCGCTCCAGCGGCATGAGGCCGTAGAACGGCGCCGCGCCTGAGCCGCCGAGATGTGTGAGGAACTGCCGATAGGCGTCGGGCAGGACGACGTCGTGCTCGGCCTCAAACGCAGCGACGCGTGCTTCCGCCAGCTTCGGGCCGAGGCGAAACTCGTGTTGCTCTTCCCCGAAGGAGTGGCTGCGCAGGGGTTGGAACGGGATCGCGGCCAGCTTGCGACGCAGGCGGGGTATGCGGGGATCCATGGTGCATCTTCTCTCGTTCCCGTCACCCTATGGGTGGCTGTAGTCAGCTGGTCAGAAGAACCCTCTTCCGCAGGAGAGCGAAGCCGGCCCGGCCGAACATCTGGCGCTTGAGCATCTTGATCCGGTTGACGTGTCCTTCGACCACGCCTGAGTTCCAGGGCAGGATGAGCCCGGCGATGACGGCGTCGCGGTCACGCTCGATGCCTGCGGCGAGGGTGTGGAGGCTGGGGAGATCGTCGCGCCGGACGGCATCGAGCCACTGCGGCAGCCCTTCGCCCTGGCGTTCGGTGAGCATCTGGGCGAAGGTCCGCACGTGAGTGGTGAGGGCGTCGAGTTCGGGGCAGTGGACCAGCACGGCCTTGAGCCGAAGGTGGTCGACTTCCGGGAGGGTCTCGGGGCGCCGGAGGATCCAGCCGGCGACAACACTGGGTGACGGTGGCCGAGCTGTGACGGCGCCAGGAGAGAGCCGTTTCTCCCGGAAGTAGGCGCGAACCCGCTGGTAGCTGCCCTGATAGCCGAGCGGCACAAGCTCCTCCCACGCTGTTCAGGCATTGGTGCAGCCCTGGTTCCAGCGGTCATCCAGGTAGGGCTTGAACGCGTCCAGCTTGGACGGCCGGCCCTGCCACTGCCCATGGAAGAGGTCCTCCGGGGCGGCTGCGTCGGCGAAGAGCTTGACGGTGCGCGAGGTCATGCGGAGCTGGCGGCCGATCGCCCTCCGGCTGAGCCCGGCCGCCAGCAGTTCGTGGACGGTCGCGTGCTTGGCGCGGGTGCGGTCGGCGAAACGATGCCCGGTCGGCCAGGGCGAGCCGGACGGGTCTTCGAACTTCTCCGGCTGGGGGACGGACTGGGCTGGATCCGGCGCCAGGACCCGCAGGCATCCGCGGTGGTCTGCGACACAACGCTCGGCTGCCTCACTCAGGTTGTCGGGTCGGGCCCGGGCGCGGTTCCTGGATCGCTCCAGGACCGTTTCCCGGACCCGCCCGCCGAACCCGGCGTGCGACTTTCACCGCACCGGGCTCTCCACGAGATCATGAGGTGACCCCCGTGGTGTGGACACACCTGACAATGGATCTTGATGGTCCAGGAAGGTGTAGATCCACATGGCAAGGCCCTCGAAGTACAGTG
>NZ_JBHWIY010000072.1:0-16407 GCF_042731715.1 Streptomyces sp. NPDC059832 | reverse complement strand
TCGTCAATGGTCCGGGTGAGGCGCGTGAGGCGGATCTGGGTGTTGCCTCGGGCAATGGCAAGGGGCAGATCTTCGTGAAGGGCGAGGTCATCAAGGCGGTGCCCGAGTCGAAGATCGTCGAGACGCTGATCGAAGAGGCCATGAAGATCGCCGAGGGCATGGCAGGGGCGGGGGCGCCGTCGGGGGTTCCCGCCGTCACCGTGAGCTGAAACAGAACCAGAGAGGGGGCCCAGCGTGACGATTCTGGAAAGCATCCGGGGGCCGCACGATCTCAAGGCGCTGAACGACGCGCAACTCGACGAACTCGCCAAGGACATCAGGCAGTTCCTCATCCAGGCGGTGGCCAGGACCGGCGGTCATCTGGGACCCAACCTCGGGGTGGTGGAGCTCTCCATCGCCCTGCACCGGACCTTCGACTCGCCCGTCGACCGCATCCTCTGGGACACCGGGCACCAGAGCTATGTGCACAAACTGCTCACCGGACGGCAGGACTTCTCCAAGCTGCGCGGCAAAGGAGGCCTGTCCGGATACCCCTCCCGGGAGGAGTCCGAGCACGACGTCATCGAGAACTCGCACGCCTCGACCGTCCTCGGCTGGGCCGACGGCATCGCCAAGGCCCATCAGGTGCGGGGACGGAGCGACCACGTCGTGGCCGTCATCGGCGACGGGGCCCTCACCGGCGGGATGGCCTGGGAGGCGCTCAACAACATCGCGGCCGCGCGCGACCGGCCGCTGATCATCGTGGTGAACGACAACGAGCGCTCCTACGGCCCCACGATCGGCGGCCTCGCCGACCACCTCGCCACCCTCCGTACCACCGACGGATACGAACGCTTCCTCGCCTGGGGCAAGGACGTGCTCCGGCAGACGCCCGTCATCGGACAGCCGCTGTACGAGTCGCTGCACGGCGCGAAGAAGGGGTTCAAGGACGCCTTCGCCCCGCAGGGCATGTTCGAGGACCTCGGGCTGAAGTACGTCGGGCCGATCGACGGCCACGACGTCGCGGCCGTCGAATCCGCCCTGCACCGGGCGAAACGCTTCCACGGCCCGGTGCTGGTGCACTGCCTCACCGAGAAGGGCCGCGGCTACCCGCCCGCGCTCCGGGACGAGGCCGACCGCTTCCACGCCGTCGGCGCGATGGACCCGCTGACCTGCGCGCCGCTCGTACCGTCCGGCGGGCCTTCCTGGACCTCGGTGTTCGGGGACGAGCTCGCCGCGATCGGTGCGGAGCGGCCGGACGTCGTGGCCATCACGGCGGCGATGCTGCACCCCGTCGGACTGACGAAGTTCGCCGAGGCGTTCCCCGACCGGGTCTGGGACGTCGGCATCGCCGAGCAGCATGCCGCCGTGTCCGCGGCGGGACTGGCCACCGGCGGTCTGCACCCGGTCGTCGCCGTCTACGCCACCTTCCTCAACCGGGCCTTCGACCAGCTGCTGATGGATGTCGCGCTGCACCGGTGCGGGGTGACCTTCGTCCTCGACCGGGCCGGCGTCACCGGACCCGACGGGGCCTCGCACAACGGCATGTGGGACATGTCCGTGCTCCAGGTCGTCCCCGGGCTGCGGCTCGCGGCCCCGCGCGACGCCGGCGAACTCCGGGCCCAGCTCCGTGAGGCCGTCGCCGTCGACGACGCGCCCACCGTGATCCGGTTCCCCAAGGAGTCGGTGGGGGAGCCGGTCCCGGCGATCGGCAGGATCGGCGCAATGGACGTGCTGCACCGGACGGAGGACCCCGATGTGCTGCTCGTGGCCGTCGGCGTGCTCGCCCCGGTCTGCCTGAAGGCCGCCGATCTGCTGACCGGCGCCGGGGTCCGCTGCACGGTCGTCGATCCCCGCTGGGTCAAGCCGGTCGACGAGGAACTGCCCCCGCTCGCCGCACGGCACCGGCTGGTCGCCGTCGTCGAGGACAACAGCCGGGCAGGGGGCGTCGGCTCGGCGGTCGGGCAGGCGCTGCGGGACGCCGGGGTCGACGTACCGCTGCGCACGTTCGGCATCCCCGAGCAGTTCCTCGCGCACGGCAAGCGTGCCGAGGTGCTGGCCGACATCGGGCTCACCCCGGTCGAGATCGCCGGACGGATCAGCGCCGCACTGGCCGCCAAGGAGGCGGCGACAAGGACCGGGGAGAGCGGGGAATGAACGACGACGGGCCCAAGGGCTTCGACCTGGCGCGGCTCCTCGCGGAGCGCGGCGCCGAGCGCTACGAGCTGCACACCAAGTACCTCAACCACCAGCTGCCCCGGATGCTCCACACCATCGGCTTCGACAAGGTCTACGAACGGGCCGAGGGCGCACACTTCTGGGACGCGGACGGCAACGACTACCTCGACATGCTCGCCGGATTCGGCGTGATGGGACTCGGCCGGCACCACCCCGTCGTACGCAAGGCCCTGCACGACGTCCTGGACGCCTCGCTCGCCGACCTCACCCGCTTCGACTGCCAGCCGCTGCCCGGACTGCTGGCCGAGAAGCTGCTCGCGCACAGCCCGCACCTGGACCGGGTCTTCTTCGGCAACAGCGGCACGGAAGCGGTCGAGACGGCCCTGAAGTTCGCCCGCTACGCCACCGGCAGGCCCAGGATCCTCTACTGCGCCCACGCCTTCCACGGGCTGACGACCGGCTCCCTCTCGGTCAACGGGGAGGACGGCTTCCGGGACGGCTTCGCACCCCTGCTGCCGGACACCGCCATCGGGCTCGGTGATCTCGACGCACTGCGGCGCGAGCTGAAGCGCGGGGACGTGGCGGCGCTGGTCGTCGAGCCGATCCAGGGCAAGGGCGTCCACGCCGCGCCCCCCGGCTTCCTGCGGGACGCGCAGGAGCTGCTGCACCGGCACAAGGCCCTGCTCATCGCCG
The DNA here is from genome assembly GCF_042731715.1 of Streptomyces sp. NPDC059832. Lineage (NCBI taxonomy): Bacteria > Bacillati > Actinomycetota > Actinomycetes > Kitasatosporales > Streptomycetaceae > Streptomyces > Streptomyces sp. NPDC059832. Next base: position 13,557 of record NZ_JBHWIY010000072.1, on the reverse strand, counting down.
ACGAGGTGCAGACCGGCCTCGGCCGGACCGGCGACTTCTACGCGTACCAGCACGAGGAGGGTGTCGAGCCCGATCTGGTCTGTGTCGCCAAGGCCCTCTCCGGCGGCTATGTGCCGGTCGGGGCGACCCTGGGCAAGGACTGGATCTTCCGGCGCGTCTACTCGTCCATGGACCGGGTCCTGGTCCACTCCGCGAGCTTCGGCTCCAACGCCCAGGCGATGGCGGCCGGGCTCGCGGTCCTCGCGGTGATGGAGGACGAGGGGACCGTCGCCCATGCGCGCCGCACCGGTGAGCTGCTGCGGGAGCGGCTGACCGCACTGGTCGACCGTTACGAGCTGCTGCACGAGGTGCGCGGGCGCGGGCTGATGATCGGCATCGAGTTCGGCCGGCCGTCGTCGCTCAAGCTGCGCAGCCGCTGGACCATGCTGCAGGCGGCCCGCAAGGGACTCTTCGCGCAGATGGTGGTGGTGCCGCTGCTCCAGAAGCACCGCATCCTCACCCAGGTCTCGGGCGACCAGCTGGAAGTGATCAAGCTGATTCCGCCACTGGTGATCGACGAGTCGGACGTCGACCGGTTCGTCACGGCGTTCACGGCGGTGATGGACGACGCGCACAGCGGCGGCGGGCTGATGTGGGACTTCGGCAGGACGCTGGTGAAACAGGCTGTCGCCAACCGCTGACCTTTTTGCCTGAGAGGCAAGAAATTTGCCTCTCAGGCAGGCTCCTGGCCCAATAGGTACATGAATCCTCCAGACGGAGGGGCGGCCGACGAGCTGCCCGGAGTCGCACCACGCCTGCGCGATCTGCGCCGGAGCCGTGGTCTCACCCTGGAGACCGCCGCTCAGCGGGCGGGGCTCTCGCCCGCCCATCTCTCCCGGCTCGAAACGGGACGCCGCCAGCCTTCGCTGCCGATGCTCCTCGGTCTTGCCAGGATCTACGGTACGACAGTCTCCGAACTGCTCGGCGAGACGCCCCCGGAACGTGACGCGATCATCCGCGGCGGCAATTTCGAGGGGGCCGAGGCCGACGGCTGGATGTACCGGCAGGCCGGGGGTTCCGGCCGGGCCATGCAGGCGCTCCGCGTCCGGGTTCCGCACGGCGCGCAGGGCGATCTCGTGCGCGTCCATCCCGGCGAGGAATGGCTGTACGTGCTCGCCGGGCACCTCCGGGTCTGGCTCGGGGACACCGTGCACGATCTCGCCCCCGGTGACAGCGCGCACTTCGACTCGCTCACCCCGCACCGGATCACGGCCGTCGACCGAGACGGTGCCGAGCTGCTCTTCGTCCACACCCTGCTGCAGAGCCCCGCCGCCGAGCTGTGCCTCGGCAGCGGAATCCACCGTCGCTGAGACCGGTCCGTCCGGTCGCCAGAGAGGACTGTCATGTCCGATTCAGAGAACTTCGACCCGCTCGGGTCCAGGAAGAAGTACGAGGCGCAGGAGCGGAAGTTCCCGCGCGGTGTGGTGATCCGGCTGTTCGCCTACCTCATCGCCGGACACATCTTCGCGGCCTTCCTCTACCTGCTCTTCGCGGTGGCCGGCAAGGGCTGACCACCGCTGTCCGGCGGGCCCGGCTACGCCTCGTCGAGGAGCCGGTCGCGCAGCCGCTCACGGGTCTCGGGAGCGAGCTTCAGGCCCTCGGAGAAGTAGCGCTCCGTGCCGCCCCAGGTCTCGTCGATGGTGGCGAACGCCGCGGCGAGGTACTCGGCATGGGCGCCGAAGAGCGGATTCAGCAGTTCCATCACCTCGGCCGACATGCCGTCCGCCGAGGTGTCGCTGCGGCGCACCTTGTAGCGGCGGTGGGCGTCGTTGGACTTCAGGTAGTCGGCCTCGACGGCATCGCGTTCGACGCCGACGGCGAGCAGTGACACCGCGATCGACAGACCGGCCCGGTCCTTGCCCGCCGCGCAGTGCATCAGGGCGGGCACGCTGTCCTCGGCCAGGGCGTGCAGGACCTGGCTGTGCTCGGCGGTGCGGTCCCGGATGATCGAGCGGTACGAGGCGATCATCCGGTTCGCGCCCTTGCCGTCGGCCAGGATCGAGCGCAGCTGGGCGACGTCGCCGTCGCGGACCATGTGCCAGAACTCCGAGCCGTCGGCCGGGTCGGAGAGCGGGATGCTCACATTCCGTACGCCCGGCAGCTCCACGTCCAGGCCGTCGAGCCTGCGGTCGGCGTCGTTGCGGAAGTCGAAGATCGTGTGCAGACCGAGGCCGCCGAGGAAGGAGGCGTCCTCGGTGGTGGCATGTGCGAGGTGACCACTGCGGAAGAGCCGCCCGTGCCGCACCCGTCGGCCGTCCACGGTGGGCAGCCCGCCCACATCGCGGAAGTTGCGGACACCCGCCAGCTCGGGTTCCGTCGACGGCATCTGCGGCAACTGCTCCGTCACAGCGACTCCTGGTGTGTCTGGTGCCGACGCGAGTCGCCGGCAAGGCCACTCCCGCGACGATACGACATTGATACCTCAGGCAATCATCTCGGCCTTTCCCTGTCGATACCTGGGCGAACTCCTTTGCTCCCGCGGCGAATCCGCCCGGTGAATTCCTTGTCAGGCCGTTGCCCATGCCCCACTGATGGTCGATGATGTGCGGAACTGTTGGAATGTGGGGATGCGATGATCGAGACGGGCAACACCGGCCGGACCTGGCTGCTCACCGGGGCGAGCAGCAGCTACGCACTGCGACTGACCGAGCAGGACGAACTGGTCCATCTGCACTGGGGGCCGAGGATCTCCCTCGCGGCGGCCGAGGCGCTGGCCGCGGCGCCGGAGCTGCCCTTCAGGGCCTTCGAGTCCCACCTCGACGGCCGTGAGGAATATCCGGTGGAGGGCGGCCCCAGGTTCGTCCGCCCGGCGCTCTCGGTACGCACTCCGCAGGTCCGCGGCACCGAGTGGGCCTTCGCCGCTGCCGTGGTGGACGGGGACGAACTGCGGATCGGCTTCACCGACTCCGTGCACCGGCTCGCCCTCACCCTGCACTACCGGATGCGGGACGACTCCGATGTCGTGGAGCGCTGGACCACCGTCGCCCACGCCGGGCCGGACGGACCGCCGCTGGAACTGCTGCGCGCCGACGCGGCCGCCTGGTCGCTGCCCGCCCGCGACGGCTGGCGGCTGAGCCGGCTGCACGGACGCTGGGCGGCGGAGTCGCGGCTGGAACGGGCGGAGCTGCTCCATGGCGAGAGCGTCATCTCCAGTCGGCGCGGCCACACCGGCCACCAGTACCTGCCGTGGGCCGCACTGGACGCCGACGGCGCGGCGACCGAGGAGAGCGGTGAGGTGTACGGCTGCGCGCTCGGCTGGTCCGGGTCGTGGCGGATCTCCGTGCAGCGGCTGCCCGACGGGCTCGTACAGATCACCGGTGGCGCCGGCTACGACGACTCCGGGCTGCTGCGGCTCGCACCGGGGGAGTCGTACACCACGCCCGTGTTCGCCGGTCTGTGGAGCGGGCAGGGGTTCGGCGGGGCCAGCCGCGCCTGGCACGCCTGGCAGCTGGCCCATGTGATCCCGGACGCGGAGAACCTGCGGCCGGTGCTCTACAACTCCTGGGAGGCGACGGGCTTCGACATTTCGCTGGACCAGCAGCGCGCTCTCGCCGAGCGCGCCGCCGCGATGGGCGTCGAGCTCTTCGTGGTGGACGACGCGTGGTTCGGGCAGCGGACCAGTGACCGGGCCGGGCTCGGCGACTGGACGCCGAATCCGGACCGCTTCCCCGGCGGGCTGAAACCGCTCGCCGACGAAGTGCACGGGCTCGGCATGCAGTTCGGTATCTGGGTCGAACCGGAAATGGTCAACGCCGACAGTGATCTCTATCGCGCGCACCCCGACTGGGTGCAGCATTTCCCCGGCCGGGCGCGGACGGAGTACCGCAACCAGTTGGTGCTCAATCTGGCCCGCCCCGATGTGCAGGCATATCTCTGGGAGCAGCTGGACACGCTGCTCTCCGGTGCACCCGTCGACTATGTGAAATGGGATTTCAACCGCTGCTTCACCGATGCGGGCTGGCCGGGCGAGGAGTACCCGCAGAAGCTCTGGATCGAGCACGTGAACGGCCTGTACGCGCTGATCGACCGGCTCAGGGCCGCGCATCCCACGGTCGCGTTCGAGTCCTGCTCGGGCGGCGGCGGCCGGGTCGACCTGGGGATTCTGTCCCGTACGGACCAGGTGTGGACCTCCGACAACACCGACCCGCTCGACCGTCTCGCCATCCAGGAGGGCTTCGGGCACATCCACCCGGCCCGGGTGATGGCCGCCTGGGTCACCGACAGCCCGAACCACCAGCTCAACGGCAGGGTCAGCTCGCTGCGCTTCCGCTTCGTGAGTGCCATGGCCGGTGTGCTCGGGGTCGGCGGGGACCTCACCGAATGGAGCGAGGAGGAGCTGGCCGAGGCGCGGACCTGGGTGGAGCTCTACAAGGAGATCCGGCCGGTCGTGCAGCACGGCGCGCTGTACCGGCTGCGCGAGCCGCGGGGCGGACTCGGCGCGGTCCAGTACGTCCACGGGGCGGAGACCGTGGTCCTGATGTGGCTGGAGGCGCAGCGATACGGGGAGCGGCCCCCGGCCCTGCGGCTGCGCGGGCTGGATCCCGAAGCGACGTACACCTGCCTGGACACGGGGGACGTGCACCACGGTTCGGCACTGCTGCACCAGGGGCTGCACAGCGGACTTCGGGGCGATCTCGACGCGCGAGTGCTGAGGCTCCGGCGGGGGTGACAGACGGGACATGTCCGTAATGCGGGCTTTGTCTGAATATGGCCTGCTTGTACGGGAGATGATCGCCGCCTCGTGAGCGGGATCATATCCGTGACGGTGTGTGGTGACGGGCGAGTTGGGCATTCCGTGCGCGGCGCGGAAAGCCAAGATCCTTAATCCACGGAGTGTGACCGGAATTCCGCGCCGATTTCCCGGCGCGGATTCCGGCATGGAACCTGTGGCTTGTTCTCGTCGTCCCGACTCGCTTACGGTCACCGTCAATCCGGACGGACCGCCTAATCCTGCCGCCGCCCGGAATTCACATCCACTCATCGCGTGGCAGGAGCGGGGGAACCAGGTAAGCCGCCGACCGGAGAAATCCGGCCGGCTCGGGGTGAAGTCGCGCTCAGCGCGGCCGGGCATCTCCAGCCCGAACCCGACAGCTCACCTCGCAGGCGCCGGAGAGGAAATACGCCATGCCCATATCGGGTAAGCACCGCCGTCCGAAGTTCGGCCCCATCGCCCGTGGCGTCGCCGCGGCAGGCGCCGGTGGCGCCGTCCTCGCGCTGCCGCTGCTCGGTGCCACCGGCGCCCACGCCGCGGAGCCGGCCGCCCCGGCCGCCGCGCCGCAGTCGGCCGCCGCCACGCACGCCGAGCCGGTCGCGCAGAAGCAGGCCGCCACCACGACGTACTCCGTCGTCTCCGGCGACTACCTGTCGAAGATCGCCGCCGAGCACAAGATCAAGGGTGGCTGGGAGAAGCTGTACCAGGACAACCGGAAGGTCGTCGGCGAGGACCCCGGCCTGATCTTCCCGGGCATGAAGCTGACCCTCGGCGCCAAGGCGACCGGCGACGCCGCGCCCACCGGTGCCGGCGCCGGCTCGTCCCTCCCGTCGAAGGCTCCCTCGAAGGCCGCGGAGAAGTCCGCCCCGGCCAAGTCCGTGACCGCCGTCCCGCAGTCCAAGGCCCCGGCCTCGGCCCCGGCCGCCCAGAGCAGCGGCTCCGGTTACGTCCACCCGGTCCCCGGCAACCACACCACCAACTACCGCGCCTCCGGCTCCAACTGGTCCAGCGGCAGCCACACCGGGATCGACTTCCCCGTCTCCACCGGCACCAGCGTGAAGTCCATCACCTCCGGCACCGTCGTCGCCGCCGGCTGGGGTGGCGCGTACGGCAACCAGGTCGTCGTCAAGCACACCGACGGCCACTACTCGCAGTACGGCCACCTGTCCTCCGTCTCCGTCTCGGTGGGCCAGGCCATGAGCGCCGGTCAGCAGGTCGGCCTCTCCGGCGCCACCGGCAACGCCACCGGCCCGCACCTGCACTTCGAGGTCCGCACGGGCCCGGCGTACGGCTCGGACATCGACCCGATCGCCTTCCTGGCCTCGCACGGCATCTACGTCTGAGCGGAACGGCCGGGCAGCTGAGCAACAAAGCATGACCTGAGCAACACGGAAGGGGCGGTGCGCGGCGGCGCACCCCCCCTTCCGCTTATTCCCCCTTTACCAAAACCTGACCGGGTGGTCTATCTCACCACCCGTCAACCCCATATTACGGTCGCGTAGGTCACATTCGGCGGTGCAGGATAAGCGTTTGTGGCAGACGATTCGAGAAAAAACCAACGTGGCGTCATCAACCGACAGGGCGTCTTCGGGTCGTACGCGGCGATTGGCGACAGCTTCACCGAGGGAGTCGGCGACCCCGGCCCGGACGGGACCTTCGTCGGCTGGGCGGACCGATTCGCGGTGCTCCTCGCGGACCAGCTCCCGGACCCCGATGCGGGCACCGAAGGTTCCGCGCACGGGAATTTCAGGTACGCCAATCTCGCCGTACGCGGACGCCTCCTCGACCAGATCGTCGAGGAGCAGGTACCGCGCGCCAAGGAGCTCGCACCCGACCTGGTGAGCTTCTGCGCGGGCGGCAACGACATCATCCGGCCGGGCACCGACCCCGACGACGTGGCCGAGCGCTTCGAGCGCGCGGTCGCGGAGCTGACCGGAGCGGTCGGCACGGTCATGGTCACCACCGGCTTCGACACCCGTGGCGTTCCCGTGCTGCGCCATCTGCGCGGCAAGATCGCCACGTACACCGCCCATGTACGGGCCATCGCCGACCGCTACGACTGCCCGGTCCTCGACCTGTGGTCGCTGCGGTCCGTTCAGGACCGCCGCGCCTGGGACGACGACCGGCTCCATCTGTCGGCCGAGGGACACACCAGGGTCGCGCTGCGCGCCGCCCAGGTCCTCGGCATCGATGTGCCGGCCGACCCCGACCAGGAATGGCCCCCGCAGGCACAGCGCGGCACCCTCGAAGTACGGCGCGACGACATCCACTGGGCGCGGGAGTACCTGGTTCCGTGGATCGGCCGGCGGTTGCGCGGCGAGTCCTCGGGCGACCACGTCGAGGCGAAGCGGCCGGACCTCCTGCCGCTCTAGACAGATGTCCGCGGCCGCGTTGCCGCCGCTCGCCGGACCGGCCCGAACCTCAGACCGGTCCGGCGAGCGACGACAGCGGAGCGGCCGGTATCCGCTCCAGCACACCGCCCGCGAAGACGTCGTACAGCGGCAGCGTCTCCAGGTGCACGTAGCCGATGTGGCAGTCGCAGACCGCCAGCGGACAGGCGCGCGGACCGAGAGCTTGCCGGTAGCTCCCGTCGTAGAGATTGCCGAGCTCCGCCGGTACGAAATGGCAGCGCCGCACGGTGCCGTCACCGTCCACCGAGATGACCGACTCGCCGGTCCGGCAGGGCAGTCCGGCCGACCGGTGCGGATGCCGGCTGTACGGGAAGAGCGGGTCGACGGCCGTCCAGCGGTCCGCCTCCTCGTCCGTGTAGGTGTGGCCCTCCGCCGCGTTCACCCAGAGATAGACCTCGTCCGGCAGCGCCGCGCGCAGCCGCCGCGCCTCGTCGAGGTGGTCGTCGAGCCCGACGACACCGACACTGTGCCGGATGCCGAGCGCGGTCAGCTCCCGGCACTTGGTGAGGAACCGCTCGTACGGCGTCTGCCCCGGGTGGTACGTGCACCACAGGGCGATCTTCTCGCGGCCCGCCCCACCGGCCTCGGCCAGCCACCCCGTGCGGCTGCTGATGTTGGTCTGGATCGCGACCCGGCGGATGTGCGGCAGCCGCGCCAGCTCGACCAGGGCACGGCGGTACCAGGAGCGGACCAGCCCCTCGCCCCACGGCGTGAACAGGACCGAGAGCCGGTCACCGGTCTGCGCCGCGGCCCACGCCGTGAACCGCTCCAGCGCGGCACGGTCGGCACGCAGCTGCTCCGGGCTGTCGCGCCGCTTGGCGAACGGGCAGTACGGACAGTCGTAGTCGCACGACGCGAGCGGGCCGCGGTAGAGGATCGTCAGGTCCATGGGCGCGCTCACTTCAGCTCGTACGCGGCCATCGCGGCCCGTACATCGGGGGAGAAGAGCTCCGGGCCCAGGGCGTCGGAGTGGGCCAGGCCCTCGGGGGACAGCCGCAGCAGTCCGGACGCCCCGGCCGACGCGTCGAGCCAGCCGCGCGCCTCGAACCGGGCCAGCTCCAGGCGGAAGTCGTCGGCCGGCGAGGTACCGAACCGCTCCCGGTAGTCGGCCAGTCGCAGCCCCTCGGCCTGGAGGACCGACTGGAGGAGGTGGCGCCGGCGGGCCTCGTCGCCGTCGACGTACCGTCCGACCTCCGCGCGGGAGAAGTCCTCGGCGGCGGCGTAGCCGTCGATGATCGCCCGCACCTCCCGCATCTCCACCGCGTAGTCGAAGGAATAGTGCAGCTCCGTGGTGTACGAGCGGGCGCCGCACCCCAGGCCGATCATGCCGTCGGTCTGGCAGGCGTAGTCGTCGGGGCCGTCCGTCCGCGGGGCGTCGGCGCGGCGGAACATCCGCATCGAGACCTGCTCGTAGCCGTGGGCCAGGAGATGGTCCCGGCCCGCGCGGTACAGCCGCAGCCGCTGCTCGTCCCAGGCCGCGTCCGCCGACGCCCCGCCGTCCGCGTCGAGCCGTCCCAGACCGGTCAGCGGGCGGACGTACAACGGATAGAGATACAGCTCCTCCGGCTGCCAGCCGAGCGCCGCGTCCAGCGAGGCGCGCCAGCTGTCCTCGGTCTGCCCGTCGATTCCGTAGATCAGGTCGATGTTGAGGACCGGGATACGGGCATCGCGTATCCGGTCCAGCGCCGCCTCCACATCGGCCCGCCGCTGCGGGCGCACGGCGGCACGCGCCTCCGATTCGACGAAGCTCTGCACCCCGATGCTGATCCTGGTCGTCCCGCGGTCGGCGAGGACGGCCAGCCGGTCGGCGGTCGCGGTCGACGGCGACGTCTCGACCGACAGCGGAACGGACCGCAGATCGGCGCCCATCCGCTTCTCCGCGATGTCGCAGAGCCGCTCCAGCTCCGCCGCGGTCAGGAACGTGGGCGTACCCCCGCCGAACGCGGCCGCGGCGAAACGCACCGGCCCGTCGTCGCCCAGCGCCTCCCGGACCGCGGTGGCCTGCCGGTCCAGCGCGTCGAGATACCGGGTCGTCAGCTCGTCCGGAGCGCCGATCCGGGTGAAGAGATTGCAGAAGCCGCAGCGGACCTCGCAGAACGGTATGTGCAGATAGAGCGAGAGCGCGTCCTTGCGCTCGGCCGCCCACAGCTCGCGCAGTCCCGGCCGGTCGGCGAGCGGCCGGTAGGCGGTCTTGTGCGGGTAGGCGTAGACATAGCTCTGGTACGGCCGGGTGGCCGGCGCGACGGTCGTGGTGCGGCTCATGGTGCGATGGCCCCCGGTTCCAGGAAGAAGTGCGCGTACGGAACGGTCCAGACGGACTCGTGACCGAGCCGGTGACCGGTGTAGCCGTCGTCCCCGTACGCAGTGCCGTGGTCCGAGCAGACGATGGCGAAACAGCGACGGCGGCTGCTCGCGGCGGCGAAGAGCCTGCCGATATGGGCGTCGACGTACTCCAGAGCCGCGGCATGGGTGGCGCGGGAGTCGCCCGCCTCGCGGGTGGCCCCCGGCAGGTGGAACCAGTTGGGCTGGTGCAGGGCGGACACATTGACGAAGAGGAACAGCCGCTGCTCCGCGGGGAGTCCGGCGACGACCTCCTCGGCACGGGCCACCTGTGCCTCGAAGGAGGTGGGCGACGCCACACCGAACTCCGGCTCCCAGTGGCTCTCCTGGAACATGCCGGGCAGCACGGAACCGAGCGGCGCCTGCTTGTTGAAGAAGCCGACACCGCCGATGCACACCGTGCGGTAGCCCACGCCGGCGAGGCCGGAGAGCAGATCCGGTGTGTCGAAGACAAAGGTGCCGGAGGCGGTGGACTCGCTGCCGGCGAAGCGTGCCGCGAACAGCCGGGGGTGCGGCCCCGGGCCCGCCGGTGTCGGCAGGAATCCCGCGAAGATCGCCTGGTGGGAGGCGTAGGTGAAGCTTCCCGGCGCATGCCGCTTCTCCCAGACACCGCCCGGCAGATGGCGCGCCAGATGCGGAATGCGGCCCGCGGCGGCGAGCTCCACCGCCACGTCGTGGCGCAGCGTGTCGAGGGTGACGAGCAGCAGATCGTGGCTGCCCACGATCTCGCTCATGTCCGGGTTCCGGGCGTCCTCGGGGGTGCGCGCGGTGTCAGGCGGTGGCGGTTGCACGGTGGTTCCTTGCTCTGTTCATTACGGCGGCGACCTGCGCCGCATAGGTGTCCAGGTCCTCGGCGCCGCTGCCCGGAAGGCCGGTCAGCCGCGGCAGGAGATCGCCGAAGGCGTTGACCTCGCCGACGGCGAAGCGCCGCCAGCCGGTCGAGGGCAGCAGATCGACGCCCACACAGAGGGTGTCCGGGAAGCACGCCGCGGCCCGTTCGCACACGGCCAGGGCCTCGCTCCAGCTGCCGCCCGCCGCCTCGACGGCGTCGCGGACCTCGTCGAGATCCCCGCGCTCGCCGCCGAGGTGGAGGTTGGTCATGGGGGAGCGGCTGGTGCGCACGACGGCGTGGGTGGCCCGGCCCGCCACCACCACGACCCGCAGATCCGTCGCCCGGCCGCGCCGGGTGGCCTTGGGCAGCCAGCGCTCGATGTGCAGCCCGTCCGGTGCGAGCGCGTCGACGATCGCCGCGACCTCCCGCTCCGTCGTGACGCGGCGCACCCGCAGCGAGTTGAAGAGCCGGCCCGACGCGTCGCGCTCCACCGACGTGGTGGCCCTCACCCGGCCGGGCCCGGCCGTCTCCACGGCCAGGACCCCCGAGGCGGACGAGCCGTGCGCGAGCTTCACGAAGACCCTGGGCAGGCCACGGTCCGCCATCCGCGCCCGTACGCCCGCCCAGTCCCGCACCACGGGCGCCGCGGCTCCCGAGGTCGGCGAGGCAGGGACCGGCACCCCGGCGCCGTCCAGCACGGCATGGCAGAGCCGCTTGTCGAACAGCACCGCCACATCGGCGGGATCGTCGAGCAGCACGGCACCGGCAGCGGCCGCCGCGCGCGCCACCTCCCGCACGGCCGCGGTGAAACGGGCGTACCAGAGGGCGGTCCCCTCGACCCGGGTCGGATCCCCGACCGCGCGGAGCAGCCGCTCCACCTCGGCTTCCTCACCGGGGGAGTCCATCCGGACGGTCTCGCCGGGCAGGAATCCGGCTTCGCCGCGCAGGACGTCGAGCCAGGACACGACACGCGCCGCCGGCAGCCCGGCTCCGCGCACGGCGTCCTGGAAGAGCGTGACCCGGCGGTTGCCGGGCACACCCACGACGGCGAAGCGCGGCGCCGGGCCGGGCGTACTACTCGCCGACGGCGACATAGCGGTCGATGTCCTCTTCCGGATCCCAGTACTCGACCTCGTCGATCTCGACGTTCACCCGGTCCGGACCGAGGAGGTCCCTCAGGCGGTCCACCAACGGGTCGCTCATGTAGTGGTGGTGCAGGTCCAGTGAGGTCAGGTGGGTGAGCGGCTGTCCCGAGAGCAGCGCTTCGGCCCCTTCGTCACCCAGGGTCCCCATCGAGAGGGAGAGCGTCTCCAGCTGGGCGACGACCGGGGCGGAGGCCACGGCGGCCGCGATCTCGTCCTGGATCTCGCTGTTCCGCAGCCCCAGATGGCGCAAGGCGGGGAATGTCGCGCCGGACAGCAGCGGAGCGAGGTCCTCGACCCCGGTGTCACCGCCGTACTCGGTGACGCCCAGCCAGAGGTCGAGGCGCTCCAGCGCGGGCAGTTCGGAAGCGCCGATCGCCCGCACGAGCCCGGACGGAAGCCCGCCGGACTCGAACCGCAGCGACTTGAGCGACTTGTGCCGCACCGGCCGCAGACCGAGCGAAGACCCGTCGGAGGCCTGCTCGCCGCAGCCGCGAACCGTCAGCTCCTCCAACTGCCCGAACGCCTCGACCACCGGCGTCACGTCGCACATCTCCAGCCACGACACCTCGCACTCCTCGCTGACGACGTCGGCGAGGAAGAGCGCCCGCAGGGCCGGGAAACGGTCGGCATGACCGACCAGCAGATCGACGACCGGGGCGAAGGACTCGTACTCCTGCTGCCACCAGGCGCCGATCAGCAGGGCCCGCACCCGCGTCGTGTCGACCGTGTCGACGAAGTGCTGCCACAGCGTGCCGAACGTCAGATCGCCCTGCCAGGCGCTCTCCAGCCGCCACGCGACCGAACCGGCCTCCGGCAGCGGCGTGCCGGAGGCCCGGTCCGGACCGGGAAGGGTGTGGACGGGCAGGCCGTGGAACGACTCGGGATGCTCGATGTCAGTCATCGCGCGTCACTCCGAGGCCGAGGTGTAACGGCCTTCGATGCCGCGGTTGCCCCAGGGCTTCTCACGCTCCGACACATCGACCCGCACGCCGTGCGGTTGCAGCGCCTCCGTGATCCGGCGCTCCATCGGCTCGGTCATGAAGTGGTGGTGCAGATCGAGCTTTTCGAGATGGGTCAGCGGCTGGCCGTCCAGCAGCGCCGCCGCGCCCTCGTCGCCCATGGTGCCGTTCGACAGGTCGAGGACACGCAACTGCGCGACGACCGGGGCACTCGCGACCGCCGTCGCGATCTCGTTCTGCAACTCGCTGTTGCGCAGACCGAGATGGGTGAGTCGGGGGAAGCGGGTGCCGGAGAGCAACGGGGCCAGGTCGGCCACATCGGCGTCGCCCCCGTACGCGGAGACACCGAGCCAGAGGTCGAGCCGCTCCAGCGCGGGCAGCTCGCTGTCCAGGATGCCCCGGATCACCCCGACCGGCAGACCGCCGGTCTCGATGGTCAGCGAACGCAGCCGCTCGTGCTTCGTGGGGGAGAAGACCAGGTCGGTGCCGCCGCGCACGCCCAGTTCCAGCAGACCGGGGAAGGCCTTCAGCAGCGCCGTGACGTCCGACTGCTCGATCCAGGAGATCTCGTTCTCCTCCGAGATCATGTCGCCGACGAAGACGGCCTCCAGCGAGGTCAGCCGGTCGGCGGCGGCGATGATCAGATCGATCGGGTAGGACGATTTCTCCTCGTACGACTCGCCCCACTGACCGATGATCAGGGCCCGCACGCCGGCCGGGTCGACCGCCTTCAGGAACGTCTGGAAGGCTTCCTCCCAGGTCGTCTCGGACTCGTCGTCGTACGGATCGACCGATATGCGCCAGGCTGCCGCATCGGCGGCCTGCACGGGCGCCTCACCCGTCGCGTGCTGGAAGTCGACAGTGGGAAGGCCGAGCAACTCGTGCAGATGGTCCACACCGGACATGACCGTGAGCTCCTGGTACTGAGGGAACGGCTGATGCCCAAGGTTTATCAAGCCGCACTGACAACGGCGCGACCGGGACCGCCGCGACGCTCCGCCGGTCCCGGCCGGCCGCCGGTCGATTGATGCTCCTATTGGCAGTCAAGCGGTGTGGGGTGCCTGGTCGCCGGTCATGTGTAGGGGGCTCGCGGTTTCGGGCGTCGGCGGTCCGCAATACT
>NZ_JBHWIY010000071.1:0-18597 GCF_042731715.1 Streptomyces sp. NPDC059832 | reverse complement strand
TGGGAGATGATCTCGACGGGTACCGGTGCCCCCGGTACGACGGCGACACGGACGACACGGGCAGTCCCCTCCCCGATACGACCTCCGCGAAGATCCGCCCGCGCCGGTCAGCCAACGTGACGACGCCCGCGACACTCAGCCGCCCTTCCGCAGGTCGGCCAGTACGAGGTCGACGGTGCGCTCCACCAAGCAGGTGTCCAGCGGGGCGTGCCGGAAAAGGGCCCGGTAGTAGACCGGTGCCGCGAGCGCGTCGAGGGTGAATTCCATCTCGGCTTGGTCGAGCTCTCGGATGTCGCCGCGTGCGGCGGCGGTGCGCAGGACGGCTTCAGTGCTGCGCCGGCGGGCGTGGAAGACGTCGTCGAGGAAACTCTCCCGCAGCTCGGGTTCGCGGGCGAGGTCGGCGACGAGCGCGGGTAGGACGGGGCCCAGGACGGTGGTCTCGAACGCGGTTACGAGGCTGCCGATGCCAACGAGGAGATCCGCCCGCAGGTCGCCGCTGTCCACCGTCGGTGTAGTGCCCAGGACTGTGGCCAGCGCGTCAGTGACCAGGTGCTGCTTCGAGGGCCAGCGGCGGTAGATGGCAGGCCGGTAGACATCGGCGTTCTTGGCCACCTGTCCGATGGTGAGTTCGGAGTAGCCGACCTCGGCGAGCAGGTCGAGCGTTGCGACGCGCACAGCGGCGTCGATCTGTGGATCCTTCTGGCGGCCGGCGGTACGCGGGGGCGGGGGCATGAGGAAATCCTTTCGGTCGGCTTGCGGACTGTAGCGGATTTTGAATTGATACAAGTCGTACTGTATCAATTCGAGGGTCCCTGCTCAAGGTGACCTCCTCCCGCCGAAGGACCCCCTATGACCACTCCACCCGCGCACCCTCGGATGTTCCGCGATGCCACACCCGCTTCATCCCTTCCGATACCGGGGCGAAACGTTCCGACGATCGGTGCTCTGATCGCGCTCGCCCTGGTCGCGCTCGACCTACGGGCCCCGGTCACCGCGATAGCCCCACTGCTCGGCCGCCTTCGCGGCGACCTGGGTCTGTCGGCTGCGGCGGTGAGCGTGCTGACCGCGCTGCCGGTACTGTGCCTGGGCGTGTTCGCGTTCGCAGGCCCGGTGCTCGGGCGGCGGTACGGTGAGTCGCGCGTGGTGCTCGCGAGCCTGACGCTGCTCGTTGTCGGCGCGACGCTGCGGCTGCTACCGGGGGCTGCGGCGTTGTTCGTGGGCACGGCCCTGGTCGGCGCGGCGATCGGGCTCGCCAACGTGCTGCTGCCCGGGCTGATCCGGCGGCGCTTCGCGGGTGCGGTGGCCGGGGTGACCGCGTTCTACTCGGCGTGCCTGACCCTGGGCGGCGCGAGCGGTTCGGCGGTTGCCCCACCGTTGGCCGACGCGACCGGTTGGGGCTGGCGCGGTGCGCTGGTACTGGTGGCCGTCCCGCTGTCGATCGCGGCGATCCTGGCCTGGTGGCCGGGGGCACGTGCGGACGCGCGGGCGGTCGACGCGCCGACGCCGAACCGTGTGGGGCTGTGGCGGGACGCGATGGCGTGGCAGGTCACGGTGTTCTTCGCGGCACAGGCGCTGTTGGCGTACGTAGTGTTCGGATGGCTGCCCACGATGGCCCAGGACCGGGGCATTGGCGAGGCGCAGAGCGGCCTCCTGCTGTCGCTGACCAGTTTGGTGGGAGTCGCAGGGGCGGCGCTGCTGCCCGCGGTGTACCGCCGACTGCCCGACCAGCGTGGGCCCGCCGTGCTCGTGGCGATGCTCAGCGGAGCGGGTCTGGTCGGCGTCGTCCTGGCCCCCGCGCCGGCGGGCGTGTGGGCAGCGGCGGTGGTCCTGGGGCTCGGCCAGGGGGCCGGATTTGCGGTCGCGCTGAGCCTGATCGGGCTGCGTACCGGCAACGGCGACGAGACGTCGGCACTGTCCTCGATGGCCCAGGGCACCGGCTTCCTGATCGCGACGATCGGCCCGCTGGGCGCGGGGCTGCTGCACGAGGTGAGCGGCGGCTGGGGCGTTCCGTTGGTGACGCTCCTGGTGGTGTGCGCGATTCAGGCTGCCGCAGGCCTGGGGGCAGGGCGCGCCGGGCAGGTCCGGGGCAGGTCCGGCCCGAGAGCGGCCTGACCCCTGACAGTGCGCGGGTGCCAGTGATCTTGTGCTGCCCGATGGCGTGGACACGCGTCCGAGGCCCTTCCCGGCGGGCCCCGGACGCGCGCTGATGAGGTGGCTCGCTGGAACCGTCCCCGCTCGGAAGAGCACCGGGAAGATCAGCAGAGGCGTGGCGTCACGCGGCATAGTCGGCGAGATGATCGGACGTCTGTACGGCATCGTCATCGACTGCCCTGACCCATCAGAGCGTGCCGCCTTCTACGAGAAACTCCTGTCGCTCTCACGACTGGAGGACACTCCTGCGTTCATCGTGCTCGGCAGCACAACGGGTACAGAAGTCGGCGACTGTCCTCGTCTCACATCACCTCGGGCAGGACCGACTCCAGGATGTCGCTCACACTGACGTCTTCCTCGTTGGCCAGGATCGCGACCGTGACGTCGAGTTCGGGCAGACAGGCGAGGAACGACAGATAGCCGGGATTGTCGCCCGGGTGGAAGAACGCTGCTCGGCCGGCCACGGTACCGAGGCAGTAGCCGTACCCGTAGCTGTCGGCGACGACAGGCCCCAGGGAACCCCACTTGTCGGTGATCGCTGTCCGAAGGGTGATCATCTTCTCGCGGGAAGCCGGCGTGACGACGGCCCCGGAGTTGAAGGCGGCTGTGTATGCGGCCAGATCACCCACGGTGGACCAGACATCCGCCGCACCCGGAAGGGCGGCGAACTCGACGAGGTCGACGCGCCGACCCGTTCGGTATCCGCGTGCCGCCTCTCGCGGCGAGGTCCCACCGAGGGAGGTCTCCTCCAGGCCGCACGGGCGCAGGATGCGCTCGGTGACGAAATCGGCGTACGGCCGGCCGGTGGCCTGCTCGATGATCCGGGCCACCACGAGGTAACCGGGCGAGCTGTAGTGCCAGGCCTCGCCAGGCACGCTGCGCAGCGCAACCGCGGCGAACCGATCGAGGAACGTGCCGACATCCCTCAGATCCTCAAGTCCCAAACCGGGAAGGGCCTGCCAGTGTCCCAGACCCGAGGTGTGGGACAGAAGGTCATGAAGCGTCAGACCACGCCACTGCGCGGGACAGTCGTGCCACCACTCGGGGATCGGGACGTCCAGGGCAAGAACCGAGTCCTCCACCAGGAGCATGGCAGCAGCCGCAGTGAACTGCTTGCTCAGGGAGGCGACTTGGAACCGGGTCCGGGGCGTACACATCGCTCCCGAATCGGCGTCCGCGATGCCGGCTGACGCCCGCACCACAACATCCGGGCCCTTCAGTACCGACACCGACCCGCTCAAGCCGTCAATCTCAGACACCCCGTCACACTAGCCTCAAGGGTGTCCGGGGGAGTGCTCTTCGGCTGACCCGGACGCATCGCGGGCCGTGGTGTCGAGCCCGCCGTCGCGTGCGCCGCCTCGGCATCTGGCTACGGAGCGTGCTTGGGCTTGGTGTCCCCTCTGCGATCGGAGTACGGCAGCTGTGCGTAGACGATGACCACGGTCTCGGCACGCGGATCCCGGCTGTCGCGGATCGCCAGCTGCTCCGCCTTTTGCCGAACATCTGCGAGCGCCTGGGCCGACTCCGGAGTGAGCCGGGGCATCGTGTCGACGATGCGGCCTGGGGTCCCGGCCGGCTGCTCGGCTCGAAGAACCACCGCTCTGCCACCCGTCACGACGTGGGACGAGTCCTCGCTACCGGCGAGGCATACAGCCGCCCTGCCACCACAAGAAGGTGGCAAAACCACGGCGCTCTACATAAATGACAAAGTGAGAGCCTGTTTCCGATCCCCCAATCTTCGTCGTTCGTCTCGACTACCCTCTGCTTAATGACCATTGACAATACGTTCCTGGCTCGAGACCTGATCGCTCGGACAGAACAGGCAGTCGGAACCGTTGCCCACCTCGCGGTAGACACTGAGGTCACGTTCACGATCGATGACATCGTGGGCACGGTGGAGCGTGGGTTGCCTGATGGCTATGCCGCGCCGACGACAGGCGACATGACGTAATCGCACAGATGGCACAGGACATCCTGAGCGGGAAGATGTACGACGGCGCGTAAGTACTTGCTCTCGGCCCCCACGCCTCAGCACCGGTTGAGCCGGAGCAGGGGGAAAGCTGCCGGGCATCTGCGGTACACCTGGCGGCATGAAGTTGAGCGATCTCAGCCCGCTGATGGCACGCCGTGAAGGCGGCCTCAGCTATGACCGTTTCCGCGCCGACCCCGCACTGGCATCGCTGCAGTGGCCGGACGATGTCCTCGAACAGTTCCTCTTCGACCACGGCGACAACGCCGCCTTCGTGTACGACTACGACAGCATTGACCTGCGCGAGGTCAGGTGGCAGCTCGAGACGATCCCGGCCGCGCCTTCAAGGAGATGCCGACCGGAGCGTCCGATGCCGGCTGTATCGAGAGCTACGCCGAGAACCTGGTGCACTGGGTCGAACTTCGCCCTCACGAGGTCGGGCAACACTGGGAAGATCACGGTACGTGGCTGCGCCCACCGGTCCTAATCGTCCGACGGCTCTTGGACCCATCGGACACAGGTCTTCAGGTCCTGGAGGGCGGAACACGCGTCGGCGTCCTACGAGGTCGTCTGCGTGAGGGACTACACGTCGCGTCCCACCATCAGGCCTGGGTCGGACACCCTGCGACAGCGCCAGGAACTAAAAACCGGCCGAATACGGCTGGCCAGGCCCGCTGACGACGTGGGCCCGCGAAACTGGCAGATCACCTATCTGTGGAGGACTCATGATTCCGGCGACTGTGCCCACCGAAGCCATCTTCGATCGAGGCCGCCTGCCCGATGAGTCTCGCCCCGTGCACGCCTGGGACGACGAAGGCGAACCGCTGGTGCTGTGGCGCAATGAGCTGCGACGAGCACAGAACATCGAGGGCTTCAAGGAAGTCCGTGAGTGTCGTCAGATCGTGGGTGTCGTCCCGGGAGGGGGCTGGATGACGGAGTGGAAAGACCCGAGTGCGGAGACCTCGTCCGCTGATCCGGTGGTGGCCTGGGCCGTGTACTCCGACGGAGACGCCAGAGCTATCGACACTGACGCCGATGGCGACACTGTGCTGCTGTCTACGCTCGCCGAGAACCGGCGGATCTACCACCCGGGCCAGATCCCGGAAATGCCGCTGCCCGGCAAGAAAACGCCGGGTACAGCGGCAGAAGCCAGGTGAAAACGACCTGCGGTTGGGCCTGCCGGAATGGTGGGCCCAACCGCAGGAGACGACGTCAAGCAGCCCAGTCGAGCCCAAGGCTGGCCAGCGCCTGGAGCTTGTCGGCGGTCAGCTTGGCCCGGCGGCTCTTGCTGTTGCTGAGGAACACCCCGAGCTTGACCTCCGTGCCGTCCGGCAACGCCTCTACAGCGAAGTGCCGCTGCCAGTCCGCCGGCCACTCCGGGTTCCAGTCCTCGTCCACCGCCCTCAACGCTGCCTCCCACTCCGGGTGCACGATCAGGGACGAGAGTTTCCCCTGTCCCGGCTTCTGACGCAGCACCCGGCCGATGGCCTGCACGATGTCGTGCGGCGCCCCCTTCGGGTCCAGCAGTGCAGGAGAGCGCGAGCGACGTTTGTTCGGGATCCGTCGTGATCGGGGGAGAACCGCAGGTCGCAGGGTCCGCCACGATCGGGCCGCGCGCCGACTGCTGACCTGCAGAGGGGTCTGCGCGCCTTCGGACCCGTCACCGCCGTCCGATGCGGCAGCCACCCGGGTGTCCTCTGACAGGTGATCTCGACCGTTTACCAAGTGATCTTGAAGGCCGATGGGCTTCCGTCATATCGACTTGATCGGACCGTCGGCGAGCGAACAGTCCGGTTGACGCAGCAGATTTGGCTATCCGGCTGGGGATGAGTTCTGTAGGCCGATCAGGATGGCGAGCTCGTCGCCGGTGAGCCGGCAGCGATTCGGTCGGGTGGGCGCGGGCATCTTCGCGATCCTCGGTCAGGGCGTCATGAGCGCTCGGTAGACGTCGTCGGGGATTTCGACCTCGGTGATGGGCGTCTTCCGCCGGCCGAAGTCCGCGCCGTGCTCGTAGGCGAGTCGACTCAGATGATCCTCTGCTCGCTGTGCGTACGATGTGTCGAATGCGGTCGGGTCGATCGCCGCGATGAACAGGCCTAGGCGCGGGGACCGGGTCCCGGAGTCGAAGGGCGCCGCATCCTGTGAGAACGATCCGCCGGCCACGGCGGCCAGCATCTCGACCATGAGCGCGATGTTGGCACCCTTGACACCTCCGAACGGCAGGAGCGCGCCGCTCAGGGCGGCGCGTGCGTCGGAGGTCGGGTTGCCGTCGGCGTCGAGCGCCCAGCCGTCCGGAATGGTCTCGCCTCGCATCGCCGCGTCGCGGACGGTCACCCAGGCGGTCGCGCTCGTCGCCTGATCGAACATCCGCGGACCCGACGGGTGAGGCAGCGCGCACGAGAGCGGATTGGTGCCCGTGATTGCCACGCGCGCGCCGTACACGGCCATGAGCGCCGGCGAGTTGGCGCATGCCAGGGCGATCAACCCCTTTTCGGCGACGCGCGATGTGTAGTGACCGAGCTCTCCGGCGCTGAAGGAGTTATACATGGCGAGAACGGCCACACCGCAGGTGCGAGCCCGCTCGACAAGGGCTCCGAGGGCGTGGTCGAACGCGAGCTGCGCGGTGCCGCAGTCGGCGTCGACGGTGACGACGGCGGCCCGAGCCGAGGCGACGCGGGGTCGGGCCACGCCGTTCAGACGTCCGTATCGCAGAGCGGCGAGGTAGTCGAGCAGATGCGCCGCTCCCACTTCACGCCTGCCTCGTCGCTCGGCGGCAACGGTCGCTGACGCGAGAACTGCAGCCGTCTCTGGGGATCCGCCTGCGGACCGGATGGCAGATTCGCACAGTGATTCCAGAGCGTCCAGCGGCATCCGGTGGGAGGAACGGTTCGAAGTCATGTCCCTCGAGGCTATCGGAAAGGCGCAGAGTCACAGGCCGCGTGGAGTCGTTCGGCCACGATCCTGTGGGAGCAAGAACTAGATCCAGCCGTGCTTCTTTCCGAGGAGCATGGCCTGCTGGGCTGGGGCTCGCGATCAGCGGCTCGCGTGAGCAGCGCGGCAGAGAACACGTCCATCTTGCGGCCGAGGATGCGGCGGAACTCATTGCCCAGCCCGTTTACCCGGAATAGGATATTCCCCTCCGCTGGATCGAGGCCGACGTCGTTGATCACGGTTGGTGTGGTGGGGAACCGGGCTCGTGCAGCAATCATCAGTAGCCGGCGGATCACCGGGCTGGCGCCCGAAGTGATCGATGAACTCGTTGCCGAGGTAGGCCCATTGTGGCATGAGCGGCATCAGGCAGGGCCCATCTCGCGTCCTCGCCGGCGGGCCCTGGGCGCCGGGGCGAAACACAAACCCGCGGCCTCGCCACCCGCTGCTACGCCCTCAGCCCAGACGGCCGAGCCCTCCACGGCCCGCTCTCCGACAGGGGGCGGGCACCCACATGCCCGCCCCATTGCACGTTCCTCTGCTGCGCCCGCCTCCTACCAGCGCATGCCGAGTTCATCGAGGTCTGTCCGGCGTTGTTCGGGGAGTTTCGCGGCGCGTTTGCGGACGTTGTCGAGCCATGTCCCGAGCTTGACCACCACGCCCCCGTCAGCGCCGCCCTGACGGCCTGTCGGGCCGTCTTGCGTCTCCCGGGAGCTCGACGTGCTTCCGGGGGACTCTCAGGTGCCCTTCCCGGGCGTGGAACTGCCGTGCCGCCGTGAGGTTGAGGGCCACATGGTGTCCTGCGCCCGTTTCGCCGGCCGTTCGTTGTCCTGGGCCGGTGTGATCGTGGGGGTGTTCTCCAGGATCCACTGCTGTACAGGCAGGAGCTGTTCCCACCCGAACCGCTGCGCCGTGACCCAGCGTCCGAGGTCCTGGCCCTGGACGACGACGTCGCCCGCAGCCTCCGGGAGTGTGCCGTCGGCCTTGACGTGGTTCTGGACGAGGCGGTAGCAGCGCTGCCACCCGGTGTCCCATACCGGGCACCACCCGGATCGACCGTGTCCAGCTCGTCCCGCCGCGCCTCGTGCGGTGGCCGGGTGTGCCCGCCCGTCGGCGGACTCGGCACTGTCCCGGTGCACCGCGACGAAAGGGGCCGCCCGGTGGGGGAGGCTCTCGTGCTCCGGGCCGTGCCGGCGGGCTCAGTCGGTCGTGTTCGGGCGGTCGGCGGCGGTGACGAGGTCGGCGAAGGTGAGCGGTTCGCCCGGGGCAGGGGCGGGCGCCGGTGCGGACTGCGTGGTCAGGCCGTCGAGGGCAAGGTCGAGATGGCGGTGCAGCAGAGTGCCGTCCGCGTCGAGCCGGGAGAGACCACCGGGCAGGGGGCGGGACAGCCGGATCGACAGGAGGATCAGGTCCCCCGCCCCCACTTCGGGGCGCAGCCTGCCGGATTCGTGCGCCGCGCGGATCAGGTCGTCGAGCGCCCCCGATGTGCGGGTCCGGCTTTCGATCAACTTCTGGTCGACAACGAGCCGTTCGAGCAGCACAGGGATCACCGCGCCCATCCGGAGGTCGGCTGCCGCGTGGACGAAGCGCCGCACCACGGCGTACGCGTCACCCTCCTCCCGCGCCGCCTGGTGGGCCGCGGCCTCAAGGCGTGAGAGCAGGTCACCGGTGAGATCACGCACGAGTGCCTCGCGGTCGGCGTAGCGACGGTAGAGCGTGGCCGGCCCCACACCCGCCCGGCGCACGATCAGGTCCAGCGGGGCGTCCAGGCCCCGCTCCAGGAACACATCGCGGGCGGCATCCAGGATCCGTCGTCTGCTGCGTTCGGCGTCCGCCCGCATGAGATCCACCTTCCATGAATGAAGCGGAGAACTTCTCTCCGTCTATGCTAGCGTGGCGTAGGCGGAGAATAGTTCTCCGTTTCGCTCGAAAGGGGCTTCGCCATGAACACTGGCGCGCTGGATGTCCGCACTGTCATCGACGGTGTCGAGTACGGGGACGATGCCGTTCGGCAGTGGGAGCTGGACCGTTCACGGGCGGCGCTCACCCTGCTGAAGCAGCGGATCGGGGACGAGCGGATGCGGGAACTCCTCGCCCCCGATCTCGCCGCGTCAGACGCGGTGATGGCACCGCTTCCGAACGGGTCCGGAGGAGCCTGGCGGTCGGCCGTCACCGAAATGACAGTCGCCGGGATCGACGTGGACCGGTTCCTCACCTGGTGGCAGGGCCGGCTCGCGGGCGGTGACCGGTCCGCGCTGCTCTCCGCCAACCCCGAGCACTACCTCGCCGACTCCAGCGGCGGAGTGGTCGAGATCATCGAGACCATAGGATCCGGCCCCCTCCGGTTCTTCCTCACCTTCCACGACGGCGTCGAAATCGCGGACGAGGGCCACGAGGAGTACCCCGTGCGTATCGGCGGCACCGGACGTCTCGGTGACGGCATGGAGATCGCCCGCGTCATGCATGAGTTCGGCGACGGCCCCGACGGCTTGCGCATCCGTCTGACCATCCAGTTCCCGGCCAACGCCCCTGAGCACGTCTTCGTCGGGCATCAGTGGCACTTCGCCTGCGAGTTCACCAACTGGCTGGAAGGCGCGCACGCCCAGGTGTGAGCTCCTTCCGCACGCAGGCGGGGATCCCCTGGCGATCAGGGGATCCCCGCGGCCAAGGGGGATCCCGCGCCCCGGGCTCTCCTCGGCGCGGCCCGGCGAACAGCGATTCTCGAGGACCACGTTCATGACAACCACAACTTCGGCCGTGCCGGCGCAGGCCGACCCGCCCACCACCGCAGAATCCGGCATCCTGCGTCGCGCAGCCTGCGAATTCGGCCTCACCGGCCTTCTGCTGTTCTTCGTCGTCACCGGCGTGCGCTGGCTTATCGCACCCGACTCACCGATCTCCGCCCATGACATCCACTACGCTCTCGCCGTCCTTGGCGTCACCATCGGGGTGCTTCTCATGGTGTTCATGATGTCCCCACCCGGCCGGCGGTCCGGCGGACACCTCAATCCCGCCGTCACCATCGCGCTGTGGCGGCTCGGTGCCTTCCCGGCCCGCGCCGTCGTCCCGTACGTCACGGCCCAACTGGCCGGTTCCGTCGCGGGAACGGCGCTCGGCCGACTTGTCTGGGGACGGGCAGTCTCCCGCGTCCGCGTCGGCTACGCGACCGTCCACGCCGACCCGGCATGGGACGCCACCGCGATCCTCACGGCGGAGACCGGAGTCCTCGTCCTGCTGACCATGATGCTCTCCGTGCTCCTGGCACACCCGGCCGGCCGCAGACTGCTCCCCTGCGCGGTGGGGCTCGCCACCGCGGTCATCATCGCGACGTTCGGTCCCCTCAGCGGCGGATCGGCCAACCCGGCACGACAGTTCGGTCCGGCGCTCCTGGCCCAGGACACCACCCACCTGTGGATCTACCTGCTCGCTCCGGTGCTCGGCGCGGTGCTGGGAGCAGCCCTCGTGGCTCTGGCCAAACCCCTGACCGCACAGCGGCCCCGGTGCTGACAGAGAGGGAAATCACCAATCGGCTATCCGGCGGACCGGAACGCCGGCCCACGCCGGTGTCCAGATCTCGCCGTCGGGGCGGCCGGGGCAGACGCATCTCGTCTGGTCCCGCCTTGGCTTCGAGCATGCTGACGGCGGGCGGGCGGGAGACGAGCGACGTCTATGCCGCGGGCCCCGCCGCGTTATCTGCCCGGCCGGGCAACCTCCTCAGGTACCCCAAACCGTTCATGGAGTTCTTCGGCAAAACGCGTCCGGTAGATGCCGTGGACGATGGTCCAGGGAGACTGGTAGCCCCTGTGCTCCGGGTCCGAGACATCTTCGTCCCACGGCACTACGCAGTCTGGAAGCAGCCGCGCACGGCCCAGATACATCTGCGCGGCCTCTTCCAACTGCACTTCTCCTGCGATCACCGAGCTCCATAGCCCGCAGCCCTGCCCGACCACCCACATGCACAGATCTTCGGTGCTGTCTTCGGACCAGACGTCCCCATCCACGCTCACGCCTTCCGAGAAGTCGGCCAGCGAATCAGCCGCGGACTCGTACGCGAGCGCGAAGGCTTCAAGGACTTCCCGCGGCTGGGACTCCAACCACAATTCAAGGGCAGACAGACGCGGTCGTGTCGCTTCCAGGACTTCCCAGAACCAATCAGGAACATGATCCGGTCCCATTTCGGCTCCCGTGTCGATGGCTGCGGTACCCGCCCGACCGTACAACGGGATGGAGTCCCCTGGACACACCCAGACTTCGGGCGCGCTGACCGAGGCACGGCGCGCAGCATCCCAGATCGCGGTCGCGGGCGGCAGGAGATGTCCGTGCACGGCCGCCCAGGCGCGGGCGGCTGTGAGGCCTTCCTCGAACGCGATGTCCTGGTGGGACCAGACCATGCCCAGCTCATCGAGCTGTTCCACCCGCCCCGGATCCAGGCGTCCGGCCTTATGGGTTTTCCGCTGGTCGGCGAGCCATGTCCCGAGCGGGAACCCTGCCGGCGCCCAGTCGTCCGGGGTGACGTAGTCGTACGGCACCCGCAACTGCTGCGCCCCGGTCTCCTTCACATACCGCACGCACGCCTGGATACCGCGCCGCCAGAACGTGTTCTCCGGCTCGATGACCCGCAGCTTCACGAACCGTGCCAGCAGCGCCGGATCCCGGGGCGTGCTGAACTTCAGCAGCTCCCGCGCGGGCACACTCGGCCCCCGCTAAGGCGAACAAGCTACACGACAACATCGCCACCCTCTACAGCGCTTAACGCCCAGCAGGTCCCGGCCGGAACCACCCCAGGGGGAAACTGAACCGGACCGGGCTCACCCGCCCCGGCCAGCCGGGCCCGCGGCCGGAAACCCGCCCCGGTCGGTAGGCCCGGGCCTACCGACCGGGGTAGGGGTCTCTCAGCGTTGGGCCGTGTCAGACGGCGTCAGGCGGGGTTGCCGCCCCAGTTGAGATAGGCGTCAACCGCACCGGCTTCATTCACGACGAGGTAATCGTCTGGAGCCGAACCCCAAGGAATGAGGCGAAAGACTCCCGCAGGATGGAGGTACCGCTGCGATCGTCCGATTCCATGGCGGCCTGCTCGCCGGTCGCCAGCCGGTCACCACCCCGGAGCCGTGGGCTGGAGGCCAGCTCATGGCCGGCGAAGCCGACTGGGGCTGTACGTGCCCGTGCACCACGACCCGGCGACCGGCGTCGTCCTGGCGGAGGCCCGCGTCACCATCCCGCGCCGCCGGTAGCCGTCCACTCCGGCATTCGCTGCCATACCGGCTGCGGTGCAGCGAACACGCAGGAGCCCCCGGGCCCTTACGGCGGGCCCGGGGGCTCGTAGAGGCGGGGAACGGTCAGGCCGAATGGACCCTTTTACCCTGCCTGGTTCGACCAGGACAGGAAGTCCGCCCAGAACGTTGCCGTGGCGTCAACGACCTGCCGTTCCTCTTCGGTTCTGTCCTGCGGGCCGCCGAACTCCTGATGCACGTAATCGATAAGGTCGTATCCGTAGGGGGTGATGTCGGCGCCGCGGATCGACAACACCGGGTGAGCAAATGTTTCGCGGCCAGCCGGCAGGTAGCGATGGGAGTAGACCGGAACCAGCTGCGGTGCTGACGCCAAGTGCGCCCTCGCGCCAGCCACGGCGTCTGCCTGGCGGGCAGGGCGAGTACCCCAACCCGGATACCAGAAGTCCGCCTCCGCCACCGCGAACAGTACGTCCTCAACCGGCCTGTCGAGCCAGGAACGGAGCAGGGCGGCATTGCCGTAGCGCCAGTCGGGCCACTCCTCTCCCGCGGGCAGGCCCACCACGAGGAAAGCACGGTGGTCATCGGCGAACGCGAACCCGAGCCGCGCTTCGATACCAGCCAACTCCTGCTCCGTCAGCCCCGGACGGATCTCGGTGCGCCCGAGCCGGGCCAACAGGCGCGCGGCCTTGGAGCCGAGTCGCACCCCAAACTCATTGACCATTTGCGCAGGCTACAACCCCATGATGTGCAACCAAGACCCAAGGGCCGCGATCTCACCGACACGCAGAAGATGTACGACACTGCAGCGATTCAGCAGAACCACACGTATCTACCTTCGAACGAAACCGCTTCTACTCGACGGCTACGCAAAGTGGTGACCCGTTACCGGGAAAGCTCATTGGGCCGGGGCTCACGGCATCCGGTGGATGCGATCACAAGGCGGAGGAGGCACCAGCCACGCAACCGTTCGAGTTAGATAAGAGTCTAGTGAGCGGAAACTTTTCTCCTGGAAGGCACCGCCCGTTTTCCCGCGTCCCAGCAGAGGATCTCTCCAATGCCGATTCCCGCGCACAACCGTCGCGCCTCCCGTGCCGTTGCTGCCACCCTCAGCGCTGCCGGCCTGATCGCACTGGCTGCGGCTCCTGCCGCCTTCGGCGATGAAGCCACACCCGAGTTGGTCATTGGGGGCATCGAGCCGGTCAACGGGGTGAAACCTGGGAGCAGCTTCGATCTCTCGGCAACCGTGGCGAACAAAGGCACCGGGGCGGCCGAGAAGGTGTGGGTCTCCTACGGCGTCACCCGAGGGCTCGACTTCGCGGAGGTTCCCTCCAACTGCCGGACACAGCAGGTCCGGTCCTACGACGAGATGCCCGAGAGATGGATTGCGGTGTGTGCGTTCGACCAAGTGGTGGAGCCGGGCACCGTCTACACGCCCGAGAGGCCTCTCCGCGTCGAGGCACTGGACCGCGCGCTCAACGACGAGCTGCGAGTGAATGTCTGGGACGTCGATCCCGGAGCGGACGAGAACGGCACCCAGCCGGTGGCGGGAACCGCGCCGGCGGTGAATCTGGTCGAGGGACAGGCCGGGAGCGAGGGGACCGCACGAGTTGTCAATGTGCCCGTCAGCTCCGTCAACACGGCCGACTACCAGGTGACGGGTGCCGCGCTGAAGGGGAGCGTCGGTGACACGGTGAAGATGAAGGTGAAGTTCATCAACGCCGGGCCCGCCTGGATCCTGACCAAACAGGGGGAACGGTCCGTCAGCGTCATGATCACGCCTCCCGCCGGAACGACGATCGTCAAGCGCGGCCAGTTCTGCCAGGCCAAGGGTAAGGCGTACGTCTGCGGCATACGGTCGCTAAACGAGGGCAGCCAAGAGACCTACACCTTCGAGCTGAAGATCGACAAGCGGGTGGCGAACGCCAAGGGCCAGGTGGCCCTGAGCACCGAGGCACGGCCATTCGACCCCAACAAGGCCAACGACAAGGCCGACATCACGCTGGACGTCACGGGTGGGGAGCCGACTGGCTCGACGGGCGGCTCGGCCAATGTCTCGGGCGGCTCGGCCGGCGGGTCGTCGACGGCCGGCGACGACGGGACCACGACGAACGGCGGCACCCTGGCAGAAACCGGCTCCTCGACGCTGCCGATCACGGGCGCGGCTGCCGCAGCGGTGGCCACGGGCGCGGGCGTGCTCTTCATCGTGCGCCGTCGCCGGACCCAGAGCCCGAGCTGACGACCTAGCGGCGGTCGCTTTCACAGGCGTCGAGGCGTACGGCGGACAGGTAGTGCGTGCTCTGAGGGTTGACGTCTGCGGACAGTAGGAGTTTGCGGTCCGACGGGTCGAGGACCTCGGTCAGTTCATGGATAGGGTAGCCGAAGAGGTCGAAGTCGCCGAAGGCGACCGGAACGTCGGCGGCCCGGTCCGGGACGCGCTCGGTCCGCTCGACGATCAAGTGCCCCATCATCTGATCGGCACAAGCCGTGCAGGCATAGGCCGTGACCAGGATGTCGCAGTGAACGAAGAAGAAGGTCCAGTGCGTTCCGCACATCCACCCGCCGACGCGAATGTCCGCCAGAGTTGACGCCGTCCACTGCGCCGCATGCTCGGTCATGCCGAATCGCAGCACGCCTGCGTTCGCTGGGAGAACGAGCCCGGTGCCGGGCATCAATCGAAAGGTCACTCGAATAGTGTGCCGGGACGCGTCGGTTGGGCCACCCCGCTTGCGTTCCGTTCGTCCTTCAGCCGCCTCGGATCAGGCACATAGCCCCGCCCGACTACCGCCCGCGTCCTACCAGCGCATGCCGAGTTCGTCGAGGTTCGCACGGCGCTGTTCGGCGAGCTTCCCGGCGCGTTTGCGTACGTTGTCGAGCCAGGTGCCCAGCCGTACGGTCACAGGCTCCTCAGCGCCGTTCTGGTGGCCCACTGCGGCACTTCCTTCCAGGTGTTCGACGTGCTTCCGAGGCACTCTGAGGTGTCCTTCCCGGGCATGGAACTGCCGTGCCGCCGCCAGATTGACCGCCCACATGTCGTCCTGCGTCCGTTTCACCGGCCGTTCTGCCTCCCCAGCAGGTTCGATCCCGAGGACGTTCTCCAGGAGCCATTGCTGTACGGGCAGGAGTTGTTCCCACCCGTGTCGCTGCGCCGTCACCCACCTCCCGAGGTCCTCGCCCTGCACGATCACCTTTCCAGCCGCCACGGGCAAGACCCCGCCGTCCTGGAGGAGGTTCTGGGCGAGCCGGAAGCACCGCTGCCACCCCGTGTCCCATACCGGGCACCATCCCGGGTCGATCTCTTCCAACGCCGCCCGCCGCGCTTCGGTCAAGGCACCTGCACTGGAAGGGACGGGGAGGCCGGCCTGCCGACGCTGCGCAATCTGATCCGCTTATCGATTCCCGGTGTGGGTTGGGGTGTGTGAACGGGGCTGGGCTGGGGTGTTGCAGGTCGGGTGAGAACCGGTCGTAGTGGCTTTCGGGCGGGGTGGTAGGCGGTCTGACCTGGTGTTATCTCAATTCTATTGAGAATTACCGGTGTTGTTGCAGATGGTTTCTGCGTCTAATGGCAGTGCCTGTGTTTTTGCTGGTCAGGCGTGTTTCGCCTGGTCATAGCTTTCTGTGTCGACCGCTGGGCAGAAAAGAAGGGGGGCTACCGGCGGGGTGCTCGGGACCCGTTCATGGTGGTGTGGTGGTGGGTTTCGGCGAGGTGATCGATACGGATCTGGTCGAGGCTGGTTCTGGTGATGCGTTCGCTGCCGTCGAGGATGCTAGTGATCGCTGCCTGGCGGATCAGACGGGTGGGGCTCCCGATCCTGCCTGCGGTCCTTTGGTGGAGGTAGGCGGTGTGGCGGGGGAGTGTCCCGGGCCGGTGTGCCCGGAGATCGAGCGCTGCTTCTACGCCCGCGATCAGTTCTCTGAAGGGTGCTGTCACGTTGTTGAGGGAGTGAGTGCCTGGTGGTGTGTCGGGTGTGGAGGGAGCGGGTTCCGGGGAGCGGTGCTCGACCGGGGGCATCACCTCGCGGTGGGCCGCGCCGTAGGAGCGGAGTCTGTCGGTGACGATCACCCGTGGCACCGAGCAGGCCGTCTTCAGCAGGCGGCGGAAGAAGCGCCGGGCTGCGGCTTTGTCCCGCCGGTTCTGGACCAGGATGTCGAGCACGGTGCCGTCGGCGTCGACGGCCCGCCACAGGTACTTCCGCTCTCCGTTGATCTTGATGAAGACCTCGTCCAGGTGCCACTTGTCGCCCGGCTGCACACGCCGGCGGCGCAGCGCGTTGGCATAGGACTGCCCGAACTTCGCACACCAGCGGCGGACGGTCTCGTGGGACACGATGACACCGCGCTCGAGCATCAGCTCCTCGACTCACGGAAGCTGAGCGGGAAGCGGAAGTACAGCCACACACAGTGCGCGATGATCTCCACCGGGTACCGGTGCCCCTTGTACAACGGTACAACGGCGGCGTATTACCCACGGACAACCCTCTCCACCATGATCAACCCGAAGATCATTTCCCCCGATCAGCCAACGTGACAGTGCCGTCTGGACGTACCGTGGTCCGGCAGTCATTGCTCACTGCGGTCATTCTCGAGTGGTTGGGTCTGCGTCGTTGTGTACACGTGTGTGTTGTCCGGGTGCCGAGTTGGGGCCGGTGGCGGGGGTGCGTAGAAGTACGCGATTTCGTTCCCGGTGTTTGTCTGCCCTGCGAGACTGGGTCCGCCAGGCTGAGGCCGACCAGGGCAGCAGACCCGACTCGCTGCCTGCTGGAGACCGGCGCCACCGCGTCGATCGGCTCTGTCGCCGATAGCTACGACAACGCCATGGCCGAGGTCCTCAACGGCACCTTCAAAGCCGTGTCGATCGAGCTCCACTGCCCCTGGCGCGACGCTGACCAGGTCGAACGGGCAGTCGCCCAGTGGGTCGGCTGGTACAACACCGAGCGACTGCACTCCGCCCTCGACTACCTCCCACCCGAGGAATTCGAGATCCGGCACCACCGCTCCCAGGCGCCCTCGAAGGCCGCCTGAAAACGCGCAAACCGGCCGCTACGAAACTCGGGGCAGCTCACTGGCTGTACGGGGTTTCGAGACCTACGGCACTACGACAGTCAGTGATGTGGCAGTCAGCTCAAAGCCGAGCTTTTCGTAGACGTGGCGGGCTGGATTCGCATCGCTCACGACGAGCGAAATGTCGGCCAGCCCTTCGGCCGCAGCAGCGCTGAGCACCCGGCGCAGCAGACTGGCGCCAAGGCCCGCGTAGCGGGCTTCGGGCCGGCGGAACACGTCCGCGATCCACGGCAGTCCGTCACGGTCGGTGATAATCGCCCCAGCGACAACACGGTCCGTCTCGTCCACCACCAAGGCGCTGCACGGAAGGACCGGCCCGAGAACGGAGCCCGCCAGCATGGGTGCCAGGAGCTTGTTGAGCGCTTCTTCGTCGCTGCCGGAGTGGTGGTCGGGATGGTCGGCAGGAAAGGCGGCTCGCCATGCCGGGAACACCGCGTCGGCAGCGAGGTCACAGGGGACTGCCCGAAGTCCGTTTCCCAGGGCGCATGATGACCAGTCGGTCGGTGGCGGACACGCGACCAAGTCCCTCCGCATCTCATGGGCATGCCGCATCACCCGTGCGCCACGGCGCAGCAGTTGCTCACCGAGCTCCACGGATCCCGAGACTGCCCATCCGGACATACCGGAGACGATGGTGTCCACGGGGTCGGGGCCGACCACTTCGGCCAGGTCCGCCCACGGGTGCCCCTCCCGAACACCCTGCAGATAGGTCAGGACCGGCACGCCCTGCCCATTGGTCAGGGTTTGGCGCTGCTCGTCGTTCTCAGTCACTCTTCATCCTCGAAAGATCATGTGTACTTTGCGTGCGCATTCTGCGGTTCCGCATCCGGTGTCGCAACGGAATTTCCGCAATCTGTGCAGTGAACGATTCACCGGTCCCCATGAGGGTCGAGTGGGCCGTCCCGATCGCCGTGTCGGCGAGCTCGACCAGGAATCCGCCGTGCACCGTGCCCTGTTGGTTGCCGTGCAAGGCCGCGTCCACCTCTGCACGAACCGGGGTGGTTTCCTCGCCGGTGTCGACGATGTGGAAGCCGAGCAGGTCGGAGATGGGCGTCGGATACCGCATGTGGGTCCGGTTTCCCGGCCGCCGAGGGGCACTGTCACGTTGGCTGATCGGGTGAAATGATCTTCGGGTTGATCATGGTGGAGGGGGTTGTCCGTGGGCAATACGCCGCCGTTGTACAAGGGGCACCGGTACCCGGTGGAGATCATCGCGCACTGTGTGTGGCTGTACTTCCGCTTCCCGCTCAGCTTCCGTGA
>NZ_JBHWIY010000070.1:0-19539 GCF_042731715.1 Streptomyces sp. NPDC059832 | reverse complement strand
CACACCGAGACCTGGTGGGCCGCCGACGCCCGCCTCGGCTGGTGGGGACCCGACGGGAACGTCCGCCTGATCGTGGCCACCACCGACCCGGCCACCCTTCCCCCGCAAACCACCTGGTACCTGGCCACCGACCTGCCCCGCCCCGGCGGACCCCGCGAGGCCGACAGCCCCGAACCGGCCGCCGACCTGCACGAAGTCGTCCGGATCTACGGCATCCGACACTGGATCGAGCAGAGCTACAAACAGATCAAGGACGAACTCGGGTGGGCCGACTTCCAAGTCCGTTCCGATACCGCCATCCGCCGCCACCAGACCCTGGTGAACTGCGCATTCTCGTTCTGCTGGGACACCTGGTTCGCTCAACCTCCCGACCGGGAGCCCGCCCTCGTCCCCACAGCCCCGCCGACTGTCACAGCGGTGGGGCCGGCTGAGAGGGGGCCCCAGCAGACCCCACCAGCCCCAACCGGCCAGCTGGCCGCAGGCGATTCGCGCCGTCCGGGCCTGGCTCAACCCCTGGACCACCCTCCAACGCTGCTGGCGAGCCTGGAGCAACGCACCCCCGCCACCCGAACTTCAAGCCCTGATCAACGCCGTCGGCGCAGGCCACCCACTCGATCTCTACTCCCCGGTCTAACAAACCACCGCTAGGGTGTGTATCGAAAGTACTGGTCATCGGCGCAACACTGCCTAAAATGGCATGCGATCTTCGTTTGGTCGTGCTGGGATCAATCGCTATGAATGATCATTTTCTTGATGAAGCTGACTTGCCGGACAGGATGGAACGGAACCTGGCGGAACACGCCTGTCATCTGCACCGGAGTATGGCTGGTGCGACCGTCACAGAGGCTGGTGACCTCCTGGTCGCGGACAGTGGCCTGGACGACGACACGTTCAACATCGTCGCCGCCGCGCGCTTCACCACCGACGACGTCCCGGTCCGCATCACCGAGACCGCCGGGACACTGGCCCGCACCGGCCGCAGTTTCTCCTGGTGGGTGGGGCCCGCCTCGACACCGGCGGACCTCTCCACCCGCCTGACAGCGGCCGGTCTGCCGGTGTCCGAACGCGAGACGGCGATGTGGGCCGAACTGGACGACACCCTGCCGCCTCCCGCCATTCCGGGACTGGACATCCGGAGCGTGACCACCCCCGAACAGCTCGCCGACTACGCCACGGTCCTTGCCGCGAACTGGAACCCGCCCGCCGAAACCGTCCGACGCTTCTTCGCCCAGGCCGCTTCGCAGGCACTGGCCGCGACCTGCCCGGCCCGGTACCTGGTGGGCTACGTGGAGAACCGCCCGGTCTGCTCCGCCGAAGTGTTCCACCACGCGGGAGTCGCCGGCATCTACAACATCTCCACCCTGGCCGCCCACCGCCGGCGTGGCTACGGCGGCGCCATCACGCTCGCGGCCCTCCGCACGGCCCGCGAGCGAGACCACCGCATCGCGGTCCTGCAGGCGTCGGCCGACGGCGAGCCCGTCTACCGCCGCCTGGGGTTCCGCTCCTGTGGCCAGTTCGTCGAACATGCCATCAACCCCTGAACCGCCAAGACTCCACGGGCTGTCCGCCCGCCATTCCTGAATGGGCCCGTCACAGCCACTCATTGATGGCCGCTACGAGGACAGTGGCCTCGTAGCGGCCCGCGAGCTTGCCGTATCTCGTGGCCACAGCCCGGTTCCAGCAACAGCCTGATCCGCTCCTACCTGCGGCGACGCGGTACCCGGCACGTGATCCCGGAGAAGAGCGACTCCAGAACCGCCCGCCGGCGCAGAGGTTCTGGCGGTGGCCGACCGCCCAGCTTCGACAAGGCCCGCTACAAAGCGAGGAATACCGTCGAGCGAGCGATCAACAAGGTTAAGCAGTTCCGAGCTGTCGCCACCCGTTATAACAAGCGCCGATACGTCTACCTCGGCACCGTGACGGCCGCCGCCCTCTTTGTCTGGCTCCGCTCATGATCGACGAGACACCCCCTAACCTCCCACGCACGAGCGGCACCCGCGTCTTCACCTCGGGTGCCGCTCTGTTGCGTACTGCCGCGCGTCAGCGCATGTAGAGGCCGCCGTTGGCGTCCCAGCATGCGCCGGTGACCGTGTCCGCGTGCTCCGAGGACAGCAGCACGGCCATGTCCGCGATGAACTCCGGACGCCCCAGCCTCCCCACCGGGATCATGGCCTCGGTCTGCGCCAGCTTCTCCGGGTCGACGATCCGGCGCACGACTGGAAGGTCCTGCGGGCCGGGTGAGATGGCGTTGACCGTCACTCCCTGCGGGCCCAGGTCCCGCGCGAAGACCTTGGTCAACGTGGCCACGCCCCCCTTGGCCGCGGCATAGTGCGCACCGGTCGCCGTGCCGCCGTTCTGGCCCGCGAGAGAAGCAATGTTGACGATGCGTCCGTAGCCGCGCTCGGCGAAGTAGTGGCCGAACACCTGGCATCCGTAGAACGTGCCGTTGAGGTTCGTGTCAACCACGCCGGAGAAGCTCTCCGGCGTGATGTCCATCAGCGCCTCGACCTTGGAGTGCCCGGCGTTGTTCACCAGGACGTGCACGACGCCCCACCGCTCGACCAATTGGTCGAGCACGCCGCGGAAGGCATCCTTGTCTCGGACGTCCAGGCCCAGTCCGACGGCCCGATCCCCCGTGGGGTCCAGTGCGGACGCCGCGGCGACGGCCGCGCCGACGTCCAGATCGGTCAGGGCGACCGAAAACCCCCGGTTGTGGAGGCGTGTGGCGATGCAGCCGCCGAGTCCGCCCGCCGCACCGGTGACGAGCGCCACCTGGCGGGTGCTGTGGTCGGAGGCTGCACCGGCCGTCCCGGGATTCATCGCGTCACGTCCGGCAGCGGGCGGCCGACGCGGGCCTCGATCTTCATGTAGCGCCACAGTCCGTACTCACCGACCTGGACGGTGCGAAAGAGGTTGCATGCCGCGGCGACCGTGGCCTGGTCCGCGACATCGGCGAGTACGTAGCAGGTCCACGGCCAGGAATCCGAAGGACCGACCATGTGCTGGTCATCGTCCATCGTGCCGAGCACGTCGACTCCAGGCATCTCGTGCAACTGCGTGAGCATGTTCACGGTGCCGTCCCAGACCGTCTTGTGCTGCCCCGTCGGGAGGTCGAAGAAGTTCTGGTTGACGCCGATGCAGAAGAGAACACGCAAGGGGGTGTCAGGGGTTGCGGACATGTCGGTCCTGCCTTTCCAAGCAGAGGTGGCGGTGATGACGGGTCGGTGCGTCGAGGAGGTCAGAGGTATCCGGGGAAGGGCTGTGCTCCCATGAGGACAGCTCCTGCGCCGTCGTACATGCCCTCCTGGAGGAATGCGTGCTGAGGTACCACTGAGGCATCCCTGAGGTAGCGCTGCATGGTGCTGTCGTCGGCGATGGCCCGGATTCCCGCCAGCTGGTACGCGGCCCGGACAACCTCGAAGGAGGTCTTGGCCACATGCGCCGAGGCAAGGCGCAGGAGGCTGGCCTGCTGCGGGGTAGGGATATCGCCCCGCTCGACGGTCTGCCACACCTCCTCGGTGGTCTCGTAGAAGAAGGCGCGCACCGAACGGAGCTGGGCCTCGGCCTGCCCGGCAGAGATGCGGTAGGAAGCGCGATCGGCGGCCATCGGCCCACCCGTGTAGCTCGCCCGTCCGCCCTCGGCGATCACCTGGTCGAGGGCGGCGCGGGCCAAGCCGAGGCCGACCACCGCGAGCACCTGCGCGGCATAGGGAACCGCCGGGTAGCGGTAGAGCGGCTCGTCGACGGTGGGCGTTCCGCCACGGACGAACGTCCACTCCTCGGGGACCACTACGCCGTCGACGACAAGGTCGTGGCTGCCGGTGCCCCTCATGCCGATGACGTTCCAGTTCTCGGCTATCCGGACCTGGTCGGGCCTCAGCAGTGCCGTGCGCGGCGGGCCTCCCCGGTCGTCACCGGTCTTGATCCCCACACCGAGCACGTCCGCGCCCTTGCAGCCGCTGGCGAACCTCCAGCGCCCGGAGATCTTGTGACCGCCGGCGACGGACTCAACCTGCTGAACGGGAAACAGGCCACCCGCGAAGGCGACATCGGGACCGTTCGCGTAGAGCTCGGCCTGGGTGTCCAGGGGAAGCGCGGCAAGGTAGATCAGGGACGAGCCGAAGCTCGCGACCCACCCGGCGGATGCGTCGACTGCGGAGATCCGCTCGACGAGCCGGAGAAAACAGGCCGGCGGGAGTGGTTCACCGCCGAACCGTCGTGGTGCGCTCGCTCGGTAGATACCCGCCTTCTTGAACTCGGCGATCATGTCTCGGGGAACATGCCGCTTCTCCTCGAATTCATCGCGGCGCTGCGCCACCAATTCAAGGACGTGGTCGAATGCCTCTCCGTTCGACTTCTCCAGCGGAGCAGCCGATGGCGTGAAATTGTCCAGCGTATGCGTCATGAAAAAGTCCTCTGACAACGGCCGGGCGACTCCTGTGCATCGCCTCGTCCCTAAACTATGTGCGGCCACCACACAGCTCAATTGGGAATCACGCGTGCCTTGTTGGGGATTTCCCGCATACGCTCAGGGGCTGATGTCGGCCAGCGGCAGCCGGAAGCGGAAGGTCGCCCCGCACGGAGTGTTGTCGACAGCTTCGATCTCCCCGCCGTGCCGGGTGATGATGCGGTGACTCAGGGCGAGGCCGATGCCATGGCCATTACCCTTCGAACTGAACGCTCCGTCGAAGATCCGGTCGACGTGCAGGTCGGACAGCCCTTTCCCGGCATCCACGACACAGACCTCTGCGAATTCGCCCTGCCGGCTCGTCCGGACCTCCACCGACCTCTGTTCGGCGGGCCAGCGCGACATCTCTTCGATTGCGTTGAACGCCAGGTTCATCACGACCTGGCCGATCAGGACCTTCTCGCAGTGCACGGGCAGCGGCTCGTCCGTTCGTTCCCAGCGCAGGGACACGGCGTGCTGGCGGGCGCGTACGTCGATGAAGTAGGTGCAGTCGGCGACGATGTCGTTCAGGTCGACGTGTTGCTGCGACTGCTCGAGCCGCACCACGTAGGCACGAAGGCTCTGGAGTATCTGTGCAGCGCGGTCCAGTTGGCGGGTGGCCGACTCCAGCCCCCAGTTGACCTGTTGGCCGACGGATCCGTCCCGCTCCAGGCGGCTGCGGACGCCGGCCACGAAATTGTGGGCGGCTGAGATGGGCTGGCTGACTTCGTGTGCGATAGCCATGGCCATGTCGCCCATGGCGTTGTACCGCGCCAGGTAATTGAGGTACTGCGCATCACGGCGATGCTCCTCCTCGGCGCGCACCGTGGCCGTGATGTCATGGAAGAGAAGCAGCAGCCCCCGCAGGTCGTGCTGGATGTCGATGTACTGGCAGCGGACCGCGAACCAGCGATCCGGTGTGTCCTGCGCACCTGAGACGGACAACCGGTAGCGCGCGTCGGTGGGCCGGCCGCCCCGTCTCGAGGTGGCAAGCAGTTCCTGGAGCACAGCAGCCGAGTCCGGCGCGAGGAAGGCAGCAAAGTCGGCGGCCATGAGGGCTTGCGGTTCGCGGTCGAGGAGGTTGCCGGCGGACTCGCTGGCGAAGAGCACGCACCCTTCGTCGTCGAGTACGACGATGCCCTCGTCGAGGTTACGCAGGAACGCCTGGAGCCGTCCCTCGGTGCGGCTCAGGTCACGGCGCGTAGCCTTCTCCTCCGCGATGTCGCGGAACTGGACCATGACGACCGGCCCGCGCGCCAGGTCCACGCGGGCGGCGCGGGCCTCGCTCCAGATGTCGTGGCCGTCTTTCGACCGGTAGCACCACTCCATGGTGCTGACGCCCTCGTCGACGGCGCGCTGGAGCCAGGCCAGTCCGATCTCCCGCCGGTACGGGCGGGCCCTGGAGCTCATGTCCGGGGCCTTCAGCGGCATCAGCTCGTCGAGGGTGAAGCCGAGCGCCGTGCAGGCGGCGGGGTTGGCCCACAGGATGTTCTTGGTCTTCGCGTCATGAACGAGCACACAGTGGTCGATCGCGGTGAACAGACGTGCCACGTCTGCGGGCTCGAAGGGCGACGCATGAACTGGGCTTGTCCCTGGGTACGGGGGTGGCACCGGTCGTCACACCTTGGACTGGTCGAGTCCGCAGCGCATCATGTCGCCGATGAGGGAGCCCAGAGTGTCCGCCGAGGTCTTCTCCCTGATCTTGGCGCGATGGGCGTCCACCGTCTTGAGGCTGATACCGAGCGCCTTGGCGATCGTCTTGCTCGGCTCTCCGGCGATGACCCGTCGGAGGATCTCGCTCTCCCGGGGGCTCAGCTGGCAGAGTCTTTCCTCAACAGCCCGGCGATCGGCCCGCTGCGCATAGCGCTCGCTCGCCGTTCGCAGCGCTCCCTGCACGACTTCGAGCATGCGCTGGGGGTCGTACGGCTTCTCCAGGAAGTCGACAGCCCCTTGCTGCAGCGCTCTTACGGACATGGAGATGTCGCCGTGCGCCGACACGAACACGACGGGCAGCACGGACTCCTGGGAGTTGAGCAGTTCCTGCACCCGGAATCCACCCGTGCCCGGCATGCGGACATCGAGCACCAGGCAGGCGGGGCGCTCGGGGTCGAAGGCTTCGAGGAACGCCTCTGCGTCGGTGAAGAACTCCGTGCTGATGTTCACCGACTCGAGCAGCCAGGCAAGCGAAAGACACAACTGCTGGTCGTCGTCCAGAACATAGACGAGGTCGGCGGACTTACGTGCCGCACCACTCGCTGGGGGGCGCCCCCCGCCACGATTCGGGGTGGGCACAGTCGCGGTCATCGTTCCTCGCTTCCGAGCGGCTGAGTTTTTCCCAATGTTTCACTCGAGGATGCATCGAGTAAAGGTCTTGCATATTGAGGAGATAAGCGATAGGCCCCCTACCCGCGAGTACGGAAGGCGTGAAGGGTTTTTCCCGTAATGAAGCCGGTCAGGGCCGCATCAGTGCCGATGCTGAGGGAAAGTCCTCGGCGAAGTTCTTGTTCAGCGGCGCGATGAAGACGTTCTCCGTACGGGTCCGGGAGATCTTCCAGACCCCGTCCACCCGTCGGAAGGTATTGTTGAGCCGGCTGGAGCGGAGCAGCGCGGTGCCGTCGGAGTGGAGCCACGGTTGCATGTGGATCCACTGACCGGTGGCCGTGTCACCGGTGACGTGGATCTGTTCCGATGTCAGGTAGTGGGCGTTGAGCACCAGGCTCGGATCCTTCTTCTGCCCCCAGAACGCCTCGAAATGACTCCGAACGGCCGCGTGCCCCTCCGCGCGGCCGAACTGGTTGTCGTAGTACTCACCCACGCCTTCCCAGACGGCGTCCTCGGCGTACAACTCCATGATCAGGTCGATGCGTCGGGCGTCGTCATGCACGCCGCACTCTGGGCACGGCGTGTCACACAGGAACATGTAGCGGGCCTGCAGTCTGCGGATGTCGGCCTCGGCCTCCAGCGTGCCGACGCGTCGCGCGAGCTCGGCGATCGTCTCCTGGTCGGTCATGGCTCATCTCCTTCTGATGATTCAGTGCACGGCTTGCGCCGACGTGGCCTCCGGCTGCTCAGGTCAGGCCAGCCGGCTTTCGATCCACGCGGCGTGGGCGAGCAGGCCGCGTTCGCCTCGTGCGCGGCCGACCGCCTGGATGCCGAGCGGCAGTCCGACGGCATCACGCAGCCCGGGGATGGCCACAGCCGGAAGCCCCCATGCCTGCCACGCGCGGCACAGGACGGGATTTCCGGTGGCCGACAGCCCTGCGGGGGCGGAGCCCGGCGCGGCAGGGCCCACGATCGCGTCATACGACGTCAGGAGTTCCGCGATGCGCACTCCGGCGGTCTCCACCGTCTTCTTCGCGGCCTGGTACTCGGCGTCCGGGGTTCGCCGGCCGGCGCGGAGGAATTCGGCCAGGGGTTCGCTGAGCCGGTCGGCGACAGCCAGCTCCTCGGCGCGCTCACACGCCGCCTCGTAGGCCATGACGACGGGGTGTGCCGCGGTGACCTCGGCGACGAGCTGTTCCTCGGGGAAGTCGTCCACCACGGCTCCGCCGTCGGTCAGCCACTTACGGAGCGTGTCCAGGGCGTGGCGCATCCCGTCGTCCACCACGCCGATCGATTCGGCGGACCACAGGAGGAGGCGCGGCAGACGTCGGGGCGAGTCGGCGGGCCTGGAGCCGTCGAGGGCTGTCCATGCGAGCGCGAGGTCGGCGGTGGACGCGGCGTAGACGCCGTGGCTGTCCAGGCTGGGGCTGAGACCGACCACTCCGTCGACGGGGAACCGGCCGTGGGTCAGCACCAGCGAGGCCACACCGCAGTACGCGGCGGGGCGGGTCACG
This sequence comes from Streptomyces sp. NPDC059832, assembly GCF_042731715.1. Classification (NCBI taxonomy): domain Bacteria; kingdom Bacillati; phylum Actinomycetota; class Actinomycetes; order Kitasatosporales; family Streptomycetaceae; genus Streptomyces; species Streptomyces sp. NPDC059832. The sequence goes on along the minus strand of NZ_JBHWIY010000070.1, from coordinate 11,256 downwards.
GAGCCCGCGGTCTGTGACCCGATGGCGAGGGGCACGTGGCCCGCGGCCACGGCCGCGGCCGAGCCGCTGGAGGATCCCCCTGGGGTGTGTCCCGGCGCGGCAGGGTTGTCCGTGGGGCCGGGGGCGAAGAACGCAAATTCCGTGGTGACGGTCTTCCCGAGGACGACGGCACCGGCCCGCCGCCAGGCGCGGACGATCGACGCGTCGGCCCGGGCGGATGCGATGTCGGCACGTAGCGAGGAACCGCACCGTGTGGGAAGTCCCGCGACATCGATGATGTCCTTGACGCCCAGCGGAACGCCGCCCAGCACGCCGTCGGACGTGGACAGATCCGGTGTGGGGTCCTGGACGACCCAGGCGGCGAGGTCGGGCTCGGTCCGCGCGATGCGGGCGTGCGCCCGGTCGAGAGCCGCCTGCGGGGTGGTAACGCCGGTGGCCAGCTCCTTGACCAGCGCCCGCAGGGACCAGGGCGCGTACAGATTCATTTCTCGTTCCACTCCGCCTCGGCCTCCCAGTAGTCCATGCCCGCCGCGCTGACGCTGTGGCGCCATTCGGTTGTGCGGCGCAGTGTCGGCTCCACCTTCCGGGTCGCCTCGTCGGCGGCTTCAGGGCCGTCGGCGGGCACCGTCCAGTGGACCCAGTTCAGCTCGCGGCCGTCCGTGTCGTGGGTGAAGAGATCCACATGCCGCCAGCCGTAGCTGAAGGTGTCGATGTAGCAGGTGAGCGTCATGCGCGTGGCGTCCTTCTCCATCACGTTCCGCTCGTCACGCACTCATCGGCGTGGGCACGGGGTGGAACTGGCGCCGGTAGTAGACGAGGCTGCCCTCGCTGTCCTGTCCGAGGACGACCTCGTCGACCTGGACGAACATCACCGTGTGCGAGCCGCGCTCCACGGTCCCGGTGACACGTCCGAGAATCGAAGCGGCGGATCCGCGCAGCACCGGCACACCGTGGGAGTGGTCCCACACGTCGCCGGTCACGGTAAACCTCTGCTCCGCCGGCACTCGGCCCGCGAAGGCCATGGCGACGTCTTCGTGTTCCGTTCCGAGCACGTTGATGCAGAGGTGTTCGTTGGCGCGGAAGATGTCGTGACTGCGGCTCGACCGGTTGATGCAGACGAGCATGGTCGGCGGCGTGTCCGTGACGGAACACACCGCGCTCACGGTGATCCCGGCTCGACCGCCGGGACCGTCCGTGGCCACGATATTGACTCCTGCGGAGAGATTAGCCATCGCATCGCGGAACAGCCTCTGCGTCGGGGTCAGCTGGGTGATTTTGTCTGCCACCGTTCCTCCTGCCGGGACCTGGGCGCTCCGGGGGATCCCCGGATGACTCGACGGTAGGGCGCGGTGCACCGCGAGCGGTATCGAGACTTACTCCGGCATCGTTGAGGATTTCCCCTAGTACGGAACCCGTCCGCGCACCCTGCCGCTCGGCGCGGTCGACACGTTCTGGCGGGCGCCGTCCCGGCCCTCACTGAAGAAATCCCCTATGCCTGGCGATGCCTTTCCCAATTGGCCGGTGCCCGGAGCTTGCCTAGCGTCAGGGGCACCGACAGGGAAGGAGAACGACCGCCATGGCGCAGACGCCGGCCGCGACGGCCCCGTTGACGTGGAAGCCCGTCCTCGATGAACTGGCCTGTCGACGCGTGGAGTTCCATGCCCAGGGCCATGTTCCCCGTGACTTCGTCGAAAGGCTGACCGCACTTGGTGTGTACCGGGCCGCGACGCTTCGGCGGCGAGCCGCTGCCCCCGGCCGACTTCATCCGCATCGTCGAGCGAGTCTCCCGGGTGGACGGCTCCACCGGCTGGGTGGTCGCCTTCGCCTCAGCGCTCACCTATCTCGCAGCGCTGCCACTGGACACGCAGGCGCAGATCTACAAGGACGGTCCCAACGTCGTCTTCGCGGGTGGCCTCTTCCCCATCCAGCCTGCACTGCGGACCGAACGCGGCTACCTGGTGGACGGCCGCTGGAAGTTCGCCAGCGGCTGCATGGCTGCGGACCTCATCGGGGTGGGCATCCCAGCGGACGACGGCAGCGGCCGGCCGCGCACCGCGCTCCCGCGGCCCGAGCAGGTGGAGATCATGCGGGAGTGGGACGTCACCGGCATGCGGGGCTCCGGCTCGTACGACATCCTCGTCGACGGAGTGGAGGTGGACCGGGACTGGACGTTCGGACACCGACCGTCGACGAGCCTCTCTACCGCTACCCCCTCATCGGCCTGCAAGCTCAGGTCCATGCGGCGGTCGGCCTCGGCGTCGCCCGCGCGGCCCTGGAATTCGTGGAGCAAGCCGGCGGCCGAACAGGTATCACCGGCGCTCCCCCCGCTCGCCGAACGCGCCCACTACCGCACGACCTTCGCCAAGGCGTACGCCTCCCTGCATTCCGCACAGGCCTTCTACCTCGACACGGCCGAGGAGGTCTGGCAGACCGTCCTGGCCGGGGACGAGCCGAGCCCCCGGCAGGTCGCCATCGTCCGGCTGTCCTCCGCCAACGTCGCGGACGTCGCGGCACAGGTCGTGCACGACCTGTGCGCGATCTCCGGCGCCGGTGTCATCCACAACAGCCACCCCCTGCAACTGCTGCAGCAAGACGCCCAGGTGCCACGACTGCACGCGACCCTCGGCCAGGCCATGACGGCGCCGGATCCGTGCTCATGGGCAGGCCCTCCACCCACCCCGGCTTCCCCTGACCGCGAACCCCCGCGACCGAGCCGCTCTCCCCCCTGAACCTGGAGAACAACTCTCATGACAGTCGAGTTCACCCCGGACAATGTCCATGATCTGCCGCCCGGCGACCTCGTGGCCGAGGACCGCGTCGCGGGCCGGATGTACACCGACCCCCAGATTTTCGAGCTGGAGATGACGAAGATCTTCGAGCGGACCTGGGTCTGGGTCGCCCACGAGAGCGAGCTGCCAAAGGCTGGCAGCTTCAAGTCCACCTACGTGGGACGCCAGCCGGTCATCGTGGCCAAGGACCGCAAGGGCACCATCAACACTCTGCTCAACCGCTGCCGGCACCGGGGCGCCAGCCTGTGCGAGAAGCGCACCGGGCACGCCAACGGCTTCACCTGCCCTTACCACGCCTGGTCCTACGGCCTGGACGGCAAGCTCCGCGGCATCCCGTACCCGGACGGCTACGAAGGCGTCCTGGAGAAGGGCGAGCTGTCCCTGCGCAAGCTGCGCACCGAGTCGTACGGCGGCATGGTGTTCGCCACCTTCGACGACTCCATCGAGCCGCTCGAGGACTTCCTCGGCGACGTGAAGGCGTGGATCGACCGCTTCATGAAGCAGGGCGGCGGCTACCCGATCAAGGTCCTCGGCACGCACCAGTTCAAGTTCCGGGGCAACTGGAAGATCCAGCTGGAGAACACCACCGACGGATACCACTTCCCGATCGTGCACCGCTCCTGGATGGCCTCGGTCGACGCGGAGACGGCGGACATGATGTCCTTTATGACCGACCCCTCCGCGGTCACCCACGGTCTGGGCAACGGGCACAGCGTCATGCAGATGGTGCCCGGACACTCCGACCTCGACGCCGACGACGGCAGTGAGCCGCTCCAGGCGCGCTTCGCCACCCTGGTCACGGAGCTCGAGGAAGCCGGCCTCGACGACACGGCGATCCGCAAGCTGGTGCGCGCCATGCACGGCACCGGCTTCAACCTGAACCTCTTCCCGAACGTGTCGATGTCGAACTCGTTCCTGCGCGTCCTGCGCCCCATCTCCGCCGACGAAACCCTCATCGAGCACGTGGCCCTCGGCCCCGGCGGCCCGGCCGAGATCGTGGACCCGGTCAACCGCGAACGCCTGCGCATCCACGAGCACTTCCAGGGCCCGTTCGGCTTCGGCACCCCTGACGACGCGGAGGGCTGGGACCGGGTCCAGCGAGGCGCACAGGCCGCCCCCGACATGCCGATCCTGGTCAATCGGGGACTGGCACGCGAGAACGCGAGCCCCGAAGGCTGGCCCACCTCCCACGTCACCGACGAGACCGGCATGCGCGCGGCGTACAACCAGTGGAAGCAGATGATGAGCGATGACTGAGACTTTCCTGACCTCCGCCGCCCCGGTGGCCGCACTCACCGACTCCCGAGTCGTCCGGGCGATCCGACTGGTCTGGCACGAGGCCGACCTCCTCGACCGGAAGCGGTACGAGGAATGGCAGGACCTCTACTGCACCGACGGCCTGTACATCATTCCGATCGACGCACAGACCGACGACTTCGCCAACAGCCTCAACATGGTGTACGACGACGCGCGCATGCGGCAGATGCGCGTGACCCGAATGACGGAGGGCTACGCGATCGCCGCGGTCGACTCCGCCCGCACCGTGCGCACCGTGTCCCGCTTCGTGGTCGAGGAGGTCCGCGACGACGAGGTGACCCTCCGCTCCGCGCAGGTCCTGGTCGCCTACAAGCGCGGCAGGCACGACCTGTGGGCGGGTGACCTCACCCATCACGTCCGGCTTTCCGATCACGGCGACCGGATCGCGCGGAAGGTCGTCCGCCTGGTGGACAGCGAGGACGCCGTGCCGGCTTCCGGGTTCCTGCTGTGAGCGTCAAGGCGCGGGTCTCCGCCGTCACCTCGGAGACCCCACAGATCCGTTCACTTCGCCTGGTCCGCGAGGACGGCGCACCGTTCACCCCCTACCGGGCCGGTGCACATGTCGACGTGACAGCCCCGAACGGTGTGCTGCGCCAGTACTCCCTGTGCAGTCCACCGGACGACCCGACGTCCCTGCTGATCGCAGTCAAGCGGGAGTCCCCGTCACGCGGAGGTTCCGAGGCCCTGCACCACGTGGCTGAGGGAAATCTGCTCGAAGTCGGAGAGCCCCGCAACCTGCTCACGGTCGCGGACGACGCCGACCGACACCTTCTCGTAGCCGGCGGAATCGGCATCACACCGCTCTTGAGCATGGCGTACGAACTGCACCGCCGCGGCGCGGAGTTCCAGCTGTACTACTTCGCACGCAGCCGCGCGGAGGCGGCATTCGTCGAACTGCTGGAGACCCGGGTGGAGTTCCGGGACCGGGTGCACGTAAGGCTGGGCGTACCCCGCGCCGAACAGCCTGCTGTCCTGGCGGATCCGGCCGCCGCGACCACGCCCCGATCACACGTCTACACGTGCGGGCCGCAGGGATTCATGGAGCAGGTCTCCACCGTGTTCGCACCCCTGGTGGGCGCGGATCACGTTCACATCGAGAACTTCACGGCCGAAGAGATCGACACCAGTGGCGACCAGCCCTTCACCGTTGAACTGGACACCGGCGAGGAGTGGGAGGTGCCCGCGGGCCGGTCGATCCTCTCCGTACTGGAGGAGAACGGGGTAGAGGTCTTCAAGTCCTGCGAGGAAGGCATCTGCGGTTCATGCGTCTCCGGAGTCCTGGAGGGAACGCCCGAGCACCGCGACAACTGCCTGTCCGCAGCCGACAAGGCGTCCGGCACCCAGATCGCCCTGTGCGTTTCCCGCGCTACGTCCAAGAGGCTCGTCATCGAACTCTACTGACGCCACGTCAAGCGATCAGGGATCGGTGTGCGAGCCAGTGGTGCCGGCGGCAGGCACCCGGCACCGGCCGCCTGCACGGCCCACCTCTGCCTCCCTGCGCCGCCCGTTCTCGCCCCGGGATGACCCACCTTCGGTGGCCGAGCCGTTCGCTGGATTCGATTCCCTTGCGGGCGATACGGACGCCGATGCGTTTTCCACGCAGCCATTTCCACAGGTCGGGTATGTCGTAGGCCTTGTCGGCGTGGAGCTTGCCGGGTTTGCAGTTCCAGCCTCGGTGGGGGTCGTGTCTCGTTTGGAGACCGGCCACCATGGGCTTCAGGCCCTGGCTGTCGTGGGTGTTGGCGGCGGAGAGCCCGACGACCACGGGCAGTCCGTTCGCGTCCGACAGGACGTGCATCTTGGAACCCGGTTTACCCCGGTCCACGGGGCTCGGGCCTGTGAGTTCGCCCCCTTTTTGGCCCGTACGTGCGAGGAGTCGAGGACCACGCGGGTCAGGTCGAGCAGGCCGCACTCGTCGATGCGGTCGAGCACCGCCTCGTGCAGCCCACCCCAGACACCGGCCCTGGACCAGATGACGAAGCGCCGGTGGGCAGTGGACTTCGAGACCCCAAAGCACGGCGGCAGAGCCCGCCAGGCACACCCGCTCACCAGCATGTAGACGATCGCGGCGAACAGGGTCTCATCAGGCGTGTCCTGCGTCCCGCCGCCCTGCGGACGCACCTTCGACGGCGGGATCAACGGCTTCGCGATCTCCCACAGCCCGTCCGGAACAATCCAACTCCATGTATCCCGCCCCATGCACAGCCCAACGAGCAACTCACCACATAGGACACGGTCTTAGCCCGCCGGGCGAGGCGGTCGAACATGTCCTTCACGGCCGAGTAGGTCATGGCCCGGCCCAGGACGCCGCGGAAGAGGTTGACGAAGACCATGTCGCTGTCCGTGGCCTCGGCGTAGAACCCGACGACCTCGGCGGTAACCGGGACCGAGCGCGGGATGCGGGACTTGGCGAGTGCGCCGTTGGCGTTCCGGCGGCGGACCACGTGGATGTGATCGGAGTAGCTACCCCGCCAGGAATGAGCAGCGAGACGCCGATGCCTGTGCCTTCGAGCTCTTCGCGCAGCACCATGGACAGTCCCACGCTCGCGAATTTCGGGGAGGCGTAGGCGGCGACATCCGCCATCGGCACCAGGCCGACAATGGAAGCGGTGTTCGGATGTGGCTGCGTCCGCTGCGGCTGTTGAACCGCGGCAGGAAGGCCACCACGGAGGCGAACTGTGCGTCAATGTTGACTCCGTGCACCCAGCGCCATAAGCGGCGTCTGGTCGGTCGTTCCGCCGCCGTTCACACCGGCGACGTTGCACAGGATCGAGATCGGGCCGAGCGCCTCTTCGGCCCGATCGGCCAGACTCCCCCACTGATCGGTGTCGCTGATGTCGAAGGTGTGGCCAGCACCGTGCCACCAGCGTCCCGCAAGGACTCCTCGGCTTCCGCGAGCCGCGCTTCGTCGATGTCGACGAGTGCGACCTTCGCGCCCGCGGCAACGAGTGCCCGGGCGACGCCGAAGCCGATCCCGGACGCCGCGCCGGTCACGAGTGCCTCTTCCCCTGTCGGCCAGGTCACGGTCTTCTCCGTTTCCACTTTGATGATGTCCGGATGGGCTGGGCGGATGCCGGTCGTCCTGTGTTGCTGACGGACGACCACAGACTCGTCCGCGCGGAGTGTGTGGTGAATCCATTGCCGGGCTGCTGTCGGCCGAACCGGCGGTCACCCGTCAACCGTGGCGCGTTCCAGGCCCGTCGCCCGCCATCCGGTGGGTTTGCTGGACCGGTTCCGCACCGCTACGTCGCGGTGCCGGCTACGCGGCCTCGGAGTGGGGCGGGGGGATCGGGTCTGTGAGGCGCAGCAGCAGTGCCGCGGCGATGTACCGCATTCTGCCGACGTTGGTGCGTGGGTCGTAGCCCAGGGCGTGCGTCAGCCCTTCATGGCGTGCTTGCACGGTCGAGTGGTGCATGCCCAAATCGGCCGCTGCGGAACGGATGCTGTAGGCCTCCACCAGTGCGTGCAGCACGTCTGCGGAACGCCGATCGAGGCGGGCGAGGGCTCGCACGTCCTCATGCGGGATCTGTGGGTCGTACGACTGCGCGAGCAGCAGCAACGCCCCGAGATCCGTCGCGTCGACTGTCGGCACAGAGGCGTCCGACAGCCGAAGTGCGATGATCGCCCCGTCCCAGGATTCGGGTGCCCGGTCGGCGCGCACCCAGGTCCCGAGCCCGACCGGCTCCGGCGGACTGAGCTTGCCGGAGATATCGAGTGTGGCCCTCAGGAGCCCGTACCGAGTCGGTACGATCGCCGAGGGTGCGTCGATCTCAGCGGCATCCGCCATGGTTGCCAGGATCCGCACCGGCGTGGCCGGATCGATCCGGCGCTTGGCGAGGAGCGTCACCCGTTCGTCGATCGGACGGGCCGAATCGATGAGCGCGTCGAAGCCGCTCCCGGGATTGCGACGCGCCTCCAGCAGTTCGACACCCAACGCGAGGCGCTCCACGACCATCTCGTCGTTGGGGTCTGCCTCGCCGTCTCGCTCGAGCCACACCGTCCAGCCGGCGCCGGACCTCCGGGAGGAACGTCGGCGGACGTCGGCGACCTCGGCGGGCAGGCGTCCGTCGGGATCCCGCCGGCTCACTCGTCCTCGGATCTCGACCCCGGCGACCGTACCGGAAAGGACCGCAGCACCGCGCAGGAGACCGTCGAGTCCGACACTCCGGGCGATGAGCACATCGAAGTACGACACGATCCGTAGGGTTTCGCTCGCCTCCGGGTCGAATGCGTTCAGTCGTCCAACCAACTGCTGCAACTGCGCTCCGCTCCTTCGTGCTTTTCCCACAGTTTATCGAGATCCGCGAGTGGGCGTCGTCTCAGCTTGCCAGAAGCGGTCCACGTCGTCCGGGGTGGCGCCGGTCTTGGAGGACCACAACCACACCGGCGGGACATCCCGGTCCTTCGATAGATGCTCGACCTTCAGCCGGATCAACGTCCCCTCGACCAATGGCAGTTCGCCGTCGTGGTCGAGCCATGAGGAGCGGTGGGTGAGACTTGGGTGGACCCGGTCCCATGCCTGGGCTTCGGCCTTGCCGTAGTTGGTGGTGCCGGTGACCGTGGTGATCGCGGGCTCGGGCCAGGTCTCCGGCTTGGTGAAGCGGAATTCCGGGCCGTGCTTGGGCGGCCGGCCGCCCTTCGGGTCGTAGACCCGCGGCGGTTTCGGCAGACGCATCACGAGGTCGGAGCGGACCCGGCCGACCAGCTCGACCGGCAGGTCGCGCAGGACCCAGGCCAGGCTGTGACGTCGTAGCCGGCATCGCTGACGATCACGATATGCGGATCCCCGGCCTGCCACTGGCCCGCAGCGATGAGCCGCTCGACGACACCCCTCAACTGGGCGGCGGTGATCGCGGTCGCTTCGTCCGCAGGGCCGAGCCGCACCGCGTCCAGGATCGCGGTCCATGACATGGCACCCGGCTCCAGCACAGCCACGAAGGAGTACGGCCAGCCCGGAATGAACTGCGAGGCCGTCTTCGCCCGACCATAGACATGACAGAACAGCCGGTCCGCCGAGCACGGCGCGTCCGAGCGAAGCCACGGCGACACATCGACCGCCAGGACCAGGCGCCCGCCGTCGAAACGCGGCAGCGACAGCCCGGCCAGCACCGCCCGCAGCCGACCGACATCGAGCCGGCCGTGGTTCAGGCCGCCGTACATCGCTCCGTGCCCACGACGATGCTCGGGCAGCAGCGTCAAGTCCACCGGGGACTTCACCGCACCGTCCGCACACAGCACCGCGTCCGCCAGCTCGAACAACTCGTCACGCCGAGCGGTCAGACACTCGTAGAACTCTCCCCGGAAGCGTGACGCTTCCGCGAACGCTTCCCCCCGGACAGCATCAGGCAGCAGACTCACCCTCACGGCCTTCGTCTTGGTCACGTGCACCTCGGTCGGAGCACATGATCAGACAAAGGCCGCCCCCACGTCCGGCGAACCCCCAGGTGAGCGACCCAGTTCGAGACACCGTTCGAGGCCGGAAGATAAAGAGCAAGCTCAGGAGCCCAAGGTGCGCCCTACCCAAGCGTTTCGCGCGGCCGTCATGGCGTGCGCGAGAGCAGTGTGGGGTGCGGTCAGGTCGAAGCTGTGGAATCCGCCGGGCCATATGTGGAGTTCGGCCTGCACGCCCGCGTGCCAGAGGGCAGTCGCATACGCGACGTCCTCATCCCGGAAGACCTCGGCCGAGCCGCAGTCGATGAACGCGGGCGGCAAGCCGGTGAGGTCGGTCGCACGGGCGGGCGCGGCGTAGACCGACACCTCGTCGGTTCCACGTCGCTCTCCGAGAAGCGCGGTCCAGCCCATGACGTTGCTCCCACGGTCCCATACGCCGACGGCATCGAACTGGGCCGAGGAGACCGTCTGGTCCCTGTCGTCGAGCATCGGGTAGATGAGAACCTGGCCGGCCAGGGCCGGTCCCTGCCGGTCGCGTGCCATCAGCGCGGTGCCTGCGGCAAGACCGCCACCGGCGCTCTGCCCGGCGATGATCAGCCTGTCAGGGTCCATGCCGAGTTCCCGGGCGTGCTCGGCCGTCCAGAGCAGCCCGGCGTAGCAGTCCTCAATCGGGTAGGGATCGGGATGCTCGGGTGCGAGCCGGTAGTCGACGGTGACCAGTACGGCGTCGTGCTCGACGACCCACGGGAGGGCCTGGCTGAGGCCGGAGAATCGATCACCGGCGATCATGCCGCCGCCGTGTGTGTGGTAGATCCCCGGACCCAGCCCCTGATGATCTTGGCGGGCGATCACCGAGATGGTGATTTCGTCGCCCAGGTACCCCGGGATCGTGAGGTCGCGCCGAGTCAGACCGGCAGCCTCGATCATCTCATCGGTAACCTCTGCCATTGCCGCTCGGCGTATGTCAGGGATCATCTCTGCGGTCAAGGTCGGGGGGATCTGATCTGCAAGGACCACGAGCACAGCCTCAAGCTCCGGGTCGAACGGCGGTCGCGGATTGTTGAGGGCCATCGGGACTCCTTCCTCTGCGCCGCGTGGTTGCGGCGTCGAATCAATCGTCCTGCGTGTGTTGCTGTGCGAGGAACCGCCGAACGCTGCAGAATCAGCGGGCGACCTCCGCCGTTCGCGCGCGTCGCCTGCCGACATGCCACGGTCCGGTACGGGCGACCCGGAAGCGGGAAGCCGCTCTTATTGGACCGTTCGAAGGCGATCAGCCGACCTGTATGAGGGTCTTCGCGCCAGCGCCGCTGCGCAGCGAATGGAGGGCGGCGATGACGTGCTCAAAGACAATCCGGTCGGGGATGCGCGGTTTGTGACAGCCCAGCGGGTGGGTGTCCACGTGCTCGGGCAACAGCGCCGCGAATTGGTCCCACAGGGGTTTGAGCAGGCATGACGGCAGGACAGGCACGAGCCCTCCGGTAATCACTGAGCGTAGAGAACTCCATGACTCGGGCTCGTGCCCATTGCATCCAGGGCGCTCTGGAGCGGCGACTTCGCCTACTGCCGGTCGGTCTATAAGGGAGCGCCTCTACGCCTCCGCTGAGCCGGACAACCGGACTGTCCCGGTCACAGCCTGAGCGGAGGGATCTGCTGGACGAGTCCTGGCGGAATGAGGTCAGAGTCGAAATGTCCGTACGACGAAGGTCTGTCCGGCGACCGAGGGCCAGCTCGCCCAGCTCTGGTCCGCGGCCAGGGTGGG
>NZ_JBHWIY010000069.1:0-20423 GCF_042731715.1 Streptomyces sp. NPDC059832 | reverse complement strand
CTGTCCCCGATGGAGTTCGAACAGCAGCACCACAAGACAGCTAAACTCTCACTCGCCGCATGAACCCCGTGTCCACACTCCGGGGGTCACCTCAGTACTGCATCACGCCCGTTACCAGCCGCCCGACCGACGAGCCAGCGGCGGCCTGTACCAAGTATCCGTCGTATCCCAAGGCCAGGTGATGCTCCGCCTCACGGCGCAGCATCACCGCGGTGAGCGGGTTCGTCAGCATCTGCGCGGCGACCTCGTCCGACAGCTCATCAGGCACGGGGACGACAATCTCGGCGTCCGCCAGGATCCACTGTGACCATCCCCCAGGCAGGGGAAAGACGGTTGCACGGCCGCCGACCTCGACGCCCGGAGCCACGCGTGTATCCGGGCCGATGGCCTCCACCACGCCGGTGGCCTCCACACCCACTGGAACCGGCTCAGGTGCCGTCCCGCGGTAGGCCTCGACGGCTAGGAGATCACCACGGTGGACGGGGAAGGCCGTGGTGCGGATGAGGACCTGACCGTGCGCAGGCGCTTCCGGCTCGGGCTCCTCGATGACGGTCAGGACGTCGGCGGGCAACCCGCCGCGGGTGTGGACGACACGACGGTTCATGATCGTCCTCCTGTGCGCTGGTGTGCATGGGGCTTGGCCGGGGCGTCAGCCGATGTCCATGAGCAGCAGGTGCTTCGCGCTGAGTGCTCCGTCCAGCTGCATCAGCCGGCCTCCCTCCCGTAGACCGCCGAGGTCCAGGGCGGCGAATCCGAATTCGTCGAGCAAGCCGGCCACGGCCGCCTTCGCGTCGGCGTCGTCGCCCGCGTAGAAGACCACCCGGCGGCCTTCCTCGTGCTGGGGGTCCGCGGCGATGAACGCGGCGAACAGGCTGTTGAACGCCTTCACGATCCGCGCTCCGGGTAGGCGCTCGGCGACCCATTCGCTGCCCGTGAGGTCACCGACGTCGTACCGGCCCCGCCAGGGGTTGGCCGCCGCGAACTGATTCGTCGTGTCGACGACCGTCTTCCCGGACCAGTCGGTAAGGCTGGTCAGGTCGGGCACTGCGGAGAACGGCACCGCGAGGAAGACGAGGTCCGGCTGCGCCGCCTCTTCAGCTGTCACGGCGTGCACCTTCGGCCCCAACTGCTCCACGATTGCCTCGAGTGTCTCCGGGCCCCGGCTGTTGCCGATGAGTACCTCATGTCCGTGCCGGACGGCCTTGTCGGCGACGGCCCGGCCGATCTCTCCCGCGCCGAGAATGCCGATAGTGCTCTGTGCGGCCATGCTGCCCATCCTTGATCGTGTGTCGGGGGTCGGTGCCCCGGCAGCGGCTGTGTGATCGACTCCGGTCGCTTCCTGCCGGGACGATCCCGGCCTCGGCGGCAGGTGCGGCGGCGCCTACGCGCGACGGGGGTTGAAGTCCAGGAGGACCTTGCCCTTCTCCCGGAAATACGCGAGCGCCTCGGGAAAATCCGCCGCCTGGTAGACGGGCGCTGAGGGCAGGACGAGTCTTCCCTCGGAGACCAGCCGCGCGGACTTCGCGTTCAGAGCCGGAAGCCGGGGAAGGAACTCGTCCTGGTACATCCAGAATTCCGTCGTGGTGATGTTCTTCGTCCTCAGCACGTCAGGATCGGGCGTGAACGGCCGGCCGCTCAGATACCCGTAGACCGCCAGCAGGGCGCCATCGGTCAGTATGTCCAGCAACAGTGCGGTCGCCGCTCCACTGACACCGTCGAGGCCGAGTAGCACCGGTTCGGAGCCGATGGCTTCCCGCACGCGCGCGCCGGCGTCCGCCGAGTCGACAACCACGATGTCGGCGCCGAGATCACGGAGTTCGCTCACGAGTTCCGCGCGGCGCACGACGTTGATCGTGCGCAGCCCTCGTTCCTTGGCGAACACGACGACAGACCGGCCCACCCCGCTGTTGGCCGCGTTCTGCACCACCCAAGATCCGGCCGGAAGGTCACGCAGGCCGACCAGGAGCCCCGCGCTGACGGGATTGATGGTGAGCATCGCTGCCTGTTCAAGACTGATGGACTTGTCCACGACGGTCAGGTCTGCCGCCTCGGCCACCACCCGCTCGGACCAGGAAAAAACGCCGAAGGGAAGCAGGACCCTCTCGCCGGGGCTGACCTCCATGACACCGGGCCCTACGGACACGACGGTCCCCACACCCTCGTTTCCGATGGCTGTCGGCAGCTCAGGGCGTACGGGGTAGACACCTTGCGCCAAGAGAAGGTCGTGGTGGTCGAGCGGGGCGTACTCGACCTGGACCAGCGCCTGTCCGGCGGTGGGAGCCGGGGGCTCGGGCACGTCCACCACCTTCAGGCTCTTCTCCGGCTCCCCGAACTGGGTGAGGTGAATGGCGAGCATGGGACACGACTCCTTGCTTCGTCGCTGCGTCGCAATTCGAGACATCGCTTTGGATGCCGACGGCCCGGTCCCCGAGGGTTTCCACGGCTGTATCCAGCTCGGTTCTGCCCCGGCCCGTGAGGTGCACGGTGGAGCCCTCGGCGGCGAACCGACGGGCTATAGCCAAACCGATCCCGGTCGAGCAGCCACCAAACTGACCTTGCCATCAAGCTGTCCCAGGAGGTCCACTTCTTCCTCGATGTAGCTCACCCGGAGACCTGCAGAGAGCACAGCACGCCGACACACGGCAACGCATGCCCGTCCACCTTGTGACGCCCTCGCCGACGAAGGAATACTCCGCCACGTCACCTTACGGACCGCATGGTTTGGATGGATTTGTACCTACTAGTAAAGAACCCGAACAGGGCTACTGCAACCGGAGAGTCACTCGCCCTGCCCGGTCTCGCAGCTCGCTGAACAGATCCTTTGGCCCTGTACTCCCTCTGCCGCATCACGCCCCGCCGATTCCACGGGCGCCGCAGCCGGCGCGTGCACTTTCTGAGTACCTGATCGAGCGCAGTCCGCGGTCTTTGGCGAAGCGATGACGGATCGACCGCCCCCGCTGTTCCCCGCGTCACATACCACCCACGGGCAGGCACCGGGGGCAGAGCATTCCGGACGAGCTTCCAGAAGAAGGGCAGCGTGCCAGCGCGGCCGGATAAGTTACCAATCGCTCCGTCCACCCCACGATCGGCCGATTCGAGGCCGCAACTGCGCTGGGGGCCGTCGCCGGGCCTTTATCCTCCTGCCAGACCCTGGCAGGAGAGGTCGCGCTGGCTGCGGCCTGCCACGGCGCGGCAGGTGGAGAGCCAGCGCGCGTACGGCGACTCGGAAGAAGTCGCGCTGGTAGTACGCGAACGTCGGTAACACCAGGAAGGGTTTTCCTGCCTTCGGTCCAACCGCGCGCCGCTACCGCGACAGGCCACCAGTGGCCAGCGACAGATCGAACGGTGTGCAGGCCCGGTTGGGATCTCGACATCTCCCAGGGCCGATGGGACTCTCCGCCTTCCTCCGATCACGAGGGAAAAGCATTCGGTCAGTGACCGCCCGTGGACAAGGCGTGGTCCTAGGAATACCGCAGCTCTTGAATAACGGCGCTTTACCAGTGGCACGCGGACAGGGTCGACGCCCTGGTGCTGGGGTTCACCGGCCCCCGGCTCAGACCGCACCATCTGGCCCTGGCGGTGGGGGACGAGGGTGGGCCGGTCCGGGTGTCCGCCCGCCTGGAGCCTGTCCTCGCGGCACGTGCCGGTGAGGCTTTGGGCGATGCGGCGGTGGTGGGGGAACGGCGGGTGGAGGGCGAGTCGTATACGCGGGTGGAGACGGATCTGGTCGTGGAGGTGCTGGCCGGGTCCGGCCGGCACGGCACTCTCACCGTGATCCGGATGCGGTGAGGGTGCCGTGCCTGACTGCTGGTCAGGGGGCGGCTTCGTACTTCACGACGGTGTCCGTGCAGCCTTTGGCCAGCTTCTCCAGGGCTGTGCGCTCCTTGTCGTCCGCGGTGAGCTTCCACCGCAGTTTGGTGCCCACCCAGTCTGCACCGTACGTGCACTGCGCGGACGCGGCCGGCGGGAGCCATTCAGCCGGATCCCGGTCGGCCTTGGACCGGTTGGTCTTCGCGGTGACGGCGACCAGCGACCTGTCGGCGGTGAGGTCGTTGGCGTACTGCTCGCGCCGGTCCGCGTCCCACTGCGAGGCGCCGGAGTCCCAGGCTTCGGCGAGCGGCACCATGTGGTCGATGTCCAGGCCACCAGGCACGGTTACGGTGACTCCGTCGTAGTACGAGTACCACTCGCCTGAGACGATCCGGCAGCCGGGTTCAACGGTGACGGGGATGCGGGACTCTGCTTCGAGTACCTCAGCACGAGTGTTACACCCGTCCTTGTCTATCCGTACCCCTCGGGGCGGAGGCGCCGTCACTCGGGGCGCCAGGAGTGCTGGTTGCGGCGGGGGCCGACGGCTTCGTTTCGGACTCGGTTGCTGCCGGGCTGCAAGCGGCGAGGGAGGCCACGAGGAAGAGGGCGGCGGTGGGGGCGAGGCGACGTGCTATCACGGGGATGCTCCGGAGTCAGGGGTTGATACAGCCTCATGATTTCAGAGCGTAATGTCGCCTGACGCATCGTCATGCAGGTGGTAGTGGCAGTGGCAGTGGCTGTGTCTGGACGAGGAGTGCGGCTTTGCCGGGCTTTGGTGACCGGTTTGCCGGGCGCAGGTACGGCCGTTCACCCGTTCGAGCTATGCGGTTGGTGCCAAGTTCCGTGGAAACCGTCCGGGCGCGGCCCAGGCCTGTTCTGCGACATTGAACCTTGACCGTCTGCCACTGCGGATTGATCGATGGCCCGCGATGCAGGATGCGCCCGCGTCGGCGGAGGAACTGGAGCGGTTCGAGACCGACGTGCCGTCAGGGTTCGTCCGCGCATGGGGAACTGCACCCCGACCAGGAACGGGCGCTGAACGCCGCTGTCGCCCGGCATCAGGAGCACGGCCACCGGCCAGCGCGACGTTCGGCCGCCGAGGCGCCGGGCTGTCGCCTGGACGGCAGGGCCACGCCGTTAGGAATTGTTCGGCCCTTCCGTGATCGTGAAGGGGGCGGAGAAGTTACCGGAGTCGCCGAAGAGGACGATCCTGTAGTCGTTCCCGGGAGGAACGTCCGGCACGACCACTTCCTGTCTCCCCTTCAGGATGTCGAAGCCCTCGTCAAGCATGGGGCCGGTCCTGTCGCCTTTCCTCAAGTAGATCGCGCCCTTGGGGTTGGTGATGTGCTGTGGCGGGTCGGCAGTGTCCCAGGTGACCTCAACCGTTTGGCCGGCCGTCCAGACAGACTCCGCGGTGGGAGAGGTCACGGGCGGTACGAACACGTCCAGCAGAGAGGTTCGAGAGGCGGTGTGAGCCGCGGCCGGATTCGTCGCCTGCACCTGCGTCGAAGCGAGCAGGCTCGGCGCAGCCACGAGGGACCATGCCGCCATGCCCACGGCTGCCCTCTTCCAGATCTTCATGATCGCAAGTCTGTCGGCACCATCCAGGACGGTGCGGACAGAGCGGTGATCTTTCCCTCGAAAGAGGGTGCCGGACCGCACCGGGGACGGGACCGATCCCGCCGGACGCCGATTCCGATCGAAGGCCGGACGGCGGGGCTGGCTGGGGGTGTTACAGCGACTGGGGTGTGACCGCTGTCTACGGGGAGGATTCCGGTCTGGTCGCGGTGGCGATCGATTGGATGGATGGACCGCTGGTGCGGCTGCGGGACGTTGAGCTGATCGCCCGGGTGCCGTCCGAGGTGCGTTCGGATATTCACGACCTCGCACGCCGGGAGGGGGCTTCCGTGCGGGTGAACTGGAGCGGTGATCCGGAGATCGCGGCATGGGGAGTTTCCATGGGCGCTGGACAGGAGATGGGGTTGTCGCCCGAAGGGTACGCGCAGCGGCGGGACACGGTGATCACCTATGCGCTGCTGGTCGGCCCCGAGCCGGCCGAGGACCCGTACGGATCCGAGCTGGTGATCCGGTGGCGCGATGTCCGCGAGGAGGAGCCAAACCTGGGGGCGTGGCCCGTGAAGGCCGAGCAGGACCGGCCACACTGGGACTGGACACCGCTGAAGGGCATCGGTCCGCTTCGGTTCGGCATGAATCCACAGCGGGTGGCGGCCGCACTGGACGAGGTACCGGCCGCCCGTCACGGCCGGTACCCCTTTGGACAGTCGCGGGAAGGCTTCGGAGCGTGGATGCTGCATGACGACCGGTTCGATGCCGTCGGCGTGACCGCGCACTACTCCTGCGGTTTTGGCACGCCCCCTACCCTGGGCGCCGTCACCGTGCACGGACGCATAGGCCCGCAGATCGACTTCGACGGCATCCGGCTGATCGGCATGACGGTCTCAGCCGTCGACGCAGCCCTGATCAAGCACCTCGAAGAACGCGAGATAGGCCTGATCATCGGCTGCGGCGGAGATCTCGGGCCGGACGGTCTCAACGTGTACGTACGGGCCACCAGAGCCGGGGACGCCGTGGTCAGCGAGGCGCGGTTCTGCAAAGCGGAGTGGGAAGACCACGGCTGACCCGCAAGACGACTCGATCGCTTCGATGCGAGGCACGCCGTGCGGCTGATGCTGTCAGATCCGACTGGCCATCACGTTCCAACCGCATGCAGAATGTCCACCTTGGTCCCCAAGACTTGCTTCGTGGACCCTCTTGTACCCGGAGATGGCCGCGTGCCGGGACGACCAACGCTTTCCGGGAAAATCTGACAGATCGCCCGGACAAACCCCCGACAAGAAACCTGGACAACCCCCCGAGGGCCGTGTCCCGTGGGAGGCGCTGCGCGACGATACCGAGATCCGCGCCGAACCCGTCGGCGGTGGTGGGTTTCGGCGAGGTGGTCGAGGCGGATGGCTTCGAGTGTGGCCTTGGTGATGCGTTCGGTGCCGTCGCAGATGGCGGTGATGGCGGCTTGGCGGATGAGATGTGGTGTGATGGTGGGTTTCAGCGAGGTGGTCCAGGCGGACCTGGTCCAGTGACGCCTTGGCGATGCGTTCGGTGCCGTCGAGGATCGCGGTGATCGCGGCTTGCCGGATGAGTCGGGTCAGGCTCCCGATTCTTCCCACGGTCCGCTGGTGGAGACAGGCGGCGTGACGGGAATGCGTCCCGGCCCGGTGTGCCCGGAGATCGAGTGCGGCCTCTACTCCCGCGATCAGTTCTCTGAAGGGTTCGCGTGTGCCGAGCTGTGCCGGGAACGCCCCGCATTCCACGAGGGAAGCCCGCCCCGCGAGTTGCGCCCCGCGTACCCCACTGAACAAGGGCGGCTTCGGGATGCTGCAGGACCACGGTCCGATGCCGAGTCACAAGCGTGAATTGAGGGCTGTTCTGGCTGTTCGTCGGCTGGCGACGGCATCTCAGTGCCAGGTGTTGTCGTTTCCGGAGGTCTTGGTCGGGAGCCGGTAGCCGAACTCCTCCCGGAGCTTTGGGGCGGCAGCGCCCGAACGCATCGACAGCGCGATGAGCACGGCGAAGCCGAGCGCCCAGATGCCGGCGACGATCAGTACCGGCGCGACATCCGCGGTCCGGTGGACCACAGTGCCGAGCGCTGCGGCGCCGAGCAGCGCCCAGACGGTTGTTGCCGCGTGCAGCTCGGACGCCTGGGTCGTCGTCGCGGTGATCGCGTGCGCGCGGTCGATGTCGGACACGTCCGCGCCCCCGCGGCGCACCCGTACAAGAGTGCGTCGCAGTCGCCGGATCCGGAGCACCCTGATGCCGAGCAGTACGAGCAGGCACAGGACGCCGAGCCCGACGCCGACCAGCTGCACCTGTCTCCAGATGGCAGCCGTGGGTGAGAGTGAGGGGCTCATCATGGCGAGGCTCGCGATGGCGAGGGTCACGAGCACGGGGGTGGTCGCATGGTCGAGTTCGGTGGCCTCGGCGCGCTCTCGGGCCTTGACCTGCCGCCGCAGTTCCGTGTCGGCGTCGCCGAGGAGGAGCTGAGCGGAGCCCTGTTCGCCCAGGGCCCGTGCGGGAAGGCGCTCAGGCGCGGTACGGCTCCACCGTCGGTCGGCGGCGATCAGAGCGAGTACGGCCGGGACGCAGAGCACGCCTGAGAGGAGCAGGGTGATCGCCACCGTCGGCCAGGCGGACGCGGCGAGCAGGATGCCGGCCGTTGCCAGGAGCAGGAAGCCGATGACGATGCTCGTCACGACCGCCGGGAAGAACGGCGTGCGTGTGACGCGGCCACGCACCTCGACCGCATTCCTCAGCGCCGACGAGTCCTCAGCCGGTGCGTACATGCCCGCGAGCGCCAGCTGATGGAAGGTCAGGGCATAGCCGAGCACGATCAGGAAGACGGCGATGCCCAGCGCCGCAGCGATGAGCGGGCCGCCGAACACCGGCACGAAACCTGGCGGGTCGTCGGGGAGACCGAGTCTGCCGATGAGCGCGAGGACGGGAAGCAGACCAAACAGCGCCCCGCAGCCCACGGCCGCTGCGCCCGACACGCGCACCAGGCCGCCAGTGATCAGGACGCTGCGGGTCGGCGGCAGCTCGGGGCCGCGGTTGCGCCGTTCATCGCCCAGGGGAGCGCACTTCGCATTCACCGTCCTAGGCTCTCACGGGTGTGCGAAGCCGTCGTTCTGCGCCCCGGCAGCACCGTCGCGGGCCTCTGATTCGGTATCTGCCTCATGCTCGACTGCATCCCCCTGGATGCCTTCTGCTACTGAACTTGATTGAGTGATGTCGGGCGGTTCGCCTGGCATCGGCTGAGTCGGGTCGGTAGCTGTGGGGTGTGAGAAGCCGTATCTCAACCGAACGTGATCCCTTGATTTCTGCTGGGCAGGCATGGTTTCGCTCGGGTTGAGGGAGGCATGCGGCGTCTTGTGTCCGCTTCGTGGTCGAGGGGTGCGCGGTGGCGTCGGTGTTGGGAATGTTGGAGGAACGGGAGACGGCTGCCCGCGTGCGGGTGGAGGGCTTGCGGGAGGAAGTCGCGCGATTGGCGGAGATGTTGGAGGCCGCGGAGATCGAGCTGGACCGGCGGGTGATCGCGCGGGAGGAACTGGTGGAGGTCCTGGCAGTCTCTGTGGCTGAGTCCACTGCCGTGACCACGACCGAGGCGGAGGTGGAAGCGGCGCCGTCGCCCGCGCCGGTGCCGGGCTCGACGGTTCCGCCCTGGCGTGAAGGGCTGCCGGTGACAGTTCTGGCGCCGGACTATCAGCGGATTCTGAGCATCCTGGAACAGCAGCGATCTACGGGTCACGGGCCGCTTCGTGCCAAGGAGATCGCGGTGGAGCTGGGCCTTGGGGCGACGCCGGCGAAGGTCGAGGGGCTGCGGTCGAAAGCCCGGCGCCTGGCGGAGCGCGGGTGGCTCCTCCTGGAGGAGTCGGGGGCATTCAGTGCCGGCCGGCGATCCGTGGCCGTGCCAGACGCCGGCTCATCCGCGTGACCACCGACCACCGGATCATCGCCTCGCTGGTGGCGGGCAGGGTCTCGTAGTCCCGGGCCAGACGGCGGGAGTTCATCAGCCATGCGAACGTGCGCTCTGCCATCCACCGTCTCGGCAGCACCACGAACCCTGTCATGTCGTCGGTGCGCTTGACGATCTCCAAGGTCAGAGCGAGTTTGTCCCGGCACCGGCCGACGAGACCGCCGGTGTAGCCGCCGTCGGCCCAGACGAGGGTGATGTCACGGTGCAGGCGGCGCAGCCGGGTCAGCAGGCCCGCCGCGGCGTTCCGGTCTCCGATATTCGCGGCGGTGACGCAGACGACCAGGAGCAGACCGAGGGTGTCGGTCACGATGTGCCGTTTGCGGCCAGGCACCTTCTTCCCGCCGTCGTAGCCGCGTGAGCAGGCCGGCACCGTCGCGGCGGCCCGCACCGACTGCGCGTCGGTGATCCCCGCCGTGGGCTCGGCCTCGCGGCCCTCGCGTTCGCGGACCTTCCTGCGCAGCCGGTCGTGGGACTCGGCGATCAGCCCGTGCTCGCGCCAGCGGCGGAAGAAGGCGTAGACCCGGCCCCGACCGGGGAAGTCCGCGGGCAGCGCCCGCCACGAGATCCCGCCCGCGACCAGGTACCGGATCGCGTCCAGCAGCTGACGGTGGCAGTAGCCCTCGGGGCGTCCGCCACGTCCCTGAAACCAGGCCAGTACCGGCAGCAACGGCCGGATGACCGCCCACTCCGCGTCCGTCATGTCCGACGGATACCGGCGCACCCGATCGGGATGACCGGCCGCATTGCCGTACATGTGCGCGAGGCAATCACACGATGGAGCAGCCGGGTTGCAGGCAACAGGCTCGGGCGCGTACAACAACGACAACAGGGCCTCCGGGAACCGCTCGGAATGGGGTCGCACCCCCGAGCTACCAGGAGGCCCTGCCTTCATGCGCGTACCGCGGGAAGAACACCCGACCAGGAACTCCGTTCGATCCACACGCTCCAAGATCGGTTGAGATACGGCTTCTAAGCTTGTTCCTTATCTTCCGGCCTCGAACGGCGTCTCGCACTGGGTCGCTCACCTGGGGATTCGCCGGACGCGGGGGCGGCCTTCGTCTGATCATGTGCTCCGACCAAGGTGCACGTGACCAAGACGAAGGCCGTGAGGTGAGTCTGCTGTCTGATGCTGTCCGGAGGGAAGCGTTCGCGGAGGCGTCACGCTTCCGGGGAGAGTTCTACGAGTGTCTGACCGCCCGGCGCGATGAGTTGTTCGAGCTGGTGGACGCGGTGCTGTGTGCGGATGGTGCGGTGAAGTCCCCGGTGGACCTGACGTTGTTGCCTGAGCATCGTCGTGGGCACGGAGCGATGTACGGCGGTCTGAACCACGGCCGGCTCGACATCGATCGGCTGCGGGCAGTGCTGGCCGGGTTGCCGCTGCCGCGTTTCGACGGCGGGCGCCTGGTCCTGGCGGTCGATGTCTCGCCGTGGCTTCGTTCGGACGCGCCGTGCTCGGCGGAGCGGCTGTTCTGCCACGTCTACGGCCGTGCGAAGACGGCGTCGCAGTTCATTCCGGGCTGGCCCTACTCCTTCGTCGCCGTGCTGGAGCCGGGCGCCACGTCCTGGACCGCGATCCTGGACGCGGTCCGGCTCGGCCCGGCGGACGACGCGACCGCGATCACCGCCACCCAGCCGCGGGGTGTCGTGGAGCGGCTGATTGCCGCAGGGCAGTGGCAGGCCGGGGACCCGCATATCGTGATCGTCAGCGACGCCGGCTATGACGTCACCCGCCTGGCCTGGGTCCTGCGCGACCTGCCCGTCGAGCTGGTCGGCCGGGTCCGCTCCGACCGCGTCATGCGCCTGCCGAAGCCACCCCGCCAGCCGGGGACGAACGGCCGGCCGCCCAAGCACGGCCCGGAATTCCGCTTCGCCAAGCCAGAGACCTGGCCCGAGCCCGCGATCACCGACACCAGCAATTACGGCAAGGCCGAAATCCAGGCATGGGACCGGGTCCACCCCCGGCTCACCCACCGCTCCTCCTGGCTCGACCACGACGGTGAACTGCCCCTGGTCGAGGGCACGTTGATCCGACTGAAGGTCGATCACCTGTCGAAGTAACGCGACGCCCCGCCGGTGTGGTTATGGTCCTCCAAGACCGGCGCCACCCCGGACGATGTGGACCGTTTCTGGCAGGCATCTCTCCGTCGCTTCGATCTGGAGCACACCTTCCGGTTCGTGAAGCAGACCCTCGGCTGGACCACCCCGAAACTCCGTACTCCCGAGGCGGCGGACCGCTGGACCTGGATTCTGATCGTCGCCCACACCCAGCTCCGCCTCGCCCGGCCGCTCGCCGTGGACCTCCGTCGGCCCTGGGAGAAACCCGCCCCCTCCGATCGGCTCACCCCCGCCCGGGTCCGCCGAGGGTTCAGGAACATCCGCGCTCACCTCGCCTGCCCCACCCGTGTCCCCAAACCCACAGGCACAGGGCCCGGACGGCCACTCGGTTCCAAGAACAAACGCCGGGCACTCCGCTACGACGTCGGCAAGACCGTCAAACGCCCCGAGACCCTCAAGGCCATCGGTAGACCTGGCAGATCCTGGTAGACAGAGAACAAGCTCAGCGAGTGGCCGTATAGCTCAGATCGTGCGCTGTCAGGGACGAGGGGGTCAACCGGAGCCACATCGTGCCACGCTGCTCAGGATCATCAAGCAGGTAGCGGACGAAGCGTGAATCCCAGCGGGCCTCATCCGTGCCCAGATACCGGACCAACTTGCGGCGCCCACGCGGGACGTCGAAAGGAACAAGTTCGGCACGGCCGCGGGCGATGACCTGGCGGACAAGCCCCGTAGCGATGTCACATACGTCAACCACAAGAGCGATCTGCGGATCCGCGCTCACACGGTGAAACAGCTTGGTCCACGGCCCGGTCAGAACCCAGAAGGCGCTCTCCTCCCAAAGAAACCACACAGGCCGCACGCTCGGTCCATCGGTAGCGATGCGCGCGGTGAGCGGCTGACTGAGGAAGGCGTCAATGTCAAAGGGAGGAGGCATCACGTCGCCATGCTCGTCCTTCCAAACACCGCTGAACACCTCGACCTTCGGCCTAGGCCGAGCCATCGATGGACCTCGTCTGGTAGATAAAGAACAAGCTAAGACCTGTTGCAGTGTGCTATGGGCAATGTGGCTGACCGTAGTTGGCCTGTGGAGGGAGATACGCCGGCAACTGACTCGCCGGAAGCAACTTTTGCGCCGAAACCCGCGTCTGCCAGTGGGAACGGGACCGAACCCCACCGACCCATACATGAACGGAGCTTTCGGTGCTCATAGGACTGCTCACCGCTGTGGCAGCATCGATCTGTTACGGCACGGGCTCCGTCCTTCAGGCCGTCGGATCACAGAAGTCAGCCCGCCGGGAGGCCGCCGCGGGCAGCGTGACCCAGCACGGTGGCCCGAGCCTGTCATCCACTGCGAAGGCGGCGATGACCTGGGAGTTCATCGTCGGGACCATCCTGGACTTTGTCGGCTTCGGGCTCGGCGCACTGGCGGCGCGCCTCCTGCCGCTGTTCCTGTCGCAGACCGTGATCAGCGCCAACTTGGTGATCACGGCGGTGCTGAGCATCAAGCTCCTCGGCATCCGGCTCAACCGCGCCGAGTGGACCTCGGTTGCCGTGGTCTGCTCCGCGCTGGTGCTTCTGGCGACGGCGGCGGGCCCGGAAGGCAGCGGCGACACCCCGATCTCCACGCACTGGTGGCTGCTGGGGATCTCGCTGCTCCTGATCGTGGGCGGCACCGTGGTCGTACGCCTACTGGGGGCGCGCGCCGCGATCCTGGCCGGCCTGCTGTCCGGACTGGGCTTCGGCGCCCTCGGTGTCGGGGTCCGTGTGCTGAACGGCATCGACCCTTTCGACCCGGGAGCGCTGCTCTGCGACCCGGCGCTCTACGCGATCCTGGTGGCAGGCGTCGGCGGCATGTACCTGCACACGGTCGCCCTGCAGATCGGCTCGGTCAACGGCGCCACCGCCGCGCTGGTCGTCGGCGAGACCGTCCTGCCGGGCATCATCGGCGTGCTGTGGCTCGGCGATGCCTCCCGTCCCGGCTTCGCCTGGGCGGCGATCACCGGGTTCGTGCTCGCCGTATCGGGCGCGGTGGCAGTGGCCTGGTTCGGATCTCCGAAAGGGCACGACAGCGACCCCGAGGCGGCGCCCGTGACACCCGCCAATGGCTTCGTTCACGAACAACAGGTTCTGGCACACATTCCGTGAGAGCGGTGGACGAGTCTCTTCTGATCGGCAGACTGGAGCGATGCGGATAGAGAGCGTCATCAGGATTCAGGCAGTCCGGCTCGCCGTGTCGGTTGGTGCCGTCGTGGTTGCTCCGGTTCTGCTTGTGGCTGGGGCTCCGTTGCGTCACTGCATGTTGCGTAGCTACTACCGCGAGGACGGTCCGGGCCTTGTGAGCAAAGAGGACGGTTGGGTGAGCCCGGGGTACTTCGTAGTCACCAACATGGTTGTTCGAGCCCTCTGCTGGCCGTCTGAGTACGTACTCCAACGTTGTTTTCCTGCCTGAGCAGGCCATCACCGGGCAGCGGTGAGAAGTACCCGTTTACGAAGGAGCGGAAGCTTGGCGCGGCCGAACATCTGGCGTTTGACCATTTTGATGTGGTTGACACGGCCTTCGACGGGACCGGAGTTCCAGTGACTTGTCAGGCCCTGGACGACAGCGTCCCAGTCCTTCTCCAGGCCGCTCACTGGGATGGTCAGCCGCAGCGGAGCCTGTGCTTCGACGCTGTCGAGGCACAGGTAGTGGGCGAGGAGGTCGGGTAGGGGCCGTGCCAGCCCTGGCTGACCTGGCCTCGGGGGCAGGTGACCTGTCGGCGGTCGAAGTCGATGTGGACGTCGTCCCGGCCAAAGCCTTCGTTCTTGCGGTGCTGACGGGCGGGTTTGCCCGGCAGTGGCCCGCTGACGGTGATCTGGTGTTCGCGGGTGGCTCGTTCCAGGTGGACCAGAGAGGTGTAGCCGCCGTCGACCAGGTGCTCGGCCGGCAGCAGCCCGCGACGCGCCAGGCGGGTGCGGATGCCAGGCAGGGCCTGGCCGTCGTTCGTGGCGGCCGAGGTGGTGGCCACGTCCGTGATCACGTTGGCGCTGCCGGAGGCACACGTCTCGGTGACATGCGCGGCGAATCCCTTCCAGCTGATGATGTGCCCGTGGCGGACGTAACGCGCCGTGGTGTCGTAAGGCGAGACGATTGCCGAGGAGGAGGGCGGCAGGCCGCCGTCGTCGGAGGTGCGCCAGCGTAGGCGGCCTGCCGCGTCGCGGTAGTAGTTCTGCACGACGATCTGCCGCAGCGCCTCGGCCGGTGGGCCGGGCTGGTAGCCCGGCCGTGCCGGTGGAGGCGTTCCAGCAGTCGGCAGGCGCCGTCACCAGCGGCGAGGATCCTGGTTTTGGGCCGGGTGGGGTTCTTGCCCAGACGGACCGGACGGCCGTAGCGGCGCCCCCAGTCCTCGTCGACCAGGCCGGTCAGCAGGTGCGAAGCGGTGCGGGCCACTTCTTCAATTCGGGCAGGGTGAGGGCCGAATGGGCCGGTCGTCCCTCCGTGGAGGGCATGGCGCTGAGCTTGCGCAGCATGGCATTGCGCTGCTCCAGGGCCCGGGCGGTGGTCGGGAAGAGCGCGGCGTCGCCCTCGCCGACCTGCTCCTGGTTCAGGGTTACGAACCCGCGGGTGCTGCGTTCGTAGGCAGCGAAGCCCGCGGTGTGGTCCCGGTCGGCCAGGGAACCGGCGAGCATGTACGCGCCGACGAGCGCGAGGCTGGAGCCCTGTCCGGTGAGGAACGAGGGTGCATACGCGGCGTCGCCCACCAGCGCGACCCTGCCGCTGGACCAGCGGGGCATGCGAATCTGGCTGACCTCGTCGAAGAACAGGTCATCCGCGTCGCGCATGGCGGCGAGCATGCCCGGGACCTCCCATTCCGCGTCGGCGAAGACCGTGGCGACCAGGTCCCGTTGGGCTTCCGGGTTCCGGAATGCGTCGAGCGGCGGTTTCGGGTGAGCGAAGTTCAGGAAGGCGTGCACCTCGTCGTTGTCCTCCACGGCGTAGAGTGCCGCGGCTCTGCCCGGGGTGTTCCACATCATGAGCTCGCGGGAGAGTCCGAAGGTGTTGCGCATGGTGAACCCGGCGAAGCAGTAGCCGAGGTATCGGTGGAACTGTGCTTCGGGGCCGAACAGGAACTCGCGGGTACGTGAGTGCAGACCGTCCGCACCGAACACCATGTCGAACGTACGCCTGCTGCCCCCGCGGAAGGTGACGTCGACCCCGTGGCCGGACTGGTCGAGGGTGTCGATGGATTCGTTGAACAAGAACTCCACGTCGTCACGGACCGCCGTGTGGAGAGCGTCGGTCAGGTCCCCGCGCCGCACCTCGATGTCCCGTCCCGCGACACCGCCTGTGACGGAGTGCGGGTCGAGCGAGGCCACCTCGCTGCCGTCCCCGCCGAGGAAGGTCAGCCGCCGCAGGTCGATGTGCGCGTCCTTCAGTCGAGGCAGGATTCCCATCCTTCGGACGGCCTCGAGTGCGGTGCCGCGTATGTCGACGGGGTAACCACCGCCACGGAGTCCGTCCGCCTTCTCGACCACCGTGACCGCGAATCCGTAGCGGTTCAGCCAGAAGGCGAGGGCGGGTCCCGCGATGCTGGCCCCGGATATCAGGACCTTGCGCCTCGGCGTGGTGCGGATATCTGTCAACGGATCAATGCGGGTCATTCCTTGGCTCCTTTGCTCATGGTGCGGGTGACGAGGAGGGACAGTGCCGTGACGGCGCCGGCTATGACGAAGCCGGTGACGAAGGCCGATTCGGCCGGGACGTCGGACCCGGTAGGGGTACCGGCGGTGAGGATCGCGCCACTGACCTGCACACCCACGGCGTAGCCGAGCACACGTGTCACCAGGACCAGGCTGGTGGCGATGCCGGTGTCACCTTGATGGACGGATGTGGCGGTGCCGGTCACCAACGCCGTGACGCACAGGCCGTTGGCAAGCGCGATCATCATCTTGCCGATGACGAGATGCCAGACCTCGGTGTGCACGACTGCCAGGACGATCAGAGCGGCGGTCATGATGACGATCCCGGCGGTGACCACGGCCCGCGAGCCGAAACGCCGCGCCCCGACCCCACCGATCGGCCCGGCCAGCGACGCGGCCACGGCGCCGGGCAGCAGGAAGAAGCCGATCTCGGTGGCGCCGGCCCCGAATCCGTACTCGGCGGCGGGTACCGCGAACAGTTGCGGGACGAGATAGACCGCCACCGAGGTACCGACGCAGATCACGAACGTCAGCACGCACGACTTCCACACCGCAGGCTGTGCAAGCATGCGCAGATCGACCACCGGCGAGGTCGCACGACGCTCAACGGCTGTCCATCCGAACACGAAGGCGGCCAGAATCACGATGAGGGCGCCGAGCACGAGTGGCTGCGAGCCGATGTCGGGTGCAAGCGCGAGCACGAGCATGAGCGTGACCAGCGTCCCGCTCAGGAGAACCAGGCCGGGCCAGTCGACCCCGGCGCCGTCCGACCGGCTCGGCGGATCATGCGGCATCATCCTGTTCACCAGGATGGTGGCCCCGATGACCGCGATCGTCGGCAGCGCGAACATCCAGTGTCGGGAAAGTCCTTCGGCCACGAGCCCGGCCGACAGCGTTCCGGCCATCCCGCCCCCCACGAACAGCCCGCTGACCACCCCGATGGCCACCTTCGATGCTCCTGCCGGGAGATGTTCGCGCACCAGGATGAACGACAGGGGCAGCGCGCCCACCATCGCACCCTGCAGTACCTGACCGAGCAGCAGCACCCGCAGATTCGGCGCGAGGGCCGACACCAGACCACCGGCGCAGACCACCGCCATCAGCCGGATCAGGACCCGTTTTCCGCCGTAGCGGTCGCCTAACTTTCCGGCGACCGGCGTGACGAGCGCGCCGGTGATGAGCAGCATGATGCTGAGCAACGCCCCTTCGGCGGGACTCATGCCCAGCTCGCGTTGCAGGAGCGGGAGCGTCGGTGTCACCACCGACTCCAAGGCGCCGGTGGCGACTGCCAGCATGCCGAGGGCTCCGACAGACGCCTTACCGATGCGGGCGGGGGAAACGAGAGTTGCGGTCATGGATGTCCTTTCCGTCATTGCCGGGCAAGGAAGAAGTCGGCCGTGCCCGTAGCGCTGCCGCCTTGCCGGGCCCGGCGTGGGCATGGCGGCGATTCACGCGGGACGTGGTGCGCGGTGTGCTTGGTGCGTTGTGGACAGGTCCGAGGTCGTCCGGCCGGGTGAGCCCGGGGGAGCGGTACCCGAGGCGGCGCATGCGTGGCTCCCCCGGGCAGAGCGGGTGCAGGAGTGCGGCACCCGCTAAGCCAGTATTACACTACACCGTGCAGTGTAGAACGGTTAGTATGTGTCCATGCCGACCACGAAGAAGCCGACCACGAAGGCACTGCGCGAAGGGTCCACACGGAAGCGGGCCGCCATCCTCTCGGCGGCCCGGGAACTGTTCCTCACTGACGGCTTCGACCGGTCCAGCGTCGACGCGGTCGCCACCCGGGCCGAGGTGTCCAAGCGGACGGTCTACGACTACTTCGGCGACAAGCAGACGCTGCTGCAGGCCGTCGTCGACGCCATCGGCCAGTCAATGATCACCACGATCCGGCGTACCATCGACGACACCCTCAGCGATCTCACTGAGGCCGCCGACCTCGAGGACGCCCTGGTCACGTTCTCGATGCGCATCTCGACCGACATGCTCGACTCGGCGGAGTACGCAACGCTGCAACGACTGGTCCGGGCGGAATCCGGCCATCTGCCGCACCAGGGTTACAACTCCATGGCCGACACCCCCGACGAGGCACTTGCCGAGCGGTTCGCCGCCTTCGCAGCCGCCGGGCTGCTCGACATCCCCGACCCCCGACTCGCGGCCGACCAGTTCATCGCGCTGACCTTCGGCGTCGCGCTGGACAGGCTCGGTTCCGCGAATGCCGCGGAGGACACCCGCGTCCGGCCACTCGTCGTCGAGGGAGTGCGGACCTTTCTCCGGGCATACCGAACCATGTAGAGCTGGGGCAGCACGAAAGAACAGTGCGCCGTCAGCCCGTGTTTCCTCCCACCTCTCCTCCGTTTCCGCAGCAGCCATTGGACGCCCGAAGAAGGCGAGAAAGGCCCAGGTGACGCGGAACGTGAGGGTGAAGGCGCGCGGGTGGAGCCGGTGGGGCCGATGTCCGGAGTGCGGCTGCTTCTCGGGCCGAGTCCGCCGATCGTCGGATCGCCGTCGATCCAGCACTGTCGCTGCCACCAGCCGATCGCCTTGCGGGCGATGGAAAGCTCCCGATTGACGGTGTCGGCGTCCATTTCGTCGGCGCGGGCGGGCATCGAGGCAAGATGGCCATGACGAGGGGCGGGAAGGTTCGCGTGGCCAACTCCCTCTGTGTCAGTGCGTTGGGCCTTGACCCCTGATCTTGGGCACACGAGACACTGGATCCTGAGGATCTGAGAACGGACATCTCGTGGTCATGAAGAACTATCCGCCGGAGTTCAAGGTGGACGCGGTCGCGCTGTACCAGTCGCGGCCCGAGGCGACGATCCGGCAGGTTGCCGCGGATCTGGGAATCAATCCCGAGACCCTGCGCAACTGGGTCCGGGCAGCTGGCGCGAGCCGGCTGCGAGGACGCAAGGCAGAGGCACCCGCCGAGCCGCCCACGGCGCTGGAGGCGGAGAACGCGGCTCTGCGAAAGAAGGTGCGTGAGCTGGAGGAAGAACGCGAGATTCTGCGCAAGGCGGCCAAGTATTTCGCCGGGGAGACGCGCTGGTGAACCGCTTCCAGTTCGTCGCCGACCACCAGCGCCGCTACGGCGTGAAGCGGCTGTGCATCATCCTGGGCATTGCCCGCGCCAGCTTTTACTACTGGCGCCGGACCGCCGCCGACCGCGACCACCCGGCAGGCAGCCGATGCCCGGCTCGCCACCCGGATACGGGCCGTGCACCACGAATCGGGCGGCACCTACGGCGTCCCGAGGATCACCGCCGAGCTCCGCGAGACGGGCGAGCGCGTCAACCACAAGCGGATCGCCCGGGTGATGCGGAGCATCGGCCTGGCCGGGGGTGCGGCTGCGTCGCAGGCACCGCACGACGATCGGGGACCCGGCCGCGGCGAAGGCTCCGGATCTGATCGGCCGCAACTTCACAGCAAGTGAGCCGAACACGAAGTACGTCGGCGACATCACCTATCTCCCGGTGGAGGGCGGGAAGTTTCTCTACCTGGCCACCGTGATCGACCTCGCCTCGCGCCGTTTGGCCGGCTGGGCGATCACGGACCACATGCGCACCGATCTCGTCACCGACGCCCTGGCCGCCGCCGAACGCAGCGCGGCACTCTTGCCGGAGCGGTTATGCACACCGACTACGGAACCCAATACACCAGCCGGGCCTTCGCCGAAGCCTGCTGCCAGGCCGGCGTCCGCCAGTCGATGAGCGCGATCGGATCCAGCGCGGACACCGCACTCGCCGAGTCCTTCAACGCGACGTTCAAACGCGAGACGCTCCAGGGCCGCAAGCACTGGCCCAGCGAGCGCGAGGCCCGCCTCGAAGCGTTCGGCTGGCTGCACCGTTACAACACCCGACGCCGTCACTCCCACCTCGGACACCGCAGCCCACTCGCCTACGAAGCAGCGTCCCGAACAAGACCAACTGCCCTGACTCCAGCCGCATAACTGGTATCCAAGACTCGGGGTCAAGGCCCCTGGACAACTTGCGGCGCCCACGCGGGACGTCGAAGGGAACAAGTTCGGCACGGCCGCGGGCGATGACCTGGCGGACAAGCCCCGTAGCGGGTCGAGGGCCGGACTCTCCTCGACAGCGTGGACTTGTCTGTGCCCGCCGGCGAGTCGGTCGCGGTGACCGGCCCCAGCGGGTCCGGTAAGTCGACGCTGCTCATGTGCATCCTCGGCCTGATCAAACCGCAGGCGGGCACCATCACCGCCGGGAACCGGGAGATCACCGGACTTACTGATCGTTTCATAATGAGATCGGTGTGTTGGCTTGGCAGTTGGGTGTTGTGTCGGCAGGATCTTCCGGGTGTCTGCTGATCTCGTGCCCGA